>NZ_JBVILR010000011.1:0-41335 GCF_055580265.1 Streptomyces sp. NPDC032091 | reverse complement strand
ACCCCCCCCACCCCCACCACCCAGCGATTTCGCTTTCTTTTTCTCCCCCCCCCCCCCCCCCCCCCTCTCCCCCCCCCCCCCCCCCACCTCGCCGGCCATCCTGGGGAGAGCGCAGGGCATCGTGTTCGACTTTCTTGATTCCGGGCAGTACGACCTGCTCGGAGCCTTCTGGGTGACGGTTCAGCTCACCCTCTACTCGGCGGTGGGGTCCCTGGTCTGGGGCACCGTCCTGGCCGGGATGCGGGTCAGCCCCGTCCCGCTGATGCGGGCCTTCGGCACCGCGTACGTGAATCTGGTCCGCAACACCCCGCTGACCCTGCTGATCATCGGCAGCTCGCTGGGCCTCTACCAGACCCTCACGATCAACCTGGGCGGAGACACCTCCAAGGAGACCGGGTTCCGACTGGCCGTCCTCGCGCTGACCGCTTACACCGGTACCTTCGTCTGCGAGGCGCTGCGCTCGGGCATCAACACCGTGCCCGTGGGCCAGGCCGAGGCCGCCCGCGCGCTGGGGCTGAGCTTCTTCCAGGTGCTCACCCTGATCGTGCTCCCCCAGGCCTTCCGGGCGGTCATCGCTCCGCTCGCCAACGTACTGATCGCCCTCACCAAGAACACCACGGTGGCGGCGGCCATCGGCGTGGCCGAAGCGGCCCTGCTGATGAAGGAAATGATCGAGAACGAGGCGGACGCGCTCTTCGCCGTCTTCGGGATCTTCGCCCTCGGCTTCTGCCTGCTGACCCTTCCCACCGGTCTGCTGCTGGGCTGGGTGGCCAAGCGAGCGGCGGTGAAGCGATGACCTCGGTGCTGTACGACGTCCCCGGCCCCAAGGCCAAGGCCCGCAACTGGATCTACACGGCCGTCTTCCTGGTCCTGTTCGCGCTCGCCGCTTGGTGGATCCTGTCCGTCATGGCGGAGAAGCACCAGCTCGACGCCGACAAGTGGAGCCCCTTCGTCACCGACGGGCGGGTCTGGAGCACCTATCTGCTCCCCGGCCTCGGCGAGACCCTGAAGTCGGGCGCGATCGCCATGGTGATCGCCCTGCCCCTGGGCGCCCTGCTGGGCATCGGCCGGCTCTCCGACCACGCCTGGGTGCGCGTCCCGGTCGGTGTCGTCGTCGAGTTCTTCCGCGCCATCCCGGTGCTGATGCTGATGATGTTCGGCTACGCGTTCTTCGTGAAGTTCGTGCCCGCCGTGGCCTCCGACTTCCGCCCGCTGTACGCGGTGGTCACCGGCCTGGTGCTGTACAACGCGGCGGTCATCGCCGAGATCGTCCGCGCGGGCGTGCTGTCGCTGCCCCGCGGCCAGACGGACGCCGCCAAGGCGATCGGCATGCGCAAGGGCCAGACCATGGTCCACGTACTGATCCCGCAGGCCGTCACGGCGATGCTGCCCGCCCTGGTCAGCCAGCTCGTGGTGATCCTCAAGGACACCGCGCTCGGCGGTTCGCTGCTCGGCCTCACCGACCTGCTGGCCGCGAACCGACAGATCTCGGCGAACTACAGCAACACCATCGCCACGCTCGTGGTGGTCGCGCTGATCTACATCGCGGTGAACTTCGCCCTCACCTCCTTCGCCTCCTGGATGGAAGGCCGGCTGAGGAAGTCGAAGAAGAGCACCGGTGCGGTGCTCGCCGTGGCCGAGGTGGACGACCTGGCCACCGGGGCCAACTCGGGGGCCGCGGCGTAGGGGGCTGACGTCCGGTCAGTCCCGCATGATGCGTAGCCTGTGTGGTGCGGCGGAACTCTCCGCCGCACCACACTGCTTTGTCCGGACCGGGGTCACTTGACGCCGGAACCTCCAGTGGGTTGCATACGTTCTGTGATCACATACCGGACATCGGGAGCCGCATCATGGACCCGGTGATCGTCGTCGGCTCGGGCCCCGTCGGACTCTCCCTGTCCCTCGCCCTGGCCGGCCACGGCGTGCCCTCCGTCCTCCTCGACGAAGGGCCCGGCAAGGACGAGCCCCGGCCCGCCCGCAGCGTCGTGCTGCACTCCGACACCACGGCCATGGTGCACCGGCTGGGCTGCACCACCCTGGGCGACGAGGGCGCCCGGTACGCGGCCTGGCGCACCATGAGGCGTCGTCAGGAAGTCCGGCGGATCACCTTCGAGGACCGCCCCGGCCCCCTGCACGTCCCGCAGCACGCCCTCACGCGCGGTCTGCGCGCCGCCGCCGGCGCCCATCCCCTCGTCCAACTGGTCACCGACACCAAGCTGGACTCCCTGGAGCAGGACGACCGCGGGGTCACCGCGCGCACCCGGGGCGGGGAGAGCACCTGGTGGCGCGGCAGCCACCTGGTCGGCTGCGACGGGGCCCGCTCCACCGTGCGCAAGCTGCTCGGCATCCGCTTCCCGGGCCGGACCGCCGTCGAGCGCCACGCCGTGGCCGCGCTGCGCGCCGAACTGCCCTGGCCCGGAGAGGCGTTGCTGCACCGCAACCCGCCGGCCGGGCCCGAGGAGATCACCGCCCGGCCGCTGTCCGACGGAATCTGGCGGCTGGACTGGCTGCTGCCCCCGCGCGGGGACCTCGTCACCCCGGACGCCCTCGTCACCCTGATCCGCGACACCCTGGCGCTGTGGTGCGGGGGCAGCACTCCCCCGTACGACCTCATCGACACCGGGGTGCACATCCAGCACCACCGCCTCGCCCGGCGCTGGCGCGACGGCCGGGCCTTCCTGGCCGGCGACGCCGCGCACCTGCTGGGCGCGCTCGGCACCCAGAGCGTCGAGGAGGGACTGCGCGACGCGGAGAACCTCGCCTGGAAGCTGGCCCTGGACTGGCACCAGGGGGCCTCCGCCGCCCTGCTCGACAGCTACGAGGGCGAGCGGCGCACGGCCGTCGCCGCCCGGCTGCGCGCCGCCGACCAGACCATGCCCGTCCTGCGCGGCGGAGCCGGACTGCGCAGCCTCCTGCCGGGGTCGGGGCGGTCCGCCGAATCCCTGCTCACCGACGGGCACCTGGGCCGGGGCCCGCTGGGCGGCCGGCCGGTGTACGCGCCGCCGGTGGCCGTGCGCGAGGTCCCCACGGACACGGACCCGGGCGGCCCCGTGGCGAACGTACCGGTCTGCGCACCCGACGGGTCCACCGTCCCGCTGCGGGACCTGCTGGGCCGGGGGAAGCTCCTGGTGCTGCTGGTCGCACCGGGTACCGGGGTGTGGGACCGGCGGCACTGGGCGGGGGCCGGGCTGATGCCCCGGCTCGCCGCGGCCGTGACCGCCCTGCCGGTCCCGGCCGAGCTGCTGGTGGCGGACGGCTACCCGGGGGCTCCGGCGCACACCGTCCTGCTGGTGCGGCCCGACGGGCACCTCGCGGCGACCTTCGCGGGGGTCCGCCCGGCCGAGCTGTACGCGGCGGCGGACGCGGTACGCGCGGGCGCTCCGGCGGGTGCCCCCGCCACACCCGCCCCTGTGATCGATTGACCGCCCTCGGGCACTCGTGGTTCACTCGCCGAATGACCGGCAACGACGTACGCCTGTGGCGGAGGGTTCACATGGACCTGCTCCGCTACGCGGGCTGCGTGTGTCGCCCCTCCTGCTGATTCGCCACCTACCCGCGCGCCCCGCTGCCCTTCCGGGCCCGCGCGCCCCTTTCGCGAACCCCAGGACGGTCACGCCCCGATGTCTGCTTCCGTGTCCACGCACGCCCCTACCCGCTCCACCGCCCCCACCGCGGCGGAACTCCTCGCCTTCGCCCTGCGCACCGCCGCCGACCCCGGCGTCGTCGACTCGCTGCCCCTCGATCCGGAGGGCCGGACCTGGATCCGGCTCGACGGCCCGGGCGGGAGCGAGGCCTGGCTGATCGGATGGCCGCCGGGCACCGGCACCGGCTGGCACGACCACGCCGAGTCGCGGGGCGCGTTCGCGACCGCGCGGGGCCGGCTCACCGAGCACTCCCTGACGGTGCGGCTGCCCTCGGAGGGCTGGCGGACCTTGGAGCTGGCCCCGGACGTGGACCGCACCCGCAGCCTCGGTGCGCAGACCGGGCGGGCCTTCGGCGAGCACCACGTCCACGAGGTGCTCAACCCGTCGGACTCCGAGCACGCGATCTCGGTCCACGCCTACTACCCGCCGCTTCCCCTGATCCGCCGCTACAGCCGCAGCGGGGCCGTCCTCCGCCTGGAGCACGTCGAGCGCCCGGCGGACTGGCAGTGAGCGCCCAGGGCCCTGTGGGCATCGACGAGCTCCTGGAGCGGGTCCGCGCGGCGTACACGCGGGTGGAGCCGCAGGCCGCGTACGCGGCGTGGCGCGACGGGGACGCCCTGCTGGTGGACATCCGCTACCAGGCGCTGCGCGAGCGGGACGGAGTGATCCCGGGGGCGGTGGTCGTGGAGCGCAACGAACTGGAGTGGCGGCTGGACCCCCAGGGGTCGCACCGCCTGACGGAGGCCGTCTCGCACGAGGTGCGGGCGGTGGTGATCTGCAACGAGGGCTACGCGTCCTCGCTGGCGGTGGCATCGCTCCGGGCGCTGGGACTCCACCGGGCGACGGACCTCACGGGCGGCTTCCAGGCCTGGCGCGCCGCGGGCCTCCCCACGACCCCGGCGTAGGGACCGCCGCTGAGCGGGGCGGGGATCCCCTGCCCGCCCCCGCTCAGGACGACGTCGCCGCGTCCACCGGGCGGAGCCGCAGGGCCCGGCGGCCCGGGAGGGCGACGGCGGGGAGGGCCAGGAGCGCGGCCGCACCGGCCACCGCCGCCCACACCACCGGCAGGACCACCGGCGCGGCCGCCCCCGTCATCCCGACGCTGAAAGCCGTCAGCACCGCCGCCGCGATCCCCGACCCCAGCACCACCCCCATCAGCAGCACCCCCACCGCCTCGGCCCGCAGCATCCGCAGCACCTGCCGCCGCTGCGCCCCCGCCAGCCGCAGCAGCGCGTACTCCCGGTACCGCTCGGCCGTGGACATGGCCAGGGTGTTGACCACCGCGATGGCGGTGAAGGCCAGGACCAGGCCCATGGCCAGCAGGTCGACCTCCGCCCCGGCCGCGTCCCGGCGGGCCCGCGCCGCGTCGGCCTGCGCCGCCGACAGCACCGACACCGCCCCCGGTGCCCCCTGCGCCCCCGCCGCGGCGGCCAGCCGCTCCCGGCCGACGCCCGGCTCCGCCGCCACCAGCACGCTGCTCGCCAGCGGGTTGTCGACGTGCGCGGCGACCAGCGCGTGCGGCAGCGTCACGTCGCCGAAGCCCAGCCTCCGCGCGTACACGGCGGAGACGGTCAGCGTCACGGGGGTGCCGTCGCCCAGGGTCAGCCGCAGCGGGCTGCCCGGCCGCAGTCCCAGCTGCTCGGCGGCGAGTTCGCTGACCGCCGCCCGGCCCTCGCCGAAGCCCTCCAGGCTGCCGGCGGTGACCCCGGGGTCCCAGGTGCGGGTCAGTCCGGCCGGGGTCACGCCCTGGGCCGCGTACTTCGCCAGGCCGACCCGTACCGAGGTGCGCACGATCTCGGTCGCGGCCGTGACCCCGGGCGTGCGGCGGACGCGTTCGGCCGCCTGCGGGCCGACCCCCGGCCCCTGGGCGCCGAGCACCCACGCCGCCCGTACGCCCTCGCGGGCCTGCGTCCGGGCCGCGTCGCCGAGGGTGGGGGTGAGGAACAGCACGGTGCAGGTCATCGCGACCAGCAGGGTGAGCGGGGTGACGGCGGACGCCATGCGGGTGGCGTTGCCCCGCAGGTTGGCGGTGGCCAGGCGGCCGCCGGGACCGGTCAGTGCCAGCGGTCCGGCGAGCAGCGCGGCCGCGCCCCGTACCAGGAGCGGGCCGAGCAGCGAGACGGCGCCGGCCAGCACGACCACGGCCAGGAAGGTGACCGGCGTCGACGCCGGTTCGGTGCGCAGCGAGCCGAGGACGACGACGAGTGCGGCGCCGCCGGCCAGCAGGAGCAGTCCGGTGACCGTACGGGTCCAGCCGGGACGGGGCGGCTCGACGGCGGCTTCGGCCAGGGCTTCGGCGGGGCGGATCCGGGTGACGCGCCGCCCGCTGATCCGGGCCGCGGCCCAGCCGCCCAGCAGGGTGGCGGCGACGGCGGCGAGCATCGGGAAGATCCCGGCGGTGCGTTCCAGGGTGGCGGGGACGGCCCCGGTGGCGACGAAGCGGCCGTGCAGCCAGGCGGACAGCGGCAGTCCGGCGACGGCGCCGGCGATTCCGGCGGCCAACCCGACGAGGAGTGCTTCGCGGCCGAGCATGCCCCGCAGCTGCCGGGGCGTGGCGGCGACGGCCCGCAGCAGGGCGAGTTCGCGGTGGCGCTGGCGGACCGTGAGGGCGAAGGTGCCGGTGACCACGAGGATCGCGACGAGGAGGGAGGTGCCACCCATCGCTCCGCCCATGGAGACCAGCTTGGTGCGCGCGCCGGCCGCGTCGAGGAACTCGACCGGGCCGCGGTCGTCACCGGTGGAGACCCGCGCGGTGGTGCCTTCGAGGGCCCGTGCGACCCGGGCGGCGAGCTGCTCGGCGTTGACCCCGGCGCCGGGCAGGACGCCGATGGCCGAGACCCTGCCGGTGCGGGCGGCGAGCCGTTGGGCTTCGGCGTCGGAGAAGAAGAGGGCGCTCTGGTGGCCGAGTCCGCCGGCGGTGGTGCGGGCCACGCCGCTGACGGTGTAGGTCTTCGGGTCGCCGGTGGCCTGCACGGTGAGCCGGGCGCCGGTCGCGAGGCCCGTCCGCGCAGCCAGGTCGCGGTCGATGACGATCTCGTCGCCGTTCCCGGGGGCACGGCCCTCGGCGAGGGTGAAGGGGGTGAGGGAGGCGGAGGTCCAGGCGTGCCCGTACGAGGGCTTCGCGCTGGCCGCCGGTCCGGCCAGCGGAACGGCCTGGAAGGTGAGCTCGGGGACGGCCCGTTCGACCCCGGGGACGGAGCGGACGGTGTCCACGGCGGAGGCCGGCAGCCAGGCCCGTTCGGCGACGGGCTTGGCCTTGTGCTTCGTCTTGGTCTTGCCCTTCTTCTCCGTGACCGTGGTCGCGTGGACGTTCTGGTCGGCGGAGACGAGCACCGGAGTGCCCGCGTAGCGCTCGGTGGCGATCCTCCCCCGGAGCCCGGTCTCCAGGAGGGTGCCGCAGGCGGTGATCAGGGCCGCCGCGCACAGGAGCGCGACGAAGGCTCCGAGAAAACCGGCTGTGCGGTGCCGGACGGTCCGAAGGGCGTAACGCAGCATCATGCGTCCACTCTGTCGGCGGGCACCGCTCCCGGCACTGGAGCGCCCCGGCCTCCCCGCCGGGGGCTACCCCCACCGCCCGCGCGGGGGTCAGTCGCCGGGGTACCCCAGCTCGTCGGCGTCCTCGCCCTCCGCCTCCAGGGCGCGGCGCACCACCCGCAGGGCCATGCCCTCCGGGTAGCCCTTGCGCGCGAGCATCCCGGCCAGGCGCCGGATCCGCTTGTCACGCTCCAGCCCCCGGGTCGAGCGGAGCTTGCGCTCCACGAGCTCCCGGGCGGTCTGCTCCTCCTGCTCGGAGTCCAGCTGCTCCAGGGCCTCCTGGACCAGGGTGGTGTGCACCCCCTTGGTCCGCAGCTCCTGCGCCAGCGCCCGGCGGGCCAGGCCCCGGCCGCGGTGCCGGGACTCGACCCAGGCCCCGGCGAACGCGGCGTCGTCGATCAGGCCCACTTCCTCGTACCGGGAGAGGACCGCTTCGGAGACCTCCTCGGGGATGCCCCGCTTCGCCAGGGCGTCCGCGAGCTGCCGCCGGGTGCGCGGCATCCCGGTGAGCAGGCGCAGGCAGATCGCCCGGGCCTGCTCCTCGGGACTCTGGGGCGGCAGCTCCTGGCGGCCCTCACGGCCGCCCCTCGCTCTGCCGCCCCGCTCCTGCTCTTCCCGCACGGTCAGCTCTTGGCGACGGCGGCCTTGGCCGCCGGCTTGGCCTTCGACGCCGGGGCGGGTACGGAGGCGTCGGCCGGTTCGGTGGCCGCGGCCGCCTCGCCGCCCTCGGCGGCCTTGCGCACGCCGACGCCCAGCTTCTCCTTGATCTTCCGCTCGATCTCGTTGGCGAGGTCGGGGTTGTCCTTCAGGAAGTTGCGGGCGTTCTCCTTGCCCTGGCCGAGCTGGTCGCCCTCGTACGTGTACCAGGCGCCCGCCTTGCGGATGAAGCCGTGCTCCACGCCCATGTCGATCAGGCCGCCCTCGCGGCTGATGCCCTGGCCGTAGAGGATGTCGAACTCGGCCTGCTTGAAGGGGGGCGCGACCTTGTTCTTCACGACCTTGCAGCGGGTGCGGTTGCCGACCGCCTCCGTGCCGTCCTTGAGGGTCTCGATGCGGCGGATGTCGATGCGCACCGAGGCGTAGAACTTCAGCGCGCGGCCACCCGTCGTGGTCTCCGGGGAGCCGAACATCACGCCGATCTTCTCGCGGAGCTGGTTGATGAAGATCGCGGTGGTCTTGGACTGGTTGAGCGCACCCGTGATCTTGCGGAGCGCCTGGCTCATCAGACGGGCCTGGAGACCGACGTGCGAGTCGCCCATCTCGCCCTCGATCTCCGCCTTCGGCACGAGGGCCGCGACGGAGTCGATGACGATCAGGTCGAGGGCGCCGGAGCGGACCAGCATGTCGACGATCTCAAGGGCCTGCTCACCGGTGTCCGGCTGGGACAGGATGAGGTTGTCGGTGTCGACGCCGAGGGCCTTGGCGTACTCCGGGTCGAGCGCGTGCTCCGCGTCGACGAAGGCGACGGTGCCGCCGGCCTTCTGCGCGTTGGCCACGGCGTGCAGCGTCAGGGTCGTCTTACCGGAGGACTCCGGGCCGTAGATCTCGACCACACGGCCGCGCGGCAGCCCGCCGACGCCGAGGGCGATGTCCAGCGCGGTCGACCCGGTGGGGATGACCTCGATGGGGTCGTTCGGCTTGTCGCCGAGGCGCATGACCGCACCCTTGCCGAATTGCCGTTCAATCTGTGCGAGCGCGGCGTCGAGAGCCTTCTCGCGGTCGGTGCCTGCCATGGGTTCCACCCGGTTTGCTTGAGTCGATCGCTTCACGCCATTGACGCTAACGCCTGCCACTGACAATGCGCTTCCACGCCCGTTGCGGCTGTGGATAACTCATCAGAATGGATGTTCGATTTCCCTGTCAAGCCGGGCGCGCCGCCCCCGCCAACGCCTTCGCACCGAAGGCGGAACGCCCTCCGCCGCCCCCGGCGGGGGCTTCCCCGGGGACCAACGACGGGGCCCCTGCGAGGGCTCCGCCCTGTGGTGCGCGTCACACCGCCCGGCCGTCACGTTCCGCCGGCCCGGCCTGTCCCCATGACGATCCCCGACCGAGGAGGGCACCCGCCATGGAGACCGTGACCGTCGAGCGCTTCATCGCCGCACCCGTCCACGAGGTGTTCGGCTGGCTGACCACGACCACCCACTACGAGGCCTCGCCCCTGGTGCTGCGCTGCCGTCTGACCCGACGCGGCGCCGGGGCGCCGTACGGGGTCGGCGCCGTCCGCCGCCACCTCTGGCTCATCGGCTGGTTCGAGGAGCGCATCACCCGCTACGACCCCCCGTACGCCACCGAGTACACCGTCACGCGCAGCTGGCCGCCGTCCCGGCACGAGCTGGGCCGGATGACCTTCTCGGAGACCGACGGCGGCACCCTCGTCCGCTGGACCACCCGCGCCGAGGTCCGCGTCCCCCTCCTCGGCGCCCGGGCCACCCGCCTGCTCGTGCACCCGCTGGTCACCCGGGCCTTCGGCAGCATCCTGGACGCCGCCGCCACCGCCCTCACCGCCCCCGGCGGCCGGCCCCGCGGGTGACCGGCCCGGGGGGAGCGGACGCGCCGCGGCCCCGCCGCCTCCGGTCGGCCGGAGGCGGCGGGGCCGCGGGGACGGTTGCGTCAGGGCGGGGCTACGGCTTCGGCAGGGTGCAGCCGGGGCGGTTCAGGTCGATCTGGTTGCCGGGGCCGATGCACGGGACGAGGACGTAGGTCTCCTCGGCGTAGTTGATGCCCTGGCGGACCGTCACGTTGCCCGCCTCGTCCACCTCGCACGGGTTGTTCTCCGTGCAGCGCTGGCCGTCCTCGTTGCCGGTGTTGTTGACGGCGACGACCCTGCCGGTCGCCGTGTCGATCACCGGCGAACCGGAGGTGCCGCCGATGGTGTTGCAGGACGAGGTGTAGCGGACCGAGTCCTTCCAGGTCCAGTCGCCCTCCTTGAGGCGGTACACGAAGCCGTCGACGCTGCAGCTGTAGGTGCGCTTCCAGTAGCCGGAGACCACCTTGATCGAGGAACCCTGCACCGGGTGGGTGTCGTTGAGGGTGAGCGCGGCGATGCCGTACTGGCTCTGGATCTGCGCGTAGGTCTTGGTCAGCTGGTAGAGCGAGACGTCGGTGTCCGTCATCGTCCCGTACGCGATCTTGCTCGCGCGCAGGGTCGCGACCCTGGAGCCCGCGGCGTTGAGCAGGGAGAAGGTACGGCTGGACGCGCGGTTGACGAGGACCTCGCCGGCCGCCGGGAAGCCGGTCTCCAGGCAGTGGCCGTTGGAGAGGACGAGCGCGGGGTCGTCCGGCTGCGAGCCGGGCGTGCGGACCACGGAGCCGGAGCAGTTGCTGAGCGCGACCGTGCCCGCGTAGGTGACCGCGGCGGCCCGCTGGGGGGCGGGGGCCTGGGCCACGGCCGGTGTCGCCGCCGCTCCGGTCAGGAGCAGGGACAGCACGGCGCCGGCGAGAGGCTTGTTCATGTGGGGGTTCCCCTCTGGTGACGAATGCGACCGAAGATCCTTCGGTTGACATGTGCACTGCATTCTTGGCCCAGCGGGGTCAACGCACAATAGGGCGTGGGGAGTTGGAGGCCAGGGCACCCCAAGGACCCCGACAGCAAACGGAATCAATCGCTCCAACACCCCGCGAGGCGGGCGGGGGAACCCAATTCAGGGCGCATGACCCACACCTCCGGGCTGGCGCGGAGCGGCGCGCGGATGGCCGGTACTCTGCGGTGCCCCCGACGACGGGGGCCGTGAAATTCCGCTCAGGAGGACCCATGGCCGTCAAGAAGGCCACGATCCAGCAGCAGGTCGCAGAAGCCCTCGCCCAGGCCAACCCCGGCGACCGCCCCCTCGTCACGATCCAGGCCATCGCGGGCCCGAGCGTGTGGCTGATGAGCATGCTCGGCCTCATCGGCCAGGCGTTCCTCAGCTACTACTTCGTCACCGTGACCGAGCAGGCCGTGGTGCTCCACCGGGCCAGCCGGATGAGCAACCGCCCGCAGGAGATCGTCTTCGCGATACCGCCCCACGAGGCCGTCGGGACCATCACCGAGGTCAAGCGCAACGCCATCTGGAGCTCGTTCCGCATGCAGCTCCCCGGCCAGGCGACCTCGACCCGCATGAACGTGCACCGCATCTGGCGGAACGAGATGGACCAGCTGCTGGGCCTGCTGGCGGGCCAGAACCAGCCGGCCGCCTGACGCTCGCCCGGCCCCGCGCGAGCCGGCGGGGTGGAGGGGACACGTCCCCAGCCCCCTCCACCCCCCGAGTGACAACCCATGGTTGACACCCCTCAGGTGTCAACCTACGGTTGCACCTATGACGAACCCTTCCGTGGAACCCGTCCGGATCACCAATCCCGTCCGCCTCGACGACCTGATCGAGGCCATCAAGAACTCCCACGCCGACACCCTGGAGCAGCTCAGCGGCGCCGTCGTCGCGGCCGAGCACCTCGGGGACGTGGCGGACCACCTCATCGGCCACTTCGTCGACCAGGCCCGCCGCTCCGGCGCCTCCTGGACCGACATCGGCCGCAGCATGGGCGTCACCCGCCAGGCCGCCCAGAAGCGCTTCGTCCCCAAGGCCGACAAGGAGGGCGACCCCGGCCTCGACCCCGAAGCGGGCTTCGCCCGCTTCACGCCCCGCGCCCGCAACGTCGTCATCGCCTCGCAGAACGAGGCCCGCGCCGCCGGCAACGCCGAGATCCGCACCGAGCACCTGGCGCTGGGCCTGCTGGCCGAGGCCGACGGCCTGGCCGGACTCGTCCTCGCCGCCCAGGGCGTCTCGGCGGAGGCCCTGCGCGCCGCCGCGACCGCCACCCTCCCCCCGGCGGCGCAGGAGATGCCCGCCCTCGTCCCCTTCGACGCCAACGCCAAGAAGGCCCTGGAGCTCACCTTCCGCGAGGCCCTGCGCCTGGGCCACGGCTACGTGGGCACCGAGCACATCCTGCTCGCCCTGCTGGAGCTGGAGAACGGCGAGGGCACGCTCAGCGGGCTCGGCCTGGACAAGGCCACCGCCGAGGCGGCCGTCACCGAAGCCCTGGCAGCCGTACTCGGCGCGGACGGGCAGCGGTAGGTTCCTCGCCCGCCACCTCGTACCGCTTCACGTACGCGCCGAGGAAGGCCTGCAGGGTGGCCACGGCCGGGATCGCGATGAGCGCCCCGACCGCGCCCAGCAGGGCGGTGCCGGCGATGACGGAGCCGAAGGCCACCGCCGGGTGGATGTCCACCGTCCTGGCGGTGAGCTTCGGCTGGAGGACGTAGTTCTCGAACTGCTGGTAAACCACCACGAAGCCCAGCACGTACACCGCGTACCAGGGATCGAGGGTGAAGGCGATCAGCGTCGGCAGCGCGCCCGCCAGGTAGGTGCCGATGGTGGGGATGAACTGGGAGACCAGCCCCACCCACACCGCGAGGGCGGGCGCGTACGGCACCCCGAGGACCGCGAAGACCACGTAGTGGGCGATACCGGAGACCAGTGCCATCAGCCCGCGCGAGTACAGGTAGCCGCCGGTCTTCGCGACGGCGATCTCCCAGGCCCGCAGCACCTCCGACTGCTTCGCGGGCGGCAGTACGGAGCACAGGGCGCGCCGCAGCCTGGGCCCGTCGGCGGCGAAGTAGAAGGAGAACAGGCCGACCGTCAGCAGCCTGAAGAGCCCGCCGAGCACGGTGGTGGAGACGTCGAGCACCCCGCTGGCGCTGTTCTGCACGTACTTCCGGAGCCAGTCGGAGTGCACCAGGCTGTCCTGGATCTCCAGGCGGGACAGCTCGGTGCGGAAGGTGCGGTTGATCCAGTCGATCACCTGGTCGAGGTAGCGGGGGAACCCCTCCACCATGTCGACGATCTGCCCGGCGAGCATCGAGCCGAGCAGCGCGAGGAACCCGGCGGCCGCGACGAACACGCCCAGGAACACCAGGAAGGTGGCGAGCCCCCGGCGCATGCCGCGGGCCGCCATCCCGGCCACGGCGGGTTCGACCGCCAGGGCCAGGAAGAACGCGATCAGGACGTTGACGAGCAGCCCGATCAGCTGGTGGAAGGCCCAGCTGCCGAGCTGGAAGCACGCGACGAGCGCCAGTACGAGGACCACCGCGCGGGGCAGCCAGCGTGGCATCCGCGCGTCTCCCCCGGCCGGGGCGGCAGCGGGCGCCGGCCCCTCGGGCCCGCCGCCCGGGCCCTGCGCGGGGGCGGGGCCGGGGGGAGGTGCGTCGGGGCTGCCCCCCGAGCGGGCCGCCCCGGCGGGTACTCGGCTCCGCGCGTCCTGCGGGTCCTGTGCGTCCTGCGGGTCTTCGGGCCGTTCGGTCGTCTCGTCTGTCGCTGCCACGCCGCCCAGTCTGTCCCACACGCGGCCCGGACCACGAAGCCGCCCGGACCAAGCCGCCCGGACCGCGAGGCCGCGGGGGTCAGCGCAGCGAGGCCGGCACGTCCATCGCCGAACAGACCGCCCGCCACACGTCCTTCGTCTCCCAGCCCGCGTCCAGCGCCTGGTGGACCGTGCGCCCGCCCAGCTCGGACAGGACGTGGTCCCGCGCGAAGGAGTCGGCGTAGGCCGCGCCGAAGTGCTCCGCCATCCGCTCCCAGAAAATCGTCAACCGCATGACCCCAGTATCCCGCCCCGGAGAGTGCACCGTCCCCGTTGCCGCCCTCGGCCGGGGTCCCCGCGCCCTACGGTGGCTCGCATGCCTGGAGACGAAGGTTCCGCGCCCTCCCCGGCGGCCGCACCCGCCCCGCTGGCGCGCGCCGAGCAGTTCATCTGGCTCACGGCCCGGGTGCTGGAGCAGCACCGGTTCGCGTACCACTTCCTCGGCGGGGACGCCGACCCGGTCGACACCGCCCTCGGTTCCTACCTGGGCGCCGACGGCGGCTACGGCCACGCCCTGGACCCCGATCTGCGCGGCCCGCTGAGCCAGCCCCTGCACACCGCGCACGCCCTGCGGGTCCTCGACGGCCTCGGCCGCTGCGCCGGGCGGCGCATCGAGCGGCTCTGCCGCCACCTGACCCGGATCTCCACCCCGGAGGGCGCGCTCCCGCTGGCCGTCCCGGTCCCGCGCGGGCACCCGGCCGCCCCCTGGCACCCGACGGCCGACGACCCGCCGGGCGAGCTGGTGACGACGGGGCCGGTCGTGGGGGTGCTGCACCGCAACCGGATCTGGGACGCCTGGCTCTTCCGGGCCACGGAGTTCTGCTGGGAGCGGGTCGAGACGCTGCGGCAGGCGCACCCGTACGAGGTCCAGGGCGCGGTGGCCTTCCTCGACGGGGTCCCCGACCGGCCCCGCGCCGCGGCGGCCGCGGACCGGCTGGGCCGGCTGGTGCGCGAGCGGCGCCTGGCGGTGCTCGACCCGGCCCGCCGCGAGGAGTACCCCCACTCCCCCGGCTACGCCCCGGGCGAGCCGCTCTTCCCGTACGACTACGCGCGGCGGCCGGAGTCGCTGGCCCGGGGCTGGTTCACCGACGAGGAGATGAGCCGCGCGCTGGACTTCCTGGCGGCGGAGCAGCAGCCGGACGGCGGCTGGCCGGTGCGCCGCCGCGCCTGGGCCCCGGGCGGCACCCTGGAGCGGCGGCCGATCGTCACCATCGAGGCGCTGCTGACCCTGAGGGCGTACGGGCGGCCCCTGGCATAGGGGCGGCTCAGCCGCCGAGGGCGCGCACTCCGGCGGTGACGACCACCGCCGCGGCGACCACCACCAGGAACGGGGCGCGCAGCAGCAGCGCCACGGCGGCGGCCGCCAGCCCGGCGGCGCGGGCGTCGAGGACCAGGTCGTGGCCGGTGCTGAAGGTCTGCTGGGCGGTGAGCGCCGCGAGCAGCGCGACCGGGAGCAGGGCGGAGAGCCGGCGCACCGCCGGCCGTTCCAGGGCCCCGGCGGGGACGAGGAGCCCGGCGAGCTTGACGGCGTAGCATCCGGCGACGGTGAGCCCGATGGCGATCCAGACGTTCACGAGCGGCGTCCCTTCAGCCACAGCACGGCGGGTGCGGCCAGCGCGGCGATCAGCACGGGCACCCCGGCGGGCAGCACGGGCAGGAAGCCCAGCCCGAGGACGAGCGCGAGCCCGGCGACGGCCCGTTCGGTGGTGGTCTTGAGCATGGGGGCGAGGAGGGCGAGGAAGACGGCGGGACCGGCGGCGTCCAGCCCCCAGGCGGCGGTGTCCCCGATGGCCTCGGCGCCGAGCGCGCCGAGCAGGGTGGTGAGGTTCCACAGCAGGTAGAGGCTGAGCCCGGTGACGGTGAACCCGAGCCGGGCCGACCTGCGGTCGGGCTGGGCGAGGGCCACGGCGGTGGTCTCGTCGATGACCCAGTGCGCGGCGAGGGGCCGGACGGCCGCGGGGAGGGCGAGGAGCTGGGAGAGCCGCAGCCCGTAGAAGGCGTTGCGGGTGCCGAGGAAGAAGGCCCCGGCGGCGGCGGTGAACGGGTTCCCGCCCGCGGCCAGTGCCCCGACCAGCGCGAACTGGGAGGCCCCGGTGAAGACGAGCAGGCTCAGCACACAGGCCTGGAGCACGCTGATCCCGGCGCCCGCGGCGGTCACCCCGAACGCGAACCCGGACAGCCCGACCGCCACCCCGACGCCCAGCGCGTCCCGCACGACGGCGGCCCGCGGCCGCCCTCCGACCCCGTCGGGGGCCTCTCGTATGACCACCTGTTCTGTTCCCACCCCGCGAAGGTAGGGGTACGGGCCGGGCCGGGTCTTGTACGTTCTTGCGCGCCGCGCCCCTATCCCGCCCGCCCCCGCCGGTAGGCGCCGGGCGGGACGCCGACGATGCGGGTGAAGTGCCGGTTCAGGTGCGGCTGGTCGGTGAAGCCGACGGCGACGGCCACCTCCGCCGGTGCGCGCCCCGCGTCGAGCAGCCGCCGCGCCCGCCGCACCCGCGCATCGGTCAGCCAGGTGTGCGGCGGCATCCCGTACCGCTCCCGGAAGGCCCGCAGCAGCGCGAACGGGCCGGTCCCCAGCTCCGCCGCGAGCTGCTCCAGCGAGGGCGGCTCGGCCATCCGCTCCTCCAGCACCGCCCGCGCCCGCTCCGCGTCGGAGCCGCCCGCGCGCGCCACCGCACGGACCGGCAGCGGCGCGGCGTGCCGGCTGAGCATCCGGGCCACCACGGACCGCAGCAGCGTGTCGGCGGCCAGCGCGTTGCCGGCCTCGGCGGCCCGGTGCACCTCGGTGATCAGCCGCGCGCCCTGCGCGTCGAGGACCATCTCCGCGGTGAAACCGGGGGTGCCGCGCAGGGTGCCGATCTCGTCGGCCACCTCGGTGATCAGCTCGCGGGAGGGGTAGAGCGTGGAGTACGCCCAGCCCTCGGGCTCCCCGGCCCGGGCGGTGTGCGGGACCTCGGGATTGATCAGCACCACGCTGCCCGCACCGGCCCGCAGGGTGCCGCCGGGCATGCCGATCTCCTCGATGCCGCCGGTGACGGCGGCGATGACGTACCCGTCGTGCGCGTGGCGCGGGAAGGTGTGGCGCACGTAGTGGGCGCGCAGCAGGTCCAGTCCGGGCAGCTGCGGGTAGCGCCAGTGCCGGGCCCACTCGCGGCCCGCGTCGTCCTTCCCCATCCCCTCATTCTGCGCCCCCGCGCCCCCGCGCCACCGCGCGTTTGCGCAGGTCCGGCCCGCTGTCAGTGGCCGGGTGCACGATGGGGGCATGGCAGGCGCTGCGCTCGACTCGTTCTCCCCCGCGACCCGCTCGTGGTTCACGGGGGCCTTCCGTACGCCCACGTCCGCGCAGGAGGGCGCCTGGCGGGCCATCGGGGAGGGGTCGGACGTCCTGGTCGTGGCGCCCACCGGTTCCGGCAAGACGCTCGCCGCCTTCCTCGCCGCCCTGGACCGGCTGGCCTCCCAGCCGCCGCCGGCCGAGCCGAAGAAGCGCTGCCGGGTGCTGTACGTGTCGCCGCTGAAGGCCCTCGCGGTGGACGTGGAGCGCAATCTGCGCAGCCCGCTGACGGGAATCCGGCAGGAGTCGGCCCGCCTGGGGCTGCCCGAGCCGGACGTCCGGGTGGGGATCCGCTCCGGGGACACCCCGGCCGCCGAGCGCCGGGCGCTGTCGCTGCGTCCGCCGGACATCCTGATCACCACGCCGGAGTCGCTGTTCCTGATGCTGACGTCGGCGGCCCGGGAGGCGCTGTCCGGGGTCGAGACCGTGATCCTGGACGAGGTGCACGCGGTCGCGGGGACCAAGCGCGGCGCGCATCTGGCCCTCTCCCTGGAGCGGCTGGACGAGCTGCTGCCGCGCCCGGCCCGCCGGATCGGGCTGTCGGCGACGGTCCGGCCGGTGGAGGAGGTGGCCCGCTACCTCGCGCCGCGCGGCCGGGTGGAGATCGTGCAGCCGCCGTCGGCCAAGGAGTTCGACCTGTCGGTGGTCGTCCCGGTGGAGGACATGGGCGAGCTGGGCGGCTCCCCCGCCACCGAGGGCCGCGAGGGCGGGGACAAGCCGTCGATCTGGCCGCATGTGGAGGAGCGGATCGCGGACCTGGTGCAGGCCCACCGCTCCACGATCGTGTTCGCCAACTCCCGCCGTCTCGCGGAGCGGTTGTGCAACCGGCTCAACGAGATCGCCTACGAGCGCGCCACCGGCGAGCTGCTCGGCGAGGGCGCGCCGCCGCCGGCCGAGGTCATGGCCCAGTCGGGCGCGGCGCAGGGCGCGCCGCCGCTGCTGGCGCGGGCGCACCACGGCTCGGTGTCGAAGGAACAGCGGGCGCTGGTGGAGGAGGACCTCAAGGCGGGCCGGCTGCCCGCCGTGGTCGCGACCTCCAGCCTGGAGCTGGGCATCGACATGGGCGCCGTGGACCTGGTGGTACAGGTGGAGTCGCCGCCGTCGGTGGCGTCGGGGCTCCAGCGCGTGGGCCGGGCGGGGCACCAGGTGGGCGCGGTCTCGACCGGGGTGGTCTTCCCCAAGTACCGGGGGGACCTGGTGCAGGCCGCGGTGGTCACGGAGCGGATGCGGTCGGGGGCGATCGAGTCCCTGCGGATCCCGTCCAACCCGCTCGACGTGCTCGCCCAGCAGCTGGTCGCGATGACGGCCATGGACACCTGGCAGCTGGACGACCTGCTCGCGCTGGTGCGGCGGGCGGCGCCCTTCGCGGCGCTGCCGGAGTCGGCGTTCACCTCGGTGCTGGACATGCTGGCGGGCCGTTACCCGTCGGACGCGTTCGCCGAGCTCAGACCGCGGGTGGTGTGGGACCGGGTCGCCGGGACGATCACCGGCCGGCCGGGCGCGCAGCGCCTGGCGGTGACCTCCGGCGGCACCATCCCCGACCGCGGGCTCTTCGGGGTCTTCCTCGCGGGCGCCGACCCGAAGAAGGGCGGCGGCCGGGTCGGCGAGCTCGACGAGGAGATGGTCTACGAGTCCCGCGTGGGTGACGTGTTCACCCTGGGCACGACCTCCTGGCGGATCGAGGACATCACCCGCGACCGGGTCCTGGTCACCCCGGCGCCCGGGGTGCCGGGCCGGCTGCCGTTCTGGAAGGGCGACCAGTTGGGCCGCCCCCTGGAACTGGGCCGCGCGGTCGGCGCGTTCCTGCGCGAGCTCGGCGCGCTCTCCGACGAGGACGCCCGGCTGCGGCTGCTGGCGGCCGGGCTGGACGCGTGGGCCGCCGGCAACGTCCTGGCGTACCTGGCGGAGCAGCGGGAGGCCTGCGGGCACGTGCCGGACGACCGGACCATCGTGGTGGAGCGGTTCCGCGACGAGCTGGGCGACTGGCGGGTCGTCGTGCACTCCCCCTTCGGCGCCCAGGTGCACGCCCCGTGGGCGCTGGCGCTGAGCGCCCGGCTGGCGGAGAAGTACGGCATGGACGCCCAGGTGATGCATGCCGACGACGGCATCGTGCTGCGCCTGCCGGACGCCGACCTGCTCTCCATGGACCTGGACCTCCTCGACCACGATCCCGCCCGGCCCCCGTCGTTCGAGTTCGACGACGAACAGGCGCCGCTGGGCGCGGCCGACGTCGCGTTCGACCGGGGGGACGTCGCGCAGATCGTCACGGACCAGGTGGGCGGCTCGGCCCTGTTCGCCTCCCGGTTCCGCGAGTGCGCGGCGCGGGCCCTGCTGCTGCCGCGCCGCAGCCCCGGCAAGCGCACCCCGCTGTGGCAGCAGCGCCAGCGGGCCTCGCAACTGCTCCAGGTGGCCTCCGAGTTCGGCTCCTTCCCGATCGTGCTGGAGGCCGTGCGCGAGTGCCTCCAGGACGTGTTCGACGTGCCGGGCCTGACCGAGCTGATGGGGGACGTGGAGGCGCGCCGGGTCCGGCTGGTGGAGGTCACCACCCCCGAGCCCTCGCCGTTCGCCCGCTCCCTGCTGTTCGGGTACGTGGCCCAGTTCCTGTACGAGGGGGACTCGCCGCTGGCCGAGCGGCGGGCGGCCGCGCTGTCGCTGGACTCGCGGCTGCTGGCGGAGCTGCTGGGCCAGGCCGAGCTGCGCGAGCTCCTCGACGCCGAGGTGCTGGAGGAACTGGAGCGGGAGCTCCAGTGGCTGACGGAGGACCGGCGCGCCAAGGACGCCGAGTCGGTGGCCGATCTGCTGCGCCTGCTGGGCCCGTTGACGGAGGCGGAGCTGGCGGAGCGGGGCGCGGAGCCGGGCTGGGCCGCCTCCCTGGGAGCCGCCCGCCGGGCGATCCGGGTGCGGATCGGCGGCGTGGAGCACTGGGCGGCGGTCGAGGACGCGGGGCGGCTGCGGGACGCCCTGGGCACGGCGCTGCCGGTGGGGGTCCCGGAGGCGTTCACCGAGCCGGTCAAGGATCCGCTCGGCGATCTGCTGGCCCGCTACGCGCGTACCCACGGCCCGTTCACCACGACCGCCGTCGCCGCCCGCTTCGGCCTGGGCGCGGCGGTGACCGAGGGCGCCCTGCACCGGCTCGCGGCGGCCGGCCGGGTCGTGCAGGGCGAGTTCCATCCGGCGGGCATCGGCCAGGAGTGGTGCGACGCGGCGGTGCTGCGCCGGCTGCGCCGCCGCTCGCTGGCGGCCCTGCGCCAGGAGCTGGAGCCCGTGCCGCCGGCGTCGCTGGCCACCTTCCTGCCCCAGTGGCAGCACCTGGGCGGCGGGCTGCGCGGGATCGACGGCCTGGCGCGCGCCGTGGAGCAGCTCCAGGGCGCCCCGGTGCCGGCCTCGGCGCTGGAGCGGCTGATCCTGCCGTCGCGGGTCGCCGGGTACACCCCGGCCCTGCTGGACGAACTGACCACCACCGGCGAGGTGGTGTGGGCCGGTGCGGGGGCCCTGCCGGGCAAGGACGGCTGGATCTCCCTGTACCTGGCGGACGCGGCCCCCATGCTGCTGCCGGAGCCGCACCCGCTGGAGCCGGGTCCGCTGCACCAGGCGGTGCTGGAGGCCCTCTCGGGCGGGTACGGCCTGTTCTTCCGCCAGCTCACCCAGGCCGTCCGGGCCCGCCATCCGGAGGCCACGGACCTGGAGCTGTCCTCGGCCCTGTGGGACCTGGCCTGGTCGGGCCGCCTCACCAACGACACCCTGGCCCCGCTGCGTTCCCTGCTGGGCTCGGGCCGTACGGCGGGCGCCACCGCCCACCGGGCCCGCCGCACGGTCCCGCGCGGCCGGTACGGCAGCCTGAGCGCGACCGTCTCCCGTACGGGGCCGCCCACGGTCTCGGGCCGCTGGTCGCTCCTGCCGGAGCAGGCCCCGGATCCCACCCACCGCGCCCACGCCCTGGCCCGCACCCTGCTCGACCGGCACGGGGTGGTCACGCGGGGGGCGGTGGCGGCCGAGGGCGTCGAGGGCGGCTTCAGCGCGGTGTACCGGATCCTGTCGGCCTTCGAGGACAGCGGGCAGGCCCGCCGGGGCTACGTGGTGGAAGGGCTCGGCGCGGCCCAGTTCGCGATGGACGGTGCGGTGGACCGGCTCCGCGCGGCCGAGCGGACCCCGCCCCCGCTGGCGGCGGTGGTCCTGGCCGCCGCCGATCCGGCGAACGCGTATGGGGCCGCCCTGCCCTGGCCGGAGCCCCCGGCCGGGGCCACCCACAAGCCGGGCCGCAAGGCGGGTTCGCTGGTGGTGCTGGTCGACGGTGAGCTCACCCTCTACCTGGAACGCGGCGGCAAGACCCTGCTGGCCTGGCCGGATCCGGGCGACCCGCGCCTCGCGGCGGCCACGGACGCCCTGGTGGCCGCTTCCCGCGCGGGCACCCTCCCGGACCTGACGGTGGAGCGCGTCAACGCCACCGCGGCCCTCACCTCCCCGTTCGGCCAGGCCCTGGAGACAGCCGGCTTCCACGCCACCCCGAGGGGCCTGCGCCTGCGCAACTAGCGGTTCCCGGCCGGGGAAGCGGCCGGAACCCGGTCCGGTCTCGACTCAGACACGTATGTCTTGGCCATGTCACGAAACCGCTGCCAGCCGCTCCTGGGCTGGCACTGGCGCTTATCCATGCCTTATCAAAGGTGATCACAGGCACTGCATGGGCGGTGCACAGTCATGGGGGAGAAGAGAAGTGAGCAGCATCAGCATGCGCAAGACCACCCTGGCCGCGGCCGGCCTCGCCGTGGCCGGAACCCTGGTCCTGACGGGCTGCAAGGACGGCAACGAGGAGGCCCTCCCGGCGACTCCGTCCGCCCCGGCCTCCCAGCCCTCCCAGTCCGGCGGCTACGCCACCCCGCCGGCCGGCGCCCCGAGCTCCCCGGCCGCGGGCGGCTACGACGGCGCCTCCGGCGCCCCCGCCGGCGGCGGCGGCGCGGTGGCCACGTCCGGCCAGTCCTTCAAGATCGGCCAGGCCGCGACCGTCCCGTTCACCTCCGGCAGCAAGAGCGGCCAGCTCGCCCTCACGGTCACCAGCATCGAGCCGGGGAACCCGGCGGACCTGGCGTCCCTGAACGTCGGCGACAAGGTGAAGGGCCAGACGCCCTTCTACATCCACTACACGGCCAAGAACACCGGCACGACGGACCTGTCCTTCGCCTCCGTCGGCCACATGAAGGGTGTGCTCGACGGCGGCGCCGAGTCCGGCGTCCTGCTGATCGCCGGCAAGTTCGACAAGTGCCCGAACGAGTCCCTGCCGTCGGGCTTCACCAACGGCAAGACCCAGGCCTCCTGCGCCGTCGCCCTCGCGCCGACCGGCGCCAAGGTCACCGGCGCCGAGTACTGGGGCGACCCGTACAACAACCTGAACAAGCCGGCCCAGAAGGGCCTCACCTGGAAGTGATGAGCGGCCCCCCGGGCCCTCACCCCTCCTGATCGCGCGAACCCCCTGCGGCGGCCACCCCGCCCGGGGGGTTCCGCGTTCCCCGCCGGGCGGCGTGATGCCCCCGTCCGGGCGGCGCAGCGGCTCCCGGCCCCCCGGCGGCGCGACAATGGCGCCATGCCCGAAGGAGACAGCGTCCACCGCGTCGCGGCCCGCCTGCACGCCGCCCTCGCGGGCAAGCCCCTCACCCATGCCGACCTCCGCGTCCCCCGCTTCGCCACCGCCGACCTCGCCGGCCGCACCACCCTGGACGTCACCCCGCGCGGCAAGCACCTCCTCGCCCGCCTCGAAGGCGGCCTCACCCTCCACAGCCACCTCGGCATGGACGGCGCCTGGTACGTCTTCGCCCCCGACGAGAAGTGGCGCGGCGGCCCCCACTACGAGATCCGGGCCGTGCTGGGCACAGCGGACGCCACGGCCGTCGGCTACCGCCTCCCCGTCCTCGAACTGCTGCGGACCGCCGACGAGGGACGGGCCGTCGGACATCTGGGCCCCGACCTCCTGGGACCCGACTGGGACCAGGACCGGGCCGCCGCCAACCTCCTCGCCACCCCCGGCCGCCCCCTCGGCGAGGCCCTGCTCGACCAGCGGAACCTGGCGGGCATCGGGAACATCTACAAGTCCGAACTCTGCTTCCTGGCCGCCGTCACCCCCTGGACCCCGGTCGGCGCGCTCCCCGACCCCGGCGTCACCGCCGCCCGCATCGCGGCCGCCGCCCAGCGCCTCCTCGCCGCGAACACCGGCCACGGCGGCCCCCGCAACACGACCGGCAGCCGCCGCCCCGGCCGGGAGCTCTTCGTCTACGGCCGCGCCCGCCGCCCCTGCCTGCGCTGCGGCACCCCCGTGCGCCAGGCCCCGCAGGACGGCCGGCCCACGTACTGGTGCCCCCGCTGCCAGTCCGGCCCCACCCCGGACGCGCCAACCAATTGACGGCCCGTCAGATCCGCTCGTACCGTCCTGGCATGCCCACACCCATCACCGCGTACGACCTCACCGGCCGCACCGCGTTCGTCACCGGAGCCGCCGCCGGCATCGGCAGGGCCACCGCGCTCCTGCTCGCCGCGGCGGGCGCGTCCGTGCACGGCGCGGACCGCGACGAGCGGGGACTGGCCGAGACCACGGCCCTGATCGCCAAGGCCGGCGGCACCGCCACCGCCCACCCCCTCGACGTCACCGACCGCGCCGCCCTGCGGGCCGCCGTCGCCGCGGCCGGGCCGCTCGACATCGCCGCCGCCATCGCCGGGGTCATGCACACCAGCAGCGTCCTGGACACCACCGACGAGGACCTCGACCGGGTCCTGGACATCAACTTCAAGGGGGTCCTGCGCACCTGCCAGGAGGCCGTCCGCGCCATGATCGCCGCCGGTCGCCCCGGCTCGGTCGTCACGATGGCCTCCGGCGCCGTGGACGCCGCCCAGCCCGGCCTGCTCTGCTACAGCGCCGCCAAGGCCGCCGTGGTCCAGCTGACCAGGACCCTGGCCACCGAGAGCGGCCCGCACGGCATCCGCGTCAACGCCGTCGCCCCGGGATGGATCCGCACCCCCATGACCGCCCGCCACAGCCCCGAGGCCCAGGAACAGACCGAGGCCGCCATGGTCCGGATGTCCCCGCTGCGCCGGGTCGGCGAGAGCGAGGACATCGCCCACGCCGTGCTCTACCTGGCATCGGACGCCTCGTCCTTCATGACCGGCCAGATCCTTCGGCCGAACGGAGGGGTGTCGATGCCCTGGTGACCCCCACCGCGCCCGCACCACCGCCCGGGGGCTCCGGAGGGCCGCCGCGACACCCGGCCCGAACCCTGCGCACGGGGCCCGGTACGCAGTGCACGGGCAACAGCCCCAGCCCCCAGCCGCCTATCGCTATCGCGCCCTCCACGGGCCCCGCCTCGGCCGGCACCACCGCCAGCCTCACCACGGCCCACCACCACAGCGCGCCCAGGGCCAGCAGGAGGGGCAGGGCCAGGGCGACGGGCAAAGCCACGGGTATGCGCAGTAACAGCCGCACGGCCACCTCCCAGAGGGCCGGGTACCGGTCGCGCCCATCCTCCCCCACGCCCCCGGCCCCCGCACCCAGAACACCGGGCGCACGGCCGCACGACGGGGGCCCGCGGACGGCAAAGAGCCCCGGCCGGTGCCTCACGCACCACCCGGGGCTCCGCCACACCCACGTGTCCAGCTCGCGGTACTCAAGCGGCTACGACGTTCACCGCTTCCACGGGTGCCTTGATGGTCACCCGTTCGGGTCCACCCGTGACCGAGGCCACGGAGACCGAATTGAGCATCGGGCGCACCGGTGCCGGCACCGGTTCGCTTGCGGCTGCCGACTGCGCGAGCTCGGCCAGCGACAGCTCGTCACTGACTTCGCGCATCAGCTCGGACATCCGTACGTCCAACGCGTCGCAGATCGCGGAGAGCAGCTCGGAGGATGCCTCCTTCTGCCCCCGCTCCACCTCGGAGAGATAGCCGAGCGAAACTCGGGCGGACGAGGAGACTTCGCGCAGAGTACGGCCCTGGCGCTGGCGCTGCCGACGCAGCACGTCACCCAGCAGGCGACGGAGCAGAATCATCGGTGGCTCCCTCCTCTGACCGTGTAGCCGTAACCTTCACGCCCCACCGTACCGCCTCGCGCCGCGGCCGTGCGGGGAGCGATGTCGTGTTCACTCAGGGCTGCAAACATCAAATCCCCCCGTTCTGTTCCGTATCCTGCCCCCGCCGATTCTCGCGGAGTTCGCTTGAGAGCAGTTCGAGCACTGTGCGTGCACTCTCCCTACGGATTTCCGTACGGGAGCCGTTCAACCGCAGCCGGGCCGTTTTCCTGCCCCCCGGACCCGCCACGGCGATGAAGACGGTGCCCACCGGCTGCCCGTCCTGGGGCTCCGGACCGGCCACTCCGGTCGTCGCGATCCCCCACGAAGCGCCCATCACGCGCCGCACCCCGCCCGCCATCTCGGCCGCGACCTGGGCGTTCACGGCGCCTTCGGCGGCCAGCAGCGCGGCGTCCACCCCGAGGACCCGGTGCTTGAGTTCCGTGGCGTACGCCGTGACCGACCCGCGGAAGGAGCGTGAGGCGCCCGGCACCGCCGTCAGCTCGGCGGCCACCATCCCCCCGGTGAGCGACTCCGCCACGGCGAGGGTCTGGTCACTCTCCGCAAGCAGCCGCAGTACGTCTTCGGCCACTCCCGCAGCACCTTCCCCCGCTCCCACGGATTCCGACGCCTCCCCCGCCCCGTCCGTCACTTCGCGGCCCGCTCCGCGGCCAGTCCCGCCCGGCGCAGCACCACGGCCTGGCGGACGTAGTCCAGACCGGTGACCACGGTCAGCACGACGGCCACCGCCATCACCCAGAAGCGCAAGGTCGCCAGCGGTCCGGTCAGCGCGAGCACGTACATGCCCACCGCCGTGCCCTGGGCCAGGGTCTTGAGCTTGCCGCCCCGGCTGGCGGGGATCACGCCGTAGCGGATCACCCAGAAGCGCAGCAGCGTGATCCCGAGCTCGCGTCCCAGGATCACCCCGGTCACCCACCAGGGCAGGTCGCCGAGCCAGGAGAGACACACGAGCGCCGACCCCATGATCGCCTTGTCGGCGATGGGGTCGGCGATCTTCCCGAAGTCCGTGACGAGGTTGTACGTCCTGGCGAGGTGCCCGTCGAAGATGTCCGTGATCATGGCGACGGCGAAGGCCGCCCAGGCGAACGCCCGCCAGACGGGGTCGTAGCCCCCGTCGGCGAGCAGCAGCAGGACGAATCCCGGCACCAGGACCAGCCGGACCATCGTCAGGATGTTGGCGATGTTCCAGAGGCTGGCCTGGTTGACGGCCGCGGTCCCGAGCTTCGCGCCGGGCGTGGGCCGGCGGCCGGTCCCGCCCGCCGCGGATGCCGGGACTCCGCTCATCCGGCCGCCTCCTGGATTTCCGAGAACTCGGTGAACAGCGGCTCGGCCACCAGGTCCACGCCCAGCGTGCCGACCACCTTCGCGGTGACGATGGTCCCGGGGACCAGGCCGGTGCCGTCGGTGAAGACGACCTGGCCGTCGGTCTCGGGGGCCTGGTGGGCGGCGCGTCCGTAGGCGCCCTCGCCCTCCTCCGCCTCGTCGAACGGGACGACCGTCTCGACGAGTACCTCAAGGGTCTCGCCGATCCGCTCCTCCGCACGCTGGGAGGTGAGCTCCTCGGCGAGCCGCTGCATGTGCGCGAGGCGCTCGGCGACGGTCTCCTCGTCCAGCTTGTTCTCGTACGTGGCGGCCTCGGTGCCGTCCTCGTCGGAGTAGCCGAAGACGCCGATGGCGTCGAGGCGGGCGTGGGTGAGGAAACGCTCCAGCTCGGCGAAGTCCTCCTCGGTCTCGCCGGGGAAGCCGACGATGAAGTTGGAGCGGACGCCGGCCTGCGGGGCCTTGGAGCGGATGGTGTCCAGCAGCTCCAGGAAGCGGTCGGTGTCACCGAAGCGGCGCATGGCGCGCAGCACGTCGGGGGCCGAGTGCTGGAAGGACAGGTCGAAGTACGGCACGACCTTGGGGGTCGAGGTCAGCACGTCGATCAGCCCGGGCCGCATCTCGGCGGGCTGGAGGTAGCTGACGCGGACGCGCTCGATGCCCTCGACGGCGGCGAGCTCGGGCAGCAGGGTCTCCAGCAGGCGGATGTCGCCGAGGTCCTTGCCGTACGAGGTGTTGTTCTCGGAGACCAGCATGATCTCCTTGACGCCCTGCTCGGCGAGCCAGCGCGTCTCGCCCAGTACGTCGGAGGGGCGGCGGGAGATGAAGGAGCCGCGGAAGGACGGGATCGCGCAGAAGGAGCAGCGGCGGTCGCAGCCGGAGGCCAGCTTCACCGAGGCGACCGGGCTCTTGTCCAGGCGGCGGCGCAGCGGGGCGCGCGGCCCGGAGGCGGGGGCGATGCCCTCGGGGAGGTCGGCGGGGGCCTGCGCGGGCTCCTCGGCGCCGTCCTGGGCGTGTCCGGGCAGGGCCACGGAGGCGTTCTGGCGCTCGGCCGGGCTGATCGGCAGCAGCTGGCGCCGGTCGCGCGGGGCGTGGGCTTCGACGCTGCCGCCGTTGAGGATGGTCTGCAGGCGGCTGGAGATGTCGGCGTAGTCGTCGAAGCCGAGGACCCCGTCGGCCTCGGGGAGCGCTTCGGCGAGTTCTTTGCCGTAGCGCTCGGCCATACAGCCGACGGCGACGACGGCCTGGGTCCGGCCGTGATCCTTGAGATCGTTGGCTTCCAGCAGGGCGTCTACGGAGTCCTTCTTGGCGGCTTCGACGAAGCCACAGGTGTTGACGACGGCTACGTCCGCGTCGGCGGCGTCCTCGACGAGCTCCCAGCCATCCGCCGCCAAGCGGCCTGCGAGCTCCTCCGAGTCCACCTCGTTACGGGCGCAGCCAAGAGTGACAAGGGCGACGGTACGGCGTTCGGGCATGGACTCAAGACTACTTCGTCCCGGCGCCGGCCCCCGCCCCGTGTCCCCCCACGACAAGATCCCCGGGAGCCGGCGGCAGGTGCCGCACGGGTCCCGGGGATCCGGAATTTTTTATTCCGCGCCGGTGGGCGCTGCTCAGGGCCGGTCAGCCCGCCTGGGCCTGGCCCTGGCGGGGGTCGTTCCGGGTGTAGGTGAGCCGTTCGACCTGACCCGACTCGAACCTGTCCTTGATCTCCTTGCCGTTCACGAACAGCTTGACGGCGCCGGCGTCGCCCAGGACGAGGTCCACGGACTCCTTGTCGGTGAAGGTCTTCGACTCGCCCTGCGCGAGGGTGCCGTCGAAGAGGAGCCGGCCGCTGTGGTCCTTGGCCGAGATCCAGCTCTCGCCGACGTCGGCGGTCAGGACCACGGTGACGAGGTCCTTGGGGGCGGCCGCGATGGCGCTGTCCGAGGGCTCCGGCTTCGGAGCCTGGGGCCGCGGGGTCTGGGCCGGGGGCTGCTGCCCGCCCGCCGACTGCTTGGGCGCCGGCTGCGGGGAGACGGAACCTTCCGCCACCGGGTGCTTGGCCTTCTCGTCGCCGCCGCTGAAGGCGGTGAAGCCGACGAAGCCGATCACGGCGACGATGGCGGCGACCATGGCCGCGGTCCAGTTGGGCCGCTGCCGTTCGGGGCGGATGCGCTCGGCGTCGAACATCGGCGCGGCGGGGGTGGGGGCCGGCCGGCCGCCGTGGGCCGCGTCGTACATCTCGACCAGGGGGACCGGGTCGAGGTGAACGGCGCGGGCGAGCGTACGGATGTGGCCGCGGGCGTACACGTCACCGCCGCACCGCGTGAAGTCGTCCTCCTCGATCGCGTGCACGATCGGAATGCGCACGCGCGTCGTGGAGGAGACCTCGTCGACTGTGAGCCCGGCGGCGATCCGGGCCTTCTTGAGGGCCGTCCCGATGGACGGGCCTTCGACGGAGCGTTCGACGAGCCGGTCCTCGGACCGTTCGTCGGTCGAAGGCCGCTCTTCTTCGGGGGAGTTGGAGTTGCCGATGGACACAAGGGCGCCTTTCGAGCGTGTAGCCACCTGCTGGATGTCCAGTCTAGGGGGGTGACGAAAGGGTGGGGCAACCGGAGGGTCCGCTTCCTACGCCATCCGTATGGCGAGGGCGCCGCCCGCAGCTGCCTCCCTCAACTTGACGCACGCCCAAGGGAAACGGTTGCCCTCCGAACCCCCTGCTCTCGGGTGAGCCGGGCGGACCCCCGTTCTAGGGGGCCTCTCCCCGGATGACGGCGAGCACCCCGTCCAGTTCGTCGGGTTTGATCAGGACGTCGCGTGCCTTGGACCCCTCGCTGGGACCGACGACCCCCCGGGACTCCATCAGGTCCATCAGCCGCCCCGCCTTGGCGAAGCCCACGCGCAGCTTGCGCTGGAGCATCGAGGTGGAGCCGAACTGGGTGGAGACCACCAGTTCCGCCGCCTGGCACAGCAGGTCCAGGTCGTCGCCGATCTCCTCGTCGATCTCCTTCTTCTGCTTCTGCCCGACCGTGACGTCGTCCCGGAAGACGGGGGCCATCTGGTCCTTGCAGTGCTGGACGATCCCGGCGATCTCGTCCTCGGTGACGAAGGCGCCCTGGAGGCGCACCGGCTTGTTCGCGCCCATCGGCAGGAACAGTCCGTCACCCTTGCCGATCAGCTTCTCGGCGCCCGGCTGGTCCAGGATGACCCGGCTGTCGGCGAGCGAGGAGGTGGCGAAGGCCAGCCGCGAGGGCACGTTCGCCTTGATCAGACCGGTCACCACGTCCACCGAGGGCCGCTGGGTGGCGAGCACCAGGTGGATGCCGGCGGCGCGGGCCAGCTGGGTGATCCGCACGATGGAGTCCTCGACGTCGCGCGGGGCCACCATCATCAGGTCCGCGAGCTCGTCGACGATCACCAGCAGGTACGGGTACGGGCTCAGCTCCCGCTCGCTGCCGGGCGGCAGCTTGATCTTGCCGTCCCGGATCGCCTGGTTGAAGTCGTCGATGTGCCGGTAGCCGAAGGCGGCGAGGTCGTCGTAGCGCAGGTCCATCTCGCGCACCACCCACTGGAGGGCCTCGGCGGCCCGCTTGGGGTTGGTGATGATCGGCGTGATCAGGTGCGGGATGCCCTCGTAGGCGGTCAGCTCGACCCGCTTGGGGTCGACGAGCACCATGCGCACGTCCTCCGGGGTGGCCCGGACCATGATCGAGGTGATCAGGCAGTTGATGCAGGAGGACTTGCCGGAACCGGTGGCTCCGGCGACCAGCACGTGCGGCATCTTCGCCAGGTTGGCCATGACGTAGCCGCCCTCGACGTCCTTGCCGAGCGCGACCAGCATCGGGTGGTCGTCCTCGGCGGCGTCCGCGAGCCGCAGGACGTCGCCCAGGTTGACCATCTCCCGGTCGGTGTTCGGGATCTCGATGCCGACGGCCGACTTGCCCGGGATCGGGCTGATGATCCGCACGTCCGGGGAGGCCACGGCGTAGGCGATGTTCTTCGCCAGCGCCGTGATCCGCTCGACCTTCACCGCGGCGCCGAGCGTCACCTCGTAGCGGGTGACCGTCGGGCCCCGGGTGAAGCCGGTGACCTGCGCGTCCACCTTGAACTCGGTGAACACGTTGGTCAGCGACGCCACCACCGAGTCGTTGGCCGCGCTGCGGGTCTTGCCGGGGCCGCCCTTCTCCAGCAGGTCCAGCGAGGGCAGGGAGTACGTGATGTCGCCGCGCAGCTGGAGCTGCTCGGCGCGGGGCGGCAGCGGCTGGGGCTCGGGCGGGGCCTTCGTCAGGTCCGGCACCGACAGGGTCCCCGAAGCCGCGGCGGTGCGCTCGTGCGGGGAGCCGGCGGCATCCGGCCGGGCCGCCGGCGCGGCGGGCGCCGCCGGGGCGGCGGGCCGCTCCTCGCGGGCGGGCGGCACCGGAGTGGTGATCTCCACGCCGTCCCGCTGCGGGGTGATCCCCTGGGTGAGGTCGGCGACCAGCGGGTTCGGCGGCAGCCCTCCGTAGACCGCCCCGTCCAGCGCGGCGGCGGCCGCCGCGGCCACGTCGACGGCGTCCATCTCCCGCTCCCCCGGCCGCGACGCGGCCCGCCGCGGGCGGCGCCGCTTGGCCAGGGCCGCCTCCTCGGCGGCGTCGGCGGGACCGCCCGGCCCCGCCGCGGCCTCCTCCCGGGCCCGCCACTGCTCGGCGTCGTGCCGGTCGGGGAGGCCGGCGCCGGCCTCGCCGTACCCCTCGTCGTACGCGTTCGGGGCGATGATCCCCAGCCGGATCCCCAGCCGGCGCAGCCGCTGCGGGATCGCGTTGACCGGGGTCGCGGTGACGACCAGCAGGCCGAAGACGGTGAGCAGCACCAGCATGGGCACGGCCAGCGGGGCGCCCATGGTGAAGATCAGCGGCTTGGAGGCCGCCCAGCCGACGAGTCCGCCCGCGTTCTGCATGGCGGTGGTGCCCTCGTCGCGGCCGGGGGCCCCGCAGGCGATGTGCACCAGCCCGAGGACGCCGATGACCAGGGCGGACAGGCCGATGCCGATGCGCCCGTTGGCGTCGCTCTGCTCGGGGTGGCGGATGAAACGTACCGCCATGATCCCGAGCAGGATCGGCACGAGCAGGTCCAGGCGCCCGAAGGCCCCGGTGACCAGCATGGTGACCAGGTCCCCGACGGGCCCGCTCAGGTTGGACCAGGTCCCGGCGGCGACGATCAGCGCCAAGGCGAGCAGCAGCAGCGCGAGGCCGTCCTTGCGATGGGCGGGGTCGAGGTTCTTCGCGCCCCGGCCGATGCCCCGGAAGGCCTTGCCGACGAGGTGCGCGAGCCCGAGCCAGCAGCCGCGGACGAGCCACACCACGCCCCCGGTCGGCGACGGCGCCGCTTTGGCGGCGGTCTTCTTCACCGGGGCGCGCCGGGCCGCCGCGGCCTTCTTCGCGGGAGGCTTGCGCGCCGGGGCCGCCTTCCCGGCCGGCGCCGTCGTACGGCCGGGGCGGCCCTTCGCGGCGCCCGCGGTGCTCTGGGAACCCTTGCCGGACGTACGTGAGGCCATGGGCCCGAGGTTACCGGTGCGCGCGCCGGTGGACGCGCGTGCCCACCCCTTCACCCGTTCGTGTCGCGCCGTCCGTACGCCTCTTGACGCCCCGACAGACCTGACGGCCCGTCGGCGGGGCCGTCAGCCCTGGGCGGGCAGGACCGGAGCGGTGCCGCCGGCCCCCGGCTCCAGTGCGTCCAGGGCCCGGCGCAGTCCCGTCAGCTTGCGCTCCAGGTGCGCCGCCGTGGCCACCACGGCGGCGTCGGCGGAGTCCTCGCCGAGCTGCTTGGTCAGCGCCTCGGCCTGCTCCTCGACCGCCGCGAGCCGCGCGGACAGCTCGGCCAGCAGACCGGCCGCCTCCTTGCTGCCGTCGCCGTTGGACCCGCCGCCCTCCAGCTGGAGGCGCAGCAGGGCCGCCTGCTCCCGCAGCTGGCAGTTCTTGGTGTACAGCTCGACGAAGACCGAGACCTTGGCGCGCAGCACCCAGGGATCGAACGGCTTCGAGATGTAGTCCACCGCGCCCGCCGCGTAGCCGCGGAAGGTGTGGTGCGGACCGTGGTTGATCGCGGTGAGGAAGATGATCGGGATGTCCCGGGTCCGTTCGCGGCGCTTGATGTGCGCGGCGGTTTCGAACCCGTCCATGCCCGGCATCTGGACATCCAGCAGGATGACCGCGAAATCGTCCGTCAGCAGCGCTTTGAGCGCTTCCTCCCCCGACGACGCCCGGACCAGTGTCTGATCGAGCGCGGAGAGGATGGCCTCCAGCGCCAGCAGATTCTCCGGCCTGTCGTCGACCAGGAGGATCTTGGCCTTCTGCACCATGCCCTGTCCTCCTCGCCCCGGCATGGGGCCTCCCCGGCTCCGGACACCGGCCCGTGTGCCGGGGCCCGCCCCAGAGGACGGCGTCTTCGAGCCGTCCGTCCTTGTGCCGGTCATCGTAGCCCCAGTCCTGAGATCGCCACACCCTGTCACCAAGATGTCACTGCGCACGAAGCGGAAACGTGGCGGGAGGCCGGAAGGTTCCCCCCGCGGCCTCCCGTCACGCCCCGGCCGCCGGGTCAGTCCCCGCGCATGTGCTGCTCCATGACCGACAGGAGGTAGTCGGGTTCGACCGGCTTGGTGACGTAGTCGGAAGCCCCGGAATCGATGGCCTTCTCCCGGTCCCCCTTCATCGCCTTCGCCGTCAGCGCGATGATCGGCAGCCCTTCGAACTGCGGCATCCGCCGGATCGCCGACGTCGTCGCGTACCCGTCCATCTCCGGCATCATGATGTCCATCAGCACCACCGCCACGTCGTCGTGCTGCTCCAGGACCTCGATGCCCTCCCTGCCGTTCTCGGCGTAGAGCACCGCCAGCCCGTGCTGCTCCAGCACGCTCGTCAGGGCGAAGACGTTGCGCACGTCGTCGTCGACGATGAGCACCCGCTCGCCGTGGAAGTCGTACGTGCGCGGCGGCGCCGGCAGCGCCTCCGGCTCCTCCCACGCCACCCCGTCCGGCTGCCCCGGCACCTCGGTGCGCGGCGGCGGACCGGCCAGCGGCTTGCGCCGGCGCCGGAACAGCGCGGAGGAACCCTGCCCGGCAGGCTCCGCCACCGGCAACGCCTGCCGCACCGGGACCGCTTGCTTCGGGGCCGGGGGAAGCGCGGCCGCCGGGGCCGGCTGCGGCACCGGCAGCGCCTCCTCCACCGCCCTGCGGTACTCGCCCCGCGCCCCGCCCGGCGTGGGCGGCGCGTACCCCTGCGGGGGCAGCTCGCTCGGGTGCAGCGGCAGGTACAGCGTGAACGTCGACCCGCGCCCGGGCTCGCTGGCCGCGTGGATCTCCCCGCCCAGCAGCCGGGCGATCTCCCGGCTGATGGACAGGCCGAGCCCCGTACCGCCGTACTTGCGGCTCGTCGTCCCGTCCGCCTGCTTGAACGCCTCGAAGATCACCAGCATCTTGCTCGCCGCGATCCCGATGCCGGTGTCCGTCACCGAGAACGCGATCAGGTCCGCGTCCGCCTCCCGCAGTGAACCGGCCTCCAGCAACTGCTCCCGGATCGCCGTCGGCACGTCCGAACCGGCCGGCCGGATCACCAGCTCCACCGCCCCGGTGTCGGTGAACTTCACCGCGTTCGACAGCAGGTTGCGCAGCACCTGGAGCAGGCGCTGCTCGTCGGTGTGCAGCGTCGCGGGCAGCTCCGGGGAGACCCGGACCGAGAAGTCCAGGCCCTTCTCCGCGGTCAGCGGCCGGAAGGTGGCCTCCACGTAGTCCACGAGCTGGACCAGCGCGATCCGGGTCGGCGAGACGTCCATCTTCCCGGCCTCGACCTTCGACAGGTCGAGGATGTCGTTGATCAGCTGGAGCAGGTCGGAACCCGCGCCGTGGATGGTCTCCGCGAACTCCACCTGCTTCGGCGAGAGGTTCTCGTCCGCGTTGTCCGCGAGCAGCTTCGCCAGGATCAGCAGCGAGTTCAGCGGGGTGCGCAGCTCGTGCGACATGTTCGCGAGGAACTCGCTCTTGTAGCGCATCGAGACCGCGAGCTGCTCGGCGCGCTCCTCCAGGACCTGCCGGGCCTCCTCGATCTCGGTGTTCTTCACCTCGATGTCCCGGTTCTGCTGGGCCAGCAGCTCCGCCTTCTCCTCCAGCTCCGCGTTCGCGGCCTGGAGCGCCTTCTGCCGGTTCTCCAGCTCGTCGGAGCGCTCGCGCAGCTGCTCGGTCATCTCCTGGGACTGCTTGAGCAGCATCTCCGTCTTGGAGTTCACGGAGATGGTGTTGACGCTCGTCCCGATCATCTCGGCGATCTGGCTCAGGAAGTCCTTCTGGATCTGCGTGAACGGCTGGAAGCCGGCCAGCTCGATGACGCCGAGCACCTTGCCCTCGAACAGCACCGGCAGCACGATCACGTGCGCCGGCGGCGCCTCACCGAGCCCGGAGGAGATCTTCAGGTAGCCCGGCGGGGTGTTCTCCACCAGGATGGTCCGCTTCTCCTCCGCGACCGTCCCGATCAGCCCCTCCCCGGGCCGGAAGGAGATCGGCATCTGCCCGCCCGCGTACGCGTAGCTGCCGCGCATCCGCAGCTCGTACGAGCCCTCCGCGCCGCCGTCCGTCCCGATCTCGGGACTTCCGCCGGTGGGCACCGCCAGGAAGAACGCGCCGTGCTGGGCGGCGACCACCGGCGTCAGCTCGCTCATGATCAGCCCGGCCACGTCGTCCAGGTCCCGGCGGCCCTGCATCAGGGCCGAGATCCGGGCGAGGTTGCCCTTGAGCCAGTCCTGCTCCTTGTTGGCCAGGGTGGTGTCGCGCAGGTTGGCGATCATCGTGTTGATGTTGTCCTGGAGGGCCTGGATCTCGCCCGCCGCGTCCACGTCGACCTTCAGGCTCAGGTCCCCGCGGGTCACCGCGGTGGCCACGGCCGCGATGGCCCGGACCTGCCGGGTGAGGTTGCCGGCCATCTCGTTCACGGACTCGGTCAGGTCCCGCCAGGTGCCGTCCACGTCGCGCACCCGGGCCTGGCCGCCCAGGATGCCCTCGGTGCCCACCTCACGGGCCACCCGGGTCACCTGGTCGGCGAAGGAGGACAGCTGGTCGACCATCGTGTTGATGGTCGTCTTCAGCTCCAGGATCTCCCCGCGCGCGTCGATGTCGATCTTCTTGGTCATGTCGCCCTTGGCGATGGCGGTCGTGACCATGGCGATCTGCCGCACCTGGCCGGTGAGGTTGGAGGCCATGAAGTTCACCGAGTCGGTGAGGTCCTTCCACGTGCCCGAGACCCCCGGGACGTGCGCCTGGCCGCCCAGGCGGCCCTCCGTACCCACCTCGCGGGCCACGCGCGTGACCTCGTCCGCGAACGAGGACAGGGTCTTGACCATCGTGTTCACCGTGTCGGCGAGCTGCGCGACCTCGCCGCGCGCCTCGACGGTGACCTTCTTCGTCAGGTCGCCGTTGGCGACGGCCGCGGACACCTGGGCGATCCCGCGCACCTGGGCCGTCAGGTTCCCGGCCATCGTGTTGACGTTGTCCGACAGGTCCTTCCAGATGCCCGTCACCCCGCGCACCCGGGCCTGGCCGCCGAGGATGCCCTCGGTGCCCACCTCGCGGGCCACCCGCGTCACCTGCTCGGCGAAGGAGGACAGCTGGTCGACCATGGTGTTCACCGTGGTGACCAGTTCGAGGATCTCCCCCTTGGCGTCGACGGTGATCTTCTTGGAGAGGTCGCCCATGGCGACCGCCGTGGTCACCTCGGCGATGTTGCGGACCTGGGAGGTCAGGTTGTTCGCCATGAAGTTGACGGACTGGGTGAGGTCCTTCCAGGTGCCGGAGACCCCCTTCACCTCCGCCTGGCCGCCCAGGATGCCCTCGGTGCCCACCTCACGGGCCACCCGGGTCACCTGCTCCGCGAAGTTCGAGAGCTGGTCGACCATCGTGTTGATGGTGTTCTTCAGCTCCAGGATCTCCCCGCGCGCGTCCACGTCGATCTTCTGCGACAGGTCACCGCGCGCCACCGCCGTCGCGACCTGGGCGATGTTGCGGACCTGCGAGGTCAGGTTCCCGGCCATGCCGTTCACCGAGTCCGTCAGGTCGCGCCACACGCCGGCCACGCCGGGCACCTGCGCCTGACCGCCGAGCCGGCCCTCCGTACCCACGTCCCGGGCCACCCGGGTCACCTGCTCCGCGAAAGCCGAGAGCTGGTCGACCATCGTGTTGATGGTGTTCTTCAGCTCCAGGATCTCGCCCCGCGCGTCCACGTCGATCTTCTGCGACAGGTCACCGCGCGCCACCGCCGTCGTCACCTGGGCGATCTGGCGCACCTGGGAGGTCAGGTTCCCGGCCATGAAGTTGACGGAGTCGGTCAGCTCCTTCCAGGTCCCGGACACCCCCTCGACCCGGGCCTGGCCGCCGAGCCGGCCCTCCGTGCCCACGTCCCGCGCCATCCGCGTGACCTGGTCGGCGAAGGACGACAGCTGGTCCACCATCGTGTTCACGGTGTTCTTCAGCTGGAGCATCTCGCCCGAGACGTCCACGGTGACCTTCTGCGACAGGTCGCCGTTGGCCACCGCCGTCGTCACCTGCGCGATGTTGCGCACCTGCCCGGTGAGGTTGCGGAAGGCGGTGTTCACCGAGTCGGTGAGGTCCTTCCACGTACCGGCCGCGCCCGGCACCTGCGCCTGACCGCCCAGCTCGCCCTCGACGCCGACCTCACGGGCCACCCGCGTCACTTCCGAACCGAAGGACTGGAGCTGGTCCACCATCGTGTTGACGGTGTTCTTCAGCTCCAGCATCTCGCCGGCCACGTCCACGGTGACCTTCTGCGACAGGTCGCCGTTGGCCACCGCGGTGGTCACCTGCGCGATGTCCCGCACCTGCGTGGTCAGGTTCCGGAAGACCGTGTTCACCGAGTCGGTGAGGTCCTTCCAAGTGCCCGCCGCGCCCGGCACCTGGGCCTGGCCGCCCAGCAGGCCCTTGGCGCCGACCTCGCTGGCCACGCGCGTGACCTCGTCGGCGAAGGTCCGCAGGGTCTCCGTCATCTGGTTGATCGTTTCGGCCAGCTGCGCCACCTCGCCGCGCGCGCTGACCCGTACCTTCTGCGACAGGTCGCCGTTCGCCACGGCCGTCGTGACCTGCGCGATCCCGCGCACCTGGGCCGTCAGGTTGCCCGCCATCGTGTTGACGGAGTCGGTCAGGTCCTTCCAGACGCCCGCGACCCCGGGCACCTTCGCCTGACCGCCCAGCTCGCCCTCGGTACCCACCTCGCGGGCAACCCGGGTCACCTCCGAGGAGAAGGAGGACAGCTGGTCCACCATGGTGTTCACGGTGTTCTTCAGCTGGAGCATCTCGCCGGCCACGTGCACCGTGACCTTGCGCGACAGGTCGCCCTTGGCCACCGCCGTCGTGACGAGCGCGATGTCCCGCACCTGGGCGGTGAGCCGGTAGGCCATGGTGTTGACCGAGTCGGTCAGGTCCTTCCAGGAACCCGACATCCCGCGCACCTGGGCCTGACCGCCCAGCTTGCCCTCGGTACCGACCTCCAGCGCCACCCGCGTCACCTCGTCGGTGAACGCCGACAGCTGGTCGACCAGGTTGTTGACCGTCCGCCCGACCTTCAGGAACTCCCCGCGCAGCGGGTGCCCGCTCCCGTCCGGGGCCTGCGTCCGCAGGTCCATCCGCTGGTCCAGGTCGCCCTCGGCCACCGCCGACAGCACCCGGCCCACCTCGGACACCGGCCGGGCCAGATCGTCCACCAGCTGGTTGGAGGCGTCGATGGCCGCCGCCCAGGAGCCCTCGCAGGCGCCCGTCTCCAGCCGCTCGCTCAGCTTGCCCTCGCGGCCCACCATGCGCCGGACCCGCGACAGCTCCCCGGTCAGGTGCAGGTTGCGGTCGGCGACCTCGTTGTAGACGGCGGCGATCTCCGCCATCACGCCCTCGCCGGACACCGTCAGCCGCTTGCGGAAATTCCCGTCCCGCATCGACACCAGGGCCGTGAGCAGCCGGTTCAGTGCGGCGGTGTCGACTTCCGTCGTCCCGCTCCGCCGGGACCTGCCCCCCTTGGGGCGCGTTCCCGTACGCCGCACCGCTGCGCCAGACTCCACCGTGTCCCTCCCGAAAGGGTCGACCTCTGTTCCACCGGATCCCCGACCGTCCAAGAGCCGGCTCTCCAAGCCTGCCCAGTGTTTCACCCCGGCCGAACCCGGCCATAACACTTCGGCACCTTCGCACACCCTCCACACCCTGCGGAGGGAATCCCGGACGACCGCCTCACGCCGACCGCGAAGGTAAGTAACCTGGCATCCGATGTCCCACCGCGTCGAAGGAGTCTCGTGATCACGGCACGGGCGGCTGCCAGTTTCACCCCGCAAGGGCGGTCGGTCGCCGCTGCCCGCGCGTTCGTCCGCGACACCCTCCAAGGCTGGGGCTTCGCGGACATCGTCGACGACGCGGTGGTGCTGACCAGCGAGCTCGTCACCAACGCCGTCGTCCACGCCGGAACCCAGGCCGAGGTCCTGTGCCTGCGCGCCGAGGGCGGCGTACGCGTCGAGATCGCCGACCGCTACCCCGAGCGCGAGCTCCCCCTGCGCCATCCCGACGAGCGCCCGTACGCGGACCCGGACCGCGAGAACGGCCGCGGCCTGATGCTCTGCGCCGCCCTCGCCACCCGCTGGGGCGTCGAGTACACCACCACCCACAAGCACGTCTGGTTCCGCCTCGACCTCCCGGACCGTCCGGTCGGTACCCGCTCGGCGGGCCCGGTCGTCCCGGACCAGTTCCTGCCCCTGACCGACAGCCGGGTCCGCGTCGCCGTCATCCAGATCGACGCCGCCGACTCGATCTCCGCTTGGAACGAGGACGCCGAGCACGTCTTCGGCTACGCCGCCGAGAAGGTCCTCGGCCGCCCCCTCGCCGAGCTCGCCGCCTGGCCCCAGACCCCCGGCACCGGCACCGGCATCGCCGAGGCCCTGCGCCTGTCCCGCTGGGAGGGCAGCTACGGCATCCGCGGCGCCGACGGCCGCGTCATCCCCGTCTACGCCTCCCACCTGCGCGTGCGCGACGCCCACGGCGAACCGTCCATCGTCTGCCTCCTCGTCCACGACGACGAGCGCGCCCTCCTCCAGACCCCGGTACGGGCCACCGCGTCCGACGGCCAGCTCTCCGAGCCCCGCCCCGCGGACCCGTTCGAGGTGTTCATCGGCTCCCCCGCCCCCGACGACCTGGACGGTCTGCTCCAGCGCACCGTCGAGCGGGCCCGCGACATGCTCGACGCCGACGCCGCGTTCCTGCTGCTGGCCACCGACGACGAGACCGAGCTGGAGGTCCGCGCCACCACGGGCCTGCCCTCCACCCGGCAGCGCTTCGCCCGCGTCCCCGTCGAGGCCGGCACCAGCCGCTACGGGTCCGCCCGCCTGCCCGCCGTCCACGACGACCTCTCCGCCGTCCCCGGGGCCGTACCGCTCCTGGAGTCCACCGGCATGCGCTCCGTCGTCACCGTCCCCCTCAAGGTGGAGGGCCGGCTCACCGGCTCGCTGGGCGTCGCCGCCGAGATCCCCGGCCGCTACTCGAACGAGGAGGCGCTGCGCCTCCAGTTCGCCGCGGACCGCATCGCCCTGGCCGTGGAGTCCGCCCGCCTCGGCGAGCTGGAACGGCTGCGCCGCGGCTCCCTGTCCTTCCTCGTCGAGGCCTCCGACCTGTTGGCCGGCACCCTCGACCGGGACCAGACCCTGGCCCTGATGGCCCAGATGACGGTCCCGACGCTGGCCACGTGGTGCGCCGTCTACACCATCGCGGACCAGACCTCCGACCCCTACCTCGCCTACGTCCTGCACGAGGACGAGGAGCGCATCGACGGCCTCAAGGAGCTGCTGTCGCGGGTCGCCCCGCCCGAGCCGGTCCGCGAGGCCGGCGCCCGCCCCTGGCCGGCGACGGCCGCCGCGGTCGGCGGGGAGACGGTCGTCCTGCCCCTCCTGGCCCGCAACCGGGTGATCGGCATGCTCACCCTGGGCAAGCCCAGCGAGGAGCACTTCCGCCGGGAGATCCTCGAACTGGCCGACGACCTGTCGCGCCGGGCCGCCCTGGCCCTGGACAACGCCCGCCTCTACTCGGAGCGCACGGCCATCAGCCGCTCCCTCCAGCGCAGCCTGCTGCCGCCCGGCTCCCCCGCGATCCCCGGCATGGAGGTCGAGGTCATCTACCGTGCGGCCGGCGAGGGCAACGAGGTGGGCGGCGACTTCTACGACGTCTTCCCGATCCGCGACGGCGCGTACGGCTTCGCCATCGGCGACGTCTGCGGTACGGGCCCGGAGGCGGCCGCGGTCACCGGTCTGGCCCGGCACGCGCTACGCCTGCTCGCCCGCGAGGGACTGGGCGGCCCGGCGGTCCTGGAGCGGCTGAACGCGGCCATCCTCGACGAGGGCGCCCGCAGCCGCTTCCTGACCCTGCTCTACGGGGAGCTCCATCCGCAGCCGGACGGCGGCGCCCTGATGAAGGTGGTCTGCGCCGGCCATCCCCTCCCGCTGCGCCTGCGCCCGGACGGCCGGGTCAGCGCGGCGGCGGAACCGCAGCCCCTGCTCGGCGTGATGGACGACCTGGAACTCTACGAACAGACGCTGTCCCTGGACCCGGGTGACGTCCTCCTCTGCGTCACGGACGGTGTGACGGAGCGCCGTGAGGGCACCCGCATGCTCGGCGACGACGGCCTGGCCGACGTCCTGACCACCTGTACGGGCCTCACGGCCGGCGCCGTCGCCGCGCGCGTCCTGCGCGCGGTCGAACGCTTCGCGGCGGAGCCCGCCTCGGACGACATGGCGATCCTGGCCTTCCGCGTCCCCCACCCCCGCGAGGGCGCGTAACCGCCCCCTCGCCTCACTTCACCCCCTCCGGCCCGGGCAGCTGCCCGGGCCGGCTCTCTTCCTCCCGCCACACCGGAAACGCAAAAAGGCCCCCGCCATGAGGCGGGGGCCTTTTCTTTTGGAGCCCTTTAACGGAATCGAACCGTTGACCTTCTCCTTACCATGGAGACGCTCTACCGACTGAGCTAAAAGGGCGGGTTGTTCGGCGGCGTCCTACTCTCCCACAGGGTCCCCCCTGCAGTACCATCGGCGCTGAAAGGCTTAGCTTCCGGGTTCGGAATGTAACCGGGCGT
>NZ_JBVILR010000010.1:0-278267 GCF_055580265.1 Streptomyces sp. NPDC032091 | reverse complement strand
AGTGCAGTCGCGAGGGTCTCCAGGTTTGTCGTCACAAACGAACCAACGAGACCCTCGCTTCATGCGCCCGAAGACTTCGGAATTACTCGTCTAGGACTCGCGCCCCATGCGCACCGGGCGCCGGCTGGCTAGCGTCGGTGCCCATGCACACCACGAAGATCATTCGACGCACCCCCGCGGAGCGCAGGCGGGACGCCCTGGAACGGCTCGGCTCGGAGCGCGACATATGGGTGTCGACGTCCCACCCCGACCACGGCCCCCACCAGGTACCCCTGTGGTTCCTGTGGGACGGACGGGCAGCGTGGATGTGCACCGGCGCGCACTCCGCGACCGTGCGCAACGTACGGAAGGAGCCGCGCGTACGGCTGGCGCTCCCGGACACCGCCGACGTGGTGACGCTGCAAGGGGAGGCGCGGTGCCACCCCCCGGGGGAGGTGCCGAAGGAAGCCGCGGACGCGTTCGCGGAGAAGTTCGGCTGGGATCCTCGGACGGAGGAGACTCCCCGTGTGTACCTGTGCGTGACCCCGCAGACGGTACGCGCCTGGCGCTCGGTGGCGGAACTGCGCGACCGCGTCGTGATGCGCGACGGGGAGTGGCTGGGGTAGCCCGGGCGCGGCCACAGGGCCGTGCTCGCAGGGGTGTACGCCGCCGGCGCCGGCCCTAGGAGGCCGCGACCCGGATGTCGCCCGACGAGGTGCGCACCGAGATGCTCGCCGCGGCACCCGGGCTGTCGCCCAGGGCCAGGTGCCGGGTCCCGGAGGCCGTTTCGGTGGACAGCCGGTACGGGCCCTGCGGTGCCGTCAGGCCGACGTCGCCGGAGCTGGTCGTGACCGACACCGAGGCCGGGGCCTTCGCGAACTCCGCCCCGACGTCCCCGGAGCCGGCCCGGAACTCGGCCTCGGCCCCCTCCAGACCGGTGGCGGTGATCCGCCCCGAGGACGTACGGACCTTCACCGGGCCGGTGATCCCCTCGGCCCGGACGTCCCCGGACGCCGAGGTCAGATCGGCGCGCGCGACCCCCTTGACGGTGATGTCGCCGCTGCTGCTCTCCACCCGCACCCGCGCCGCCGCCGGCACCTCCAGGCGGTAGTCGATCCAGCAGTCGTCCTCGCAGCGGTCGCTGAAGGTCAGCACCCCGCCCGAGACCCGCTGCCCGGGCGCGGGCGCCGTGCCGCCGCGGTAGTGGACGACCCGGCGGACGCTCACCCCGGGCCCGGTACCCGGGACCACCTCGACGTCACCGCTGCGGGTGCCGGTGAGCTCCACCGCCGTGACCGGCTCGGGGACGGCCGCGTCGGCGTCGAGGGTCTTCACCGGCCCCACGCCCGTGAGGGCGCAGCCGGACAGCAGGAGGGCGGCGCCGAGGGCGGTGACGGCGATACGGGTGGACGCGGTGTGGGATGCCATGCGGACGAGTCTGCCGACCGGGGACGCGCGGCGCGCGGGTGCAGACCTCCGAACCGGAGGTGGAGCCAGCACCACCCCGCGGCCCGGTCCGCCCCCGGTCGGCCCCGCTCAGCCCCCGGCCACCACCGGCCGGTCCGAAGTCAGCCCCCACTCGCTCCACGAGCCGTCGTACACGGCGGTCTCCCCGTACCCGGCCAGGGTCGCCCCCAGCGCGAGCACGCACGCCGTGACCCCGGAACCGCAGCTGAAGTAGAGCCGCTCCCGCTGCCCAGCCAACGCCTCGAACGCCCCCCGGAGTTCCCCGGCCGGGCGCATCCGCCCGTCGGACCCCTGGAGCTCCCCGAACGGCAGGTTCAGCGCGCCCGGCATGTGTCCGCCGCGCAGCCCCGGCCGCGGTTCGGGAGCGGTACCGGCGAACCGCTCCCGCGTCCGGGCGTCGAGCACGACGGCGGCCGGGTCCCCGAGCGCGGCGGCGACGGTGCCGGCGTCCACGAGCAGCCCCGGACGCGGCCGGGCGGTGAAGGACCCGCGCGGCCCGTCGTACGCCGCCGCCCCGGCCTCGACGGGCAGCCCGGCCGCCTGCCAGGCGGGCAGCCCGCCGTCCAGCACGGCGACCCGGTCGAAGCCCATGGCCCGGAACATCCACCAGGCACGGGCACTGGAGTAGATCCCGGCGGCGTCGTACACGACCACCCCGTCGGCGTCATCGACCCCGAGCCCCCGCACGGCCTCCTCGAACACCGCCGCCGTCGGCATGGTGTGCGGAACGGGAGCGCTGTGGTCGGAGAGACCCCCGTCCAGGTCGAAGGGCCGGGCCCCGGGAATCCTGACGCCCCCACCCCGCTGCGCCCCGACGGAGGCGTCGAACACCACGACCCGCCGCAGGTTCCCGCCGAGCCAGTCGACGCTGACGAGGGGCCCGGGTATCACGGGCACGGGCATCTCGGACACGAGCATCTCGGACACGGGCATACGAAGCCTCCGGGGCGGGGTCGGAAACGATCTCCCACCCATCCTCACCCACCAAGGGCGGGGCGGGGCCGGGGTGTTCGGGACCCGAGCGGGGCGGTCTCACAGGGGGGTTGGGGCTTTCCCGTCAGTCTCATCGTCCTTCCGTGTCGGGCCGGCCTGTCAAGGGCGCTCCCTTCGGTCGCGTCGCTTCGCGATGGCCTTCGGCCACCCTTGACAGACCGTCCCGCCACGGAAAAACGAAGACTGCCGGGAAACCCCCAAAGAAACGGGACGGATGTACCTGAGACATCCGGCCGGATCAGGGAGCAGGCGAGGTCGTCGGGGGCCGCCTGACAGGGCATCCGGCCCCGTCGCGAGGACAATCGGGGACGACCTACGCGTCAGATCGCTACGCGCTCCTCCCGGCTTAGCGTCCGCCGCCCGTCTGGGGTCGCTGCCGTCGCCCGGGGACGACGGAGTCGTCATCCGGGGCCGGTGGGCGCCTCAGATCGCTACGCGCTCCTCATTCCTCGGCGTCCGGCGGCCGTCTGGGGCTGATACCCGCACCAAAGGACGATCAGGACGACATCCGGGCCCTCCGGCGCCCCAGATCGCTACGCGCTTCGCTCATATCGGCGTCCGGCGGCCGTCTTGGCTTTCTGACCGCACCAGACGACGAGTGGAAGGGCATCCCAGCCCACGACCACCCCTGGACGCCGAGAAAAGAGGAGCGCGTAGCGATCTGGCGCGCCTGGGAGCCCGAATGCCGCCCTGATCGTCCTCTCCTGCATGCAGCGGCCCCAGACGGCCGCCGGACGCTAAGCCGGGAGAAGCGCGTAGCGATCTGACGCGTGGGTCGTCCCCGCTTGCACCTTGAGGTCTGCCCGGATGCCCGGTCAGGCGGCCCCCGACCACCTCGCCTGATCGCTGATCCGGCCGCATGCCCATTGATCCACCGTCCCGTTTCTTTGGGGGTTTCCCGGCAGTCTTCGTTTTTCCGTGGCGGGACGGTCTGTCAAGGGTGGCCGAAGGCCATCGCGCAGCGACGCGACGAAGGAGCGCCCTTGACAGGCCGGCCCGACACGGAAGGACGATGAGACTGACGGGAAAGCCCCAACCCCTCTGTGAGACCGCCCCGCTCGGGTCCTGCCCACCCCCAACCCCGCTCACCCGCACTCGCCCCGCCGGGCGTATACCGCCACCCTCGCGCCGCGGACCTCCGTCACCGTGCAGCGGTCGAAGGCGGCCGCCAGGGTGTCGCGTTTCGCCGCCTCCGTCGGGTACGGGTCCAGCGGCTGGTCCGCGGGGTCCAGCAGGGCTATCACCCGGGGTGAGGACAGCAGGGCCTCCCGGACGCGGTCCGGCGGGAGCTCCGTGCCGTGGAGGGTGCGCGAGGCGGCCGGGGGCCCGGACAGGGCCACGTCGCGCAGCCCCGCGTACACCCCGGGCGAGGACAGCAGCCACTCCCGTCTGCGCGCGGGCATGAACAGCACCGCGTCCCCCGGCCGGGCCCGTTCCCGTACCGCCGCGGTGACCGCGAGGACGTCGTCCTTGCGGCTCTCCGGGGTCCGCAGCCATGCCGACCACACCCCCACCGGCACCAGCAGCGCGGCCCCCAGCACCCACGGCAGCCACCCCCGCAGACCAGCCCCCCGCGCACCCGCGCCCAGCGCACCCGCGCCCCGCACCCCCACCCCCCGCACCTCCGCCAGCCTGGCCCCCGCCAGCAGGGCGAAGCCGGCCAGGGCGTACAGGACGTACCGGTCGACGTACCAGGGGTGCACCAGCGAGACCGTCATCAGCAGCCCCGGCGGCAGCAGCGCCAGGGGCACCGCGACCCGGGCCACCTCCCGCACCTGCCCCCGCCCCCGCCCCCCGCGCTCCCCCCGCTCCCCCCGGGCCAGCAGCAGCACCGCCCCCGCCAGCACCCCGTACGCCGCCCAGTCCTGCCAGCCGGGGCGGCCCAGCCAGCCCAGCTGCCGCCCGGCCTGCCCGGCGCTCACCACCGCCAGCGGCGCCAGCCCGGCGGCGACCGCCCCGGCGGCCCGGCGCCAGCCCCTTTCCCGCCAGGCGGTGAACGCGTGCGCGAGCAGCGCCAGGGCCGCGAACTCGTGCAGCCAGCAGCCCACCAGCAGCACCACGGCGTACGCGGCCCACCAGCGGCGCAGCATCAGGTACGTCGCCCAGGCCACGGCCGCCGCGACCAGGGCGTACGAGCGTCCCTCCTGGCCGTACATCTGCACGGGCGGGAGCAGGACGTACACCACGCCCGCCCAGAGCCCGGCCCGCTCCCCCGCCAGCCGGTGCGCGACGGCGGCCACCCCGCCGGCGGCGAGGGCGGTGCCCGCCACGGACGGCAGCCGCAGCGCCCACAGCCCGCCGCCACCGCCCCCGACCAGGCCGCCCGCGCCGCCGTCCCCCCACAGGGCGAACACGGCGTGCATGAGTCCGTAGTACAGCCCGTGGACCGCGTCGACCTGTCCGAGCAGGCCCCACAGGGCGCCGGCCGGCCGGTGGGCCACCTGCCAGGTCGTGGACTCGTCGCGCCACATGCTGCCGTCGCCGGGTCCCCGGGCCAGCCCCCACAGGCCGAGCAGGAGGAGCGCGAGCAGCGGCGGGAACCAGCGCCAGGGGGCCGAGCGGTGGATGACGTCCTCCGGGGTGCTTTCCGTAGCGGGTCGGGGCCTCCATACTCGGGGGCGTACCGGTGACCCGCGGGAGGTGGGTGTGCGAGCGATGCGAGCGGCCGGGGCCGCGGCGGCGGCGCTGCTGGCCGCGGTGTCCCTGGCGGGGTGCGGCCACGACGGCTCCCGGGGCGGCCCGGCGCCGGCGGGGGCCACGGCGCCCGCCTCCGCCCCGGCGTCCCCCACGGCCACCACTCCCCGGCCCACCGCCACCGCCCCGCAGCCGACGGCCACCACCCCCGCCGGCCCCCGGCCGACCCCTCCCGCCACCGCGGTCCCGTCCACCGAGCGCCTCCTGCGCGTCACCCGCAGCGGCGGTTTCGCCGGCCGGTCCCGCACTCTCCTGGTCGACGGCGACGGTTCCTGGACCCTCCTCGGCGAGCAGGACAAGGACCTCCGCAAGGGCCGGCTCGCGCCCGCCGGGCTGGAGGATCTGCGCACGGCGCTCCGTGCGGCGGACTTCGCGCACCTGCCCCGTAGGACGACCGCCGATCCGCCGGTCTACGACGGGTTCACGTACTCCTTCGTGTACGGCGGATTCGAGGTGGCGGCCGACCAGACGGCGCTGCCGCAGGCGCTGTCCCGGGTGCTGGAGGCCCTCCCCGGATTCGACGCCGCGTGAGGAATCCGGGATGAATCTCTGATTCCGCATGCCGTCGGGTCCTGTCCGAACCCTCCATGGCCGCAGGCCGGTGCCTCCTCTACGCTGCACCCCAGCCATCACGCGGATCATCAGGGGCGGGACATGGAACAGACGCACACGACCCACAGCGGAGCCGCCGCGGCCACCCCAGGTGCCCAGCGGCGCGTGCTGGTGGTCGAGGACGACCGCACCATCGCCGACGCGATCGCGGCCCGGCTGCGCGCCGAGGGCTTCCAGGTGCAGACGGCCTACGACGGCCCGGCCGCCGTCGCGGCCGCCGAGAGCTGGCTGCCCGAGCTGCTGGTGCTGGACGTCATGCTGCCCGGCTTCGACGGGCTGGAGGTGTGCCGGCGGGTGCAGGCGCAGCGGCCGGTCCCGGTGCTGATGCTGACGGCCCGGGACGACGAGACCGACATGCTGGTCGGTCTCGGGGTGGGGGCGGACGACTACATGACGAAGCCGTTCTCCATGCGCGAGCTGGCGGCGCGGGTCCACGTGCTGCTGCGCCGGGTGGAGCGGGCCACGCAGGCCGCGACGGCCCCGCGCGGGGCGACCCTGCGGCTGGGGGACCTGGAGATCGACCACGCGCAGCGGCGGGTGCGGGTGCAGGCGGAGGACGTGCACCTGACGCCGACCGAGTTCGACCTGCTGGTGTGCCTGGCGGGGAGCCCGCGGGCGGTGCTGTCGCGGGAGCAGCTGCTGGCGGAGGTGTGGGACTGGGCGGACGCGTCGGGCACCCGTACGGTCGACAGCCACATCAAGGCCCTGCGCCGGAAGATCGGCGCGGAGCGGATCCGTACGGTCCACGGCGTCGGGTACGCCCTGGAGACCCCGGCGCAGGCGTGAGCGGCGGGCGTCCCGGGGGCGGTCTGCGGCCGTTCTCGCCCTTCTCGATCAAGACGAAGCTGGGCACGCTCGTCGTGGTGTCGGTGTTCATCACCACGGGCCTGCTGATGGTGGCGCTGCGCACGGACACGGAGCTGCGGTTCATCACGGTCTTCTCGGTGATCGCCTCGATGCTGATCACCCAGTTCGTGGCGCACGGTCTGACGGCGCCGCTGGACGAGATGACGACGGTCGCCCGGGCGATCTCGCACGGGGACTACACGCGCCGGGTGAGCGGGGCGGGGCGGCGGGACGAGCTGGGTGATCTGGCGTCGACGATCAACCGGATGGCCGACGATCTGGAGGCCGAGGACAGGCACCGTCGAGAGCTGGTCGCGAACGTCTCGCACGAGCTCCGCACTCCGATCGCGGGGCTGCGGGCGGTGCTGGAGAACGTGGTGGACGGGGTCTCGGAGGCCGATCCGGAGACCATGCGGACGATGCTGAAGCAGACGGAGCGGCTCGGCCGGCTGGTGGAGACGCTGCTGGACCTGTCGCGGGTGGACAACGGGGTGGTGCCGCTGAAGGCGCGCCGCTTCGAGGTGTGGCCGTACCTGTCGGGGGTGCTGAAGGAGTCGGGGCTGGCGGCCGCGGGGCGCCCGGGGCTGTCGTCCGGTTCGGGTGGGCACACCCGTAACGACGTGCACCTCCACCTGGACGTGCATCCTCCGGAGCTGACCGCGTACGCGGACGCGGAGCGGCTGCACCAGGTGGTGGCGAACTTGATCGACAACGCGGTGAAGCACAGTCCGGAGCACGGCCGGGTGACGGTCCGGGCGCGCTGCGGCGACGCGCCCGGGAGCCTGGCCCTGGAGGTCGTGGACGAGGGGCCCGGGATTCCGGAGGCGGAGCGCCACCGGGTCTTCGAGCGCTTCAACCGCGGGTCGGCGGGCGGCGGCGACGGGGGCACGGGGCTGGGGCTGGCGATCGCCCGCTGGGCCGTCGGCCTGCACGGAGGGGACATCCGCGTGGCCGAATCGTCACGTGGTTGCCGAATCCTCGTCACCCTTCCGGGCAGCTCGCCGGTGTTGTCTTGACGTAGGGTTCGAGTGGGAAGGACATGATCTCGGCCACACGTGCCCGGGGTCGTCAGGGGTGCGAGGCCACGGGGGTCGCAACCTGGCTGCCCCCTACCCGAACCACGCTTGTTTCCCGCCATTCCACGCGATGAAACCCGCCGTTCGGTGTGACCTGCGTGACGGAAGTCCCGCCCGGCCTGCATTGCACCGCCCGGGAGGCGTAGCCTTTATTCCCGCTGTCCATACCTTGTGAAGCGGAAGAGGGCGGTTGCCGCCGTGTCGCCACAGTCCCCCAGTAACCCGAGCACCACGACCGACGCAGCAGAAGGCGGGAAGACCCCTGCCTCAGGCTTCGGCGCGAATGAGTGGCTCGTCGACGAGATCTATCAGCAGTACCTCCAGGACCCGAACTCGGTCGACCGGGCCTGGTGGGACTTCTTCGCCGACTACAAGCCGGGGGGCGCTGCCGCTCCGGTGAAGTCGGACGGTCCCGGTCCCGAGAAGTCCGCGACGACGGATGGCGCCTCCGCACAGGCCGCCACCGCCCCGGCCGGGATCCCGCAGGCCGCCGACGCCGCCACGGGGGCGGCGCCCGCCGCGCCTTCCCCCGCCGCGACCACACCCGTGTCAGCTCCGTCCCCTGCTCCTGCCACCCCCTCTGGTGCCCCTGCTGTGACTGTCACCTCCCAGGCCCCGGCCGCCGCACCGGCCGCGCCCGCCCCTCAGGCCCAGGCTCCGGCCGCCGCCACCACCCCGGCGCAGAAGGCCGCGCCCGCCACCGAGGCCCCGCAGGGCCCCGAGCTGGTGACGCTCCGCGGCCCCGCCGCCGCCGTGGCCAAGAACATGAACGCCTCCCTCGACGTCCCGACGGCCACGTCCGTCCGCGCCGTCCCGGTGAAGCTGCTGTTCGACAACCGCATCGTCATCAACAACCACCTCAAGCGCGCCCGCGGTGGGAAGATCTCCTTCACCCACCTCATCGGGTACGCGATGGTGCAGGCCATCAAGGCCATGCCGTCGATGAACTACTCCTTCCAGGAGAAGGACGGCAAGCCGACCCTGGTCAAGCCGGAGCACGTGAACTTCGGCCTCGCGATCGACCTGGTCAAGCCGAACGGCGACCGCCAGCTCGTCGTCGCGGGCATCAAGAAGGCCGAGACCCTGAACTTCTTCGAGTTCTGGCAGGCCTACGAGGACATCGTCCGCCGCGCCCGCGTCGGCAAGCTGACGATGGACGACTTCACCGGCGTCACGGTCTCCCTGACCAACCCCGGCGGCCTGGGCACCGTCCACTCCGTGCCCCGCCTGATGCCCGGACAGTCGGTCATCATGGGCGTCGGCTCCATGGACTACCCCGCCGAGTTCCAGGGCACCTCGCAGGACACCCTGAACAAGCTGGGCATCTCGAAGGTCATGACCCTGACCTCGACCTACGACCACCGGGTCATCCAGGGCGCGGCCTCCGGCGAGTTCCTGCGCATCGTCGCGAACTTCCTGCTCGGCGAGGGCGAGTTCTACGACAACGTCTTCGAGTCGCTGCGGATCCCGTACGAGCCGGTCCGCTGGATGCGCGACATCGACGCCTCGCACGACGACGACGTCACGAAGGCCGCCCGCGTCTTCGAGCTGATCCACTCCTACCGGGTCCGCGGCCACGTCATGGCCGACACCGACCCGCTGGAGTACAAGCAGCGCAAGCACCCCGACCTCGACATCACCGAGCACGGCCTCACCCTGTGGGACCTGGAGCGCGAGTTCGCCGTCGGCGGCTTCGCCGGCAAGTCGATGATGAAGCTGCGCGACATCCTCGGCGTGCTGCGCGACTCGTACTGCCGCACCACCGGCGTCGAGTTCATGCACATCCAGGACCCGAAGCAGCGCCGCTGGATCCAGGACCGCATCGAGCGCGCGCACTCCAAGCCGGAGCGCGAGGAGCAGCTGCGCATCCTGCGCCGCCTGAACGCGGCGGAGGCCTTCGAGACCTTCCTGCAGACCAAGTACGTCGGCCAGAAGCGCTTCTCGCTGGAGGGCGGCGAGTCCGTCATCCCGCTGCTCGACGCCGTCATCGACTCGGCCGCCGAGGCCCGCCTCGACGAGGTCGTCATCGGCATGGCCCACCGCGGCCGCCTCAACGTCCTGGCGAACATCGTCGGCAAGTCGTACGCGCAGATCTTCCGCGAGTTCGAGGGCAACCTCGACCCGAAGTCCATGCACGGCTCCGGCGACGTCAAGTACCACCTGGGCGCCGAGGGCACCTTCACGGGCCTGGACGGGGAGCAGATCAAGGTCTCGCTCGTCGCCAACCCCTCGCACCTGGAGGCCGTGGACCCGGTCCTGGAGGGTGTCGCCCGCGCCAAGCAGGACGTCATCGGCAAGGCCGGCACGGACTTCACCGTCCTGCCCGTCGCCCTGCACGGCGACGCCGCGTTCGCCGGCCAGGGCGTGGTCGCCGAGACGCTGAACATGTCGCAGCTGCGCGGCTACCGCACCGGCGGCACCGTCCACGTCGTGATCAACAACCAGGTCGGCTTCACCGCCGCCCCGGAGTCCTCGCGTTCGTCGATGTACGCGACCGACGTGGCCCGCATGATCGAGGCGCCGATCTTCCACGTGAACGGCGACGACCCGGAGGCCGTGGTCCGCGTCGCGCGGCTCGCCTTCGAGTTCCGCCAGGCGTTCAACAAGGACGTCGTGATCGACCTCATCTGCTACCGCCGCCGCGGTCACAACGAGTCGGACAACCCGGCGTTCACGCAGCCGCTGATGTACGACCTGATCGACAAGAAGCGCTCGGTGCGCAAGCTGTACACCGAGTCCCTCATCGGTCGCGGCGACATCACGCTGGAAGAGGCCGAGCAGGCGCTCCAGGACTTCCAGGGCCAGCTGGAGAAGGTCTTCGCGGAGGTCCGCGAGGCCGCCACGCAGCCCGCCGTCGCCCCCGTCGCACCGGCGCAGACCGCGCAGCAGTTCCCGGTCGCGGTGAACACCGCGATCTCGCAGGACGTCGTCAAGCGGATCGCCGAGTCCCAGGTCAACATCCCCGAGGGCCACACGGTCCACCCGCGTCTGCTGCCGCAGCTGCAGCGCCGCGCGGCGATGATCGACGACGGCACCATCGACTGGGGCATGGGCGAGACCCTGGCCTTCGGTTCGCTGCTGATGGAGGGCACCCCGGTCCGCCTGTCCGGCCAGGACTCCCGCCGCGGCACCTTCGGCCAGCGCCACGCGGTCCTCATCGACCGGGAGACCGGCAACGACTACACGCCGCTGCAGTACCTGTCGGACGACCAGGCCCGCTACAACGTCTACGACTCGCTGCTCTCCGAGTACGCGGCCATGGGCTTCGAGTACGGCTACTCGCTGGCCCGCCCGGACGCGCTGGTGCTGTGGGAGGCCCAGTTCGGTGACTTCGTCAACGGCGCGCAGACCGTCGTCGACGAGTTCATCTCCTCGGCCGAGCAGAAGTGGGGCCAGACGAGCGGTGTCACGCTGCTCCTGCCGCACGGCTACGAGGGCCAGGGCCCGGACCACTCGTCCGCGCGCCCGGAGCGCTTCCTCCAGATGTGCGCGCAGGACAACATGACGGTCGCCATGCCGACCCTGCCGTCGAACTACTTCCACCTGCTGCGCTGGCAGGTCCACAACCCGCACCACAAGCCGCTCATTGTCTTCACCCCGAAGTCGATGCTGCGTCTGAAGGCCGCGGCGTCGAAGGCGGAGGAGTTCACGAGCGGTTCGTTCCGTCCGGTCATCGGTGACTCCACGGTCGACCCGAACGCCGTCCGCAAGGTCGTCTTCTGCGCGGGCAAGGTCTACTACGACCTGGAGGCCGAGCGGGAGAAGCGCGGCATCACCGACACGGCGATCATCCGCATCGAGCGGCTGTACCCGCTGCCGGGCGCGGAACTCCAGGCGGAGATCGCCAAGTTCCCGAACGCGGCGAAGTACATCTGGGCGCAGGAGGAGCCGGCGAACCAGGGTGCGTGGCCGTTCATCGCGCTGAACCTGATCGACCACCTCGACCTGGCGGTCGGCGCGGACATCCCGGCGGGCGAGCGCCTGCGGCGCATCTCGCGTCCGCACGGCTCCTCCCCGGCGGTGGGCTCCGCGAAGCGCCACCAGGCGGAGCAGCAGCTGCTGATGAACGAGGTCTTCGAGGCGTAGTCGCCACCGCGACCCGCACGGAGACGGAAGGCCCGGTCCCCCAGGAGGGGGGCCGGGCCTTCCGGCGTCCGCTACGGCTGCGGTTCGAAGTCCCAGTAGGGGCGGGTCTGCTGGCGGGCCGAGACCGTGTGGACGTGCTGGGGGCCCAGGGTGCGGGTGAGGGCCTTGAGGCCGGCGTCCTCGTGTTTGGCGGCCTCCGCGTCCTCCCGTACGGAGCGGAGGTCGGCGGCCAGGGCGATCTGGGCGCTGAGGGCCATGGGGTGGTCGGGGCCCAGGACCTGTTCGGCGGCGCGCAGGGTCTCGCGGCTGAGGTCCAGGGCGGATTCCAGGCGGCCGGTGATGTTGCGGTGGCCGGTGGCGTTGAGGGCGCAGCCCAGGGTCCAGGGGTGGCGGTCCCCGAGGGCGCCGCGCATGCCGACCAGGGCCTGTTCGGCCAGGTTCAGGGCCTCGGTGCGCTCGCCCTGGGCGCGCAGGACGAGGCCGAGGTTGCCTACCGTGCCGATGCTGTACGGGTGGGCGAGGCCCAGCTGGGACTGGTAGCCGCGGACGACCTCCTCGGAGATCCGGCGGGCTTCCTCGATGTCGCCGTACTCGCGCAGGTAGGTGGCGTAGTCGGAGGCGACCATCAGGGTCCAGGGGAACTCGGCGCCGAAGACCCGGGTGGAGCGTTCGAGGACGCTGCGCAGGCGGGCGCCGGCGCCGGGGATGTCGCCGGTGCGGCGCAGGCACTGGCCGAGGTTGTGTTCGGCGCGCAGGGTCTGGGGGTGGTTGGTGCCGAGGACCTGGACGTGGAGTTTGAGGCCCTGTTCCTGGCGGGCGAGGGCTTCGCGGTAGCGGCCCATCAGGCGCAGGCCCATGGCGCAGCCGATGCCGGAGGAGAGGGTGGCGATGTGCCGGACGCGCAGGACGCGTTCGCGGCGGCGCAGGGTGTCCAGGTCGGTGTCGTAGGCCTCCTGGTAGCGGCCGAGGAGGCGCAGGACGACGGCGACGTTGTTCTGGGCGTTGAGGGTGGTGGCGTCGTCCTCGCCGAGGAGTTCGCGGTAGCTGGCGAAGGCGTGTTCGAGGAGGGTGCGGGCCTGGTCGAACTTGGCGGTGCTGAGGAGGACGCCGGCGTAGGTGCTGGTGGCGCGGAGGGTCTCCAGGTCGCGGTCGCCGCGTTCGGCGGTGAGCCGGTCGGCGACCTGGCGGGCGAGGGCCTCGGCCTGGCGGAAGTGGCCGAGCATGCGCAGGGCGCCGCCGTAGTGGTAGCTGAGTTCGCGGACCTGGTCGTGGTCGTCGCCGAGCATGGCCCGCCAGACGTGGTCGGTCTGTTCGGACAGGCGCAGGCAGGTGCGGTACTCGCCGGCGAGGATCAGGAAGCGCAGGCAGTGCAGCAGGAAGTTCTGGATGCGGGGGTTGCTGCTGGTCAGGACGCCGGCGGGTTCGAGGTGCGGGACGAGTTCGGCGTAGCGGGGCCAGAGCCGGGAGTCGGAGGGGCGGCCGGGGTCGGCGGCGGCGAGGACCTGGCGGACGGCGCGGGAGAGCTGGTCGGCCTCGTCCTCGGCGAGGTTCTCGCGGACGATGTTGTGGACCATGCGGTGCAGCTGGACGGTCTCCAGGCCGCCGCCCTCCTCGACGGACAGGTCGGAGTACTCCAGGCGGACGACGGAGAACTGGACGAGTTTGTTGAGGGCGGCGTTCCAGCGGATCTGGTCGTTGACGATGCCCGCGAGGTCTTCGGGGACGTCCTCGGCGGGGAACTCGCGCAGCAGCCGCAGGGGGACGCGGCCGGGGGCGAAGAAGACGAACAGCCGCAGCAGGGCGAGGGCGTCGGGGAAGTTCTCGCGGACGTTGTTGAGGAGTATCGCCAGGGCGGTCGGGAAGGGCAGCGGGTAGTCGTCGGAGAGGGTGACGGCCTCGTGGGAGTCGAGGCGGCGCTGGAGGAGGTCGAGGTACTCGCCGACGCCGAGGGGTGAGTCGGCGAGCCAGCCGGCGGTCTGGTCTAGGGCGAGGGGGTAGTCCTCCAGGGCCTCGGCGAGCTGGTCGGCCTCCTCGCCGGTGAGGCGGCGGGCCCGGCGGCGGATGAAGGTGACGGACTCGGGGCGGGCGTAGAGGGGCACCTCGACGAGGCTGGTGTGGCGGGCGGCCCACTCGCGGTTGCGGGAGGTGATGATGACGTCTCCGGCGCCGGAGGGCAGCAGGTCGGTGAGGTCGTCGGGGTTGTCGCAGCCGTCGAAGACCACCAGCCAGCGGTGGTAGGGGTTGCCGCGGCGCAGGGCCTCCAGGACGGCGCGGATCTGTTCGCCGTAGCTGCCGGCGCCGCGCGGCAGGCCGAGTTCGGGCGCGAGGTCGGCGAGGCGTTCGCGGAGGGTGGGGCGGTCCTCTGCGGGAACCCACCAGACGACGTCGTACTCGGAGGCGAAGCGGTAGGCGTACTCGGTGGCGACCTGGGTCTTGCCGACACCGGACAGGCCCAGGAGGGTGACCATGGAGGCGCCGGGCGGGGCTTCGGTGAGGGCGGCGCGGAGCCGGCCGATGACGTCGTTGCGGCCGGTGAAGCGGGGGTTGCGGCGCGGGACGCGGCCCCAGATCTCGGGCGGGTCGTTGGGGAAGCGGGGGCCGCGGCGGCCGCTTTCGGTGCCGATGCGGTCGGTGGGCAGGTCGAGGCGGCGCAGGACGCGGTACTCGGCCTCGTAGGCGTCCAGGCCCCACAGGTCGGTCTTCTCCAGGGCGGCGACGGCGCTGGGCAGCGGGGCGTCGGTGAGGCAGACGGCGGCGAACCGGTCGGGGTGGGCCTCGGTGACGGTGCGCAGGGCGGTGTTCCACTCCTCGTCCGTGTGGGTGCCGGCGGAGAAGTAGCGTTCGCTGAGGACGACGAGGACCCTGCCGCCCGCGCGGGCGAGGTCGTCGAGGGCCTCGGTGATGCCGGGGCCGTTCTGCGGGTCCCAGCGCTGGAGGGCGACGCGGTGGCCGTGCTCCTCCAGGCGGTGGGCGATCCACACCGCCCAGGGGCGGTTGAAGCCGGCGAAGCTGATGACGAAGCGCTGGGGCTGGGCGGCTCCGTCGCGGTCGTGTCGCGTACCGGTACCGGTCATGCGGCCGTCTCCCTGGGGTGTCCGGGCGGTGGACGGGGTGCGGGGCGGTGCGGGGCGCCGCCGCGGCCGGGGGTGCCGGGGGCGGCAGGGCGAGGGGCGGGCTTGAAAGGTACCGCAGCGGACGGCCCGTCAGGCCCCTGCGGACTCCGCGAGTTCGGGGTGTGCCGCGCACCAGGCGCGGCGTTCCCGTTCGAGGGCGCGGCGGGCGGTGGCGTGCTGGTCGCCGGGGGGCGGGAGTTCGTCCATGGCCCGCTCGGCGCCGGCCATGGCGTCGACGAACTGCCTGCCGGCGGCGGTGAGTCGGGGGTGGTCGCGCAGGACCGGCAGGACGGCGGCCACCTGGGCGCGGGTCCGGGCGTGCCGGGCCCAGGCGCCGCGGGCCCCGTACAGGGCGGCGCGCTGCCAGTAGCCGGCCAGGGCCAGGTGGGCGTAGGTGCCGTGCAGCAGCCCCTCCAGGGGGCGCGGGTCGGTGCGCCAGGGGGCCCAGTGGCAGGGGGTGCGGTCGGCGGTGTGGAGGGTGAGGACATCGCTGAGGGCGGTGAGTTTGCCGTGCTGCACCTCGTGGACGAGGGTCGCCGCCAGCGCGGGCGGGGACTGGCCGCGGGCGAGGAGGGCGCCGGCCGCGGCGGGGAGGGTGGCGCCGCTGGAGCGGGAGCCGCCGCCGAGGGGGACGAGGGAGCGCAGCAGGCGGCACGCCTCGTCCGCCCGGGCGGAGTCGTAGCGCTCCAGGAGGGTGAGGGCGCCGGTCCACTGGGTGTCCCAGCGCCGGTGGCCCTTGGGGGTGAGGCGGCGGGCGGGGCGCACGGGTGCGGGGTGGCCCGGGGCGGGGGCCCGGTAGGGGTCGAGGTCGTCGAGGAAGGTGCGGCCGCCGGGCAGGGGGTGCAGCGGGAGGACGTCGGAGGTGTCCCAGGAGCGTTCGGTGAGGGCGAGGGGGCCGGGCCGGTCGGGGAGCAGCAGGCCGAGGGTGGGGAGGGCGAGGCGGCCGTGGGCGGGGCGCAGGGTGGTCTTGAAGCCGATCCCGGCCCGCAGCGCGGCGGCGACGGCGAGGGCGCCGAGGTGCCCGAGGTCGGGGGCGGGCCCGTGCGGGGCGTGCAGCCGGCGCAGGGTCTCCTCGGCCCACACCCCGGTGGAGGGGTAGTGCAGGACGTCCCGTACGGCGTGGGGGTCCTGCCGTTCGGCCTCTTCCAGGAGCCCCCACCACTCCCCGGCCTCGGGGCCGGGGGCGGCGTCGAGGACGGCCCGCAGGAGGAGCAGCCGCTTGGACCGCCGGACGTCGCCGACGAGCCGGGTCCCTTCGGGGGAGGGTTCGGTGGAGGCGAGGGCCTTCAGGAGGGGGGCGGCCACGGCGAACCGGGCCAGGGAGGCGGGGGGCGCGGCGCCGGTGGCGGTGCCTGTGCCGGTGTCGGTGGGACGGGTCATGAGGCGGCCCGTCGGTTCGTGGCGGCGGTGTGGACCGCGCGGGCGATGTGGCGGATCAGGGCCTGGAGGTCCGCGCAGTACACGGACGGCTGGCGGAAGCCCTCGCCCTCGCGGTAGCGGTGGGGGTAGTGGCCGCCGCCGCAGACCTGCACCAGCTCGCAGGACCGGCAGTCCTCGGCGAGGGCCTCGCGGCCGAGCTGGCGGGCGGCGAAGCCGGGGTGGTCGAGGAGGTCGTCGAACCCGTGGGTGTCGAGGGTCATGCCGGTGGCCGCGGCCCCTTCGTAGGCGGACTTCAGGGAGTCGGCCTGTTCGATGCTGCCGTCGGTCTCCACCACGGCGGTGGCGGCGGGCGTCAGGCCGAGGCTCTCGGTGGCGGCGGGGAGGCCCAGCAGCAGGGCGATGACCTCCTCGAAGATCCGGATGCGGGTACGCCGCGTCCCGTCGTGCCACCAGCGTTCGAAGACGGCGATCAGCCAGTCGGCGTACGGGGTGCCGGCGGCGGGGCCGGTGGTTCCGGGCGGCGGGGTGCTCCAGTTGGCCAGGGGCAGCAGCAGGCCGATCGCGGGCGGGGCGAAGGCGAGGAGGGACTCGTACGTCTCCACCGGGTCCTGCGCGAGGTCGGCCACGCACAGCACCCCGGCGTAGCCGGCCGGGTGCCGGGCGAGCAGCCGCAGGCCGCGGGCGGCCGCGCCGAAGCCGGGCCGGCCCGCGTGGTCGACGCGGCGGGCGTTGTGGGCGGCCAGCCCGCCGTCGAGGCTGACCCCGATCCGGATGCCGGCGGCGGCCAGGGCGGCGATCCGGCCGCGGGTGAGCAGGGTGGCGTTGGTCTGCACGCTCGCGGTGACCCGGGTGCGGGGCGAGCGCCGGGCCAGCGCGGCCCGTACCGCCTCGACGGGGGCGGCGAGTTCGGCGGGCGCCGTGAGGAGGGGTTCGCCGCCGTGCAGGACGAGGTCCACGCGGGGCAGTCCGTGCGCTGCGGCGTGCTCGGCGATGCGTTCGGCGGCGCGCCGGGCGGTGGCGGGGGCCATGGCGGCGGGGCGGGTGCGCCAGCTCTGGTCGGCCATCTCGTAGACGTAGCAGTAGGTGCAGGCGAGGTTGCAGCGGCTGTGCGTCTTGAGCACGAACTGCCGTACGGGGTGCGGACGGTGTCCGGCGGCACGCAGGGCGGGGACGTCGAGGCGGGCGTACGGCCAGGGGGCGTGGCGGGCGTGGCGGGCCTGGGCGGCGAGGACGGCGGGGCTGTGGTGTGCGGGCATGGCGGGCCCGCCCGTGATCGCTCGGCCCATCGCCGCGCCCCCTCCCCCGGCCACCGCTGGGAGCCCGGCCCCCCGGCCCGGCCCCCCGGAACGGTCCATCCCTGCCCCCCGCGGAGGTCCGGCTAACGGCGGAAAGTGGTCAACTCCGGGCGGTACGGGCGCGGGCCCGCGGGGTGGGGGGTGGCTCAGGCGACGCCCGAGTCGAAGGCGTTGAGGATCTCCGCCGGGTGCGTCACCCGCTCGACGAGCCCCTCGATGACCTCGGCGAGCACCGGGTGGGCGATGCCGCGCAGGGCGGGCAGGTCGAGCCCGGAGAGGTCGGGGAGCTGCCCGGGACAGGGGCGGGGGTCGGGGCGGGGGTCGGGGGGCGGGGCCACTTCCTGACGTCCGGTCACCATGGGCTGCCCGTCCCCCTGTCGCACCGTGGAATGTGGATTGCGGTGGAATGCCGTGGTCCACTGCCCTTTCCCGCGGTCCGGCGGGGGGAAACGGCTCATCCGCCGCTCTCCAGGGCAGCGATGCGCGCCCGGACGGCCTCGGGCCGCTCCCCGTCCGGCAGGCCCTGGCGCTGCCACAGCTCCAGGGCGGCCCGGTACGCGTCCAGGGCCGCGCGGGGTCTGGCCAGGCGCTCCAGGACCCCGCCGCGCAGCTCCTGGACGCGGGCGGCGAGGCGGAGGGCGGCGGGGTCGCCGGGGACGGCGGTGCCGCCGGGGGCGGCGGGGTCCTCGGGGGTGTCGCGGCCGGCCTCCAGGGCGGCGCGCCAGGCCCGGCGGTAGGAGTCCGCCGCCCGGTCCAGGCGGTCGGTGGTGTGGGTGTGGGCGTGGATCTCCTGCTGCACGTCGCCGTGGTCGCGCCAGGCGCGGGCCCGCTCCAGGGGGGCGTGGCTCTGCCGGCCGGCGAGCTCCAGCAGGTACTCGGCCTCGCGGAGGTCTACGAGGTCGCCCTCGTAGCCGTGCCGCAGCCGCAGTCCGGTGGCCAGCCGCAGCAGCCGGTACGGGGCCCCCGGGTCGGACTGGGCCACCGCCGCCCGGCTCTCGCGCAGCACCCGTACGGCGGTGGAGGCGAAGCGGCGGCCGTCGGCGGCGCGGGCCCGCTCCAGGAGCACGTCGCCCCACTCGGGCAGCAGTTCGGCGTAGGCGTCCCCGTCGCGGGGGATCAGCCGCCGGGCCCGCCCGTACGCCTCGGCCGCCTCCTCCAGGGCGGCGGGGTCCGCGTCGCGGGCGTAGCGCGCGCGGTGCACGCGGGCGAGGCCGAGCAGCGCGGCGAGCCGCAGCTCGGGGTCCCCGACCCCTTCGTCGAGCGCCCTCAGCAGCTGCGCCCGCGCCTCTTCGAGCCGCCGGGGCAGATACCGCAGGGCCCCGGCCAGGTCCACCCGCACCCACGCCACCCGCCGCGCCCACCCGGCGCCTCCCCGTCCGCCCCGGAACTCGCCGGCCCGCCGGCCCGGCGGGGCCGACGACGCGGCGACACTCCCGGCCATGCCCGGTCCGCCCGCCGGGTCAGGCTCCCCGAGCGGGCCTTCGGCCGCACCCCGCCCACCCGCCGGATCCGGACCCCGGGCCCCGCCTTCGGCCGTATCCCGACCCCCCGCCAAGGCCGGATCCCCGGACGGGACTTCGGCCGCCCCCCGCCCGCCACCCGGACCCGGATCCCGGGCCGGGCCCTCGGCCGAGTCCGGCTCGGCGGCCGGCTCCGGCTCCCGGGCCGCGTCCTCAGCCGGATCCGGGCCCCCCGCCAAGGCCGGACCCCCGGACGGGACTTCAGCCGTCCCCCGCCCGCCACCCGGACCCGGGTCCCGGGCCGGGCCCTCGGCCGTGTGCGGGCCGGACGCCGGGGCCGGATCCGAGGGCGCGTCTGCGGCCGGATCCGTGCCCCCCGCCAAGGCCGGATCCCCGGACGGGACTTCGGACGCGCCCCGCCCACCCGCCGGATCCGGACCCCGGGACGGGACTTCGGACGCGCCATGCCCCGGCGGCGCGGTCGGGTCGGGTGGGGCGGGGGCTTCCAGGTGGGTCAGGGCCGTGTGCAGGGCTTGCGCCGCGCGTTCCGCCAGGGCCGTGCGGTGGGCCGGGTCGGGGGTGTGGGTGAGGAGGGCCAGCAGGACGGCGCCCAGGGCCGGCAGGACGTCCGGGTCGGCGGCCAGGGGCTCCAGTGCGGCCAGGGCCTCGTGCAGCGGGGCGGGGTCGGTGCGGAGTTCGGCGAGCCGGATCAGGGTGCGGGCCCGGCGCACGGCGCAGTCCGCCCGCAGGTCCGCGTCCTGCCCGGCGGCGGCCGCGGCCGCGGCGAACTCCCGTGCGGCGGCGGCCAGCAGCCGCTCCGCGTCGGGGCCCGCCGCCAGGGCCCGCTCGTGCAGGACCCGGCCCAGCGCCGCCCACCCCCGGGCGGTCCGCAGCCCGGTGACGGCCCGCTCGGCCTCGTCGAGGAGGTCCGGGTCCCGTTGCTCGGACCACAGCCGCAGCAGCACCCCGGCCAGCTCGGCCTCGGCCTCCTCCGGCGGGTCCTCCGGCCCGGGCGGGAACACCACGGCCCGCCGCAGGAGCGCGGCGGCGTCGTGCAGGTGGCGGGCGTCGCCGTCGGCGTCGCCGAGCAGCAGGCGCTCGCGGGCCGCCCGCACGGAGGCGGCGCGGCCGGGCGGCAGGGGCGCGGGCGCGGGCTCCGGCCCGTCCTCCGGTGGCCCGGGCAGGTAGCGGCGTACGACCTTCGCCGAGACCTGCGCGAAGGCCTGCGGCAGGGGCCCGGCGGGCGCCGGCTCCTCCTGGGCGCCGGGTTCCCCGGCCGGGATCCCGGTCAGTTGGGAGACGGCGAGCGCCGGGAAGTTGCGCACGCCCCGGCCGAAGTGCGCCAGGACGTACTCCGAGCAGTGCTTGAGCACCAGCGCGGCCTCGTCCCGCCCCAGCGGCCCCAGCAGCACGTCCTGCACCCCGGGGACGAACTCGTACCACGGCCCGGGCGAGCTTCCGCTGCGCCGCAGCAGCCCGCTGAGCAGCACCTCGGCGAGGTCGGACGGCTCCGAGTCGGGCAGCATCGTGCGCTGCACCAGCCGCATCACGGGGAGGGTCAGCGGCGCCGCCGACAGGTACACGGCGAGCCGGACGGCGCCGGGCGCGGCGGAGGAGCGGAAGCGGCGCACCAGTTCCCGAGGGGGCCGGGCGGCCCGGGGCAGCGGGGCGGGGGCGGCCGGATGGCGGGGCAGGACCCGGCCCACCTCGGCCGGCACCGGTCCCGAGCCGAGGCCGGCGACGAGCCGGGCCCAGGCGCCGAGGGCGGTCGCGTGGGGCGGGAGCACGGGCACGGTGAGCCCGCCGGTGGGCCGGCCGGGCCGGGCGGGCCGGTCCGGACGGAACCGCAGCCCGGGCCCGCCGCCGGTGCCGTCCGTGCCGGGTCCGCCGCCCGCGGCCCGTTCCAGCACGCCGCGCTCGGTCGGCAGCCAGCTGCGGGCCCAGAGCCGCTGCGGGAGGGGCTGGACCACCACGCAGGGGGCGCACTCGGCCCAGCGGTGCAGCAACCGCTGGGCCTCGCCCTCCCGCCAGACCGGCCCGGCGCAGTCGGAGACCACCATGGTCAGGGCCCGCCCGGTGGGGTCGCGCAGCTGGTCCGAGGAGCGGACCCCGGCGGCGGGCGAGGGGCCGCGGCCGACGGCGGCGGAGCCGTCGGGGAGGCGGTGCAGGTAGTGGGCCTGGACGTCGCGGAAGGCGCCCAGCCGTTCGCACACCCCCCGGAGTTCGTCGAACATGTCCTGCCACACGGCCATGGCGGGCGAGGCGTCCATCACCAGCCGTACGGTCGCCTCGCGGCGGCTCTCCGGCCGGAAGACGGGCAGCACCAGTCCGAGGGCGCGGGCGCTGGCCTCGGCGGTGGCGGTCTCGTCGAGGACGGTACGGGTGGGCGGGCCGGGCGGCCGGTGGCGCTGGAGGGCCCGCAGGGCCCGCTGGATGTCGAGGATCCGCGGCAGCGCGGCCGCGCCGGGCACCCGTACGGGGACGCCGGCCGCGACCGGGACCTCGGCGTCGGGCTCGGTGTCGGCGGCGAGGGCGCCGGCGGGGTAGAGCCGGACGGGGTCCTCGGCCGCGTCGTCCTCCCGCGCCCGCTCGGGCGGCGGCTCCCCGGTGTCCCGCGGCGGGCTCCCGCCGGCGGGCCGCCGCGCGGGCGGGCCGGTCGTGGCGCGGGGCCGCCCGGGTTCCGCGCGCGGGGCGCCGTCGGGCGCGGCCGCGCGGGCCGCTTCCCGGGTGCGGACGGCCAGCCAGAGGGCGTCGGCGAGCTCCTCGGGGGACGGGTCGAGCCCGGCGGCGCGGAGCAGCCCGGCGAGGGTGCGCAGTCCGGGGCCGGCGGGGCCGGCCGCGGGGTCCGGGCGGGTGGCCGCGGCGCGGCCGGTGTCGGGCGGACCCGCGGCGGCGGGGTCCGCGTGCTCGGGGGGCACCGGGCCTCACCTCGGGCGGTCGAGGCGCTGGATGAGCAGGTCCGCGAGGTCCTCGCGGCTGGGCGGGGAGGCGTAGTGGGTGAGGTAGATGGCGTTGAGCAGCTGGTCGGCGGCGACGAGTTCGGAGCGGGAGCGGCTGAGGAACTCCCGGATGAGGTCGGCCCCGAGCTGGGCGGCCTCCTCGCCGAGGTGGGCGCGGACCATGGTGGCAAGGCGTTTCTCGCCGGGCTGGCCCAGTTTGAGCTGGATGCAGCGGCGCAGCAGGGCGGCGGGGAAGTCCCGTTCGCCGTTGCTGGTGAGGATGATGAAGGGGAAGGCCCGGCAGCGGATCCGGCCGTCGCGGACGGTGGCCTTGGTGCCGTCGTCGGTGAGGACCTGGACCTCGGGTTCGGAGTCGGCGACGCGTTCGAGCTCGGGCAGGGTGAACTCGCCCTCCTCCAGTACGTTCAGGAGGTCGTTGGGCAGGTCGATGTCGCTCTTGTCGAGTTCGTCGACGAGCAGGACGCGGGGCCGGGCGGTGGGCAGCAGGGCGGTGCCGAGGGGGCCGAGCCGGACGTACTTGCCGATGCCGGGGGCCGCCGCCGCTGCTCCCGTGCTCGCGGCGATCTGTACGTCCTGGAGCCGGGCGAGGGCGTCGTAGCGGTAGAGCCCTTCCTGGAGGACGGTCCGCGACACCACGGGCCAGCGCAGGACGCGGCCGAGTTTCAGCTCGTGGGCGACGGCGTGGGCGAGGGTGGACTTGCCGGTGCCGGGGTAGCCGGTGACCAGCAGCGGCCGGCGCAGGTAGAGCGCTGCGTTGATGGCCTCCAGTTCCTCGGGCTCGGGCCGGTGCAGTTCGGCGGCCTGCCGGTGGGCGCCGAGGCGGCGCGCCACGTTCCCGTCGGCGGCCGCGGCCGCCCCGCCGGGGTCGGCGACGGGTCCGCCGTCGAAGTCCCGCCAGGGCGGCGGGTCGGGCAGGGCCCCGATCCCGTCGTGGGGCTCGCCGACCCCCCGGTAGATGAGCCATTCCTCGTTCACTGACGCTCCCTCCCACACCACAGCCGTCCTCCCCCGGGTCGCCGCCTCACAGGTCCCCCTGGAGCGGCTCCTCCTCCGGCAGGGCCCGCGCCGGGTCCTCCCAGACGAGGGCCAGCCCGGCCGCCCAGTACGCGTCGGGGTCCGCCCCGTGGGCCCGGCGGCGCAGGGCCTGGAGGCGTTGCGGCAGGGCCGCGCCCCGGCCCGCCTCGGCGAGCTCCTCCCGCAGTCCCCGGTGGAAGGGCGCGCACGAGGCCCCCGGGTCGGCCGGGGGGCGCCGGCACAGGGCCACCCCGTAGCCGGTGTCCCGTACGGAGTGGAGCGCGCCCAGGGCCGGTTCGGCGGCGGGGTCCCGGCAGAGCACGGGGACGGTGGTGTCGGGCAGCCCCTCCAGCCACTGCGGGGAGGGGCTGCGGGGCCGTCCGCGCGAGCAGTCGGCGCGCTGGTCCAGCAGGGGTCCCTCCTGCACCCGCTCCCACCGGGCGACGGCGGAGGGGCCGCCGGCGCCGTCCGGGTGGCGCAGCACCACCGGCCGCTGCACGCCGACCGGGATCCCGCCGGAGACGGCCCACTCGTCGACGGCGAGCCCGAACAGCTCGGGGGCGACGGCCACTTCGAGGAGGGCGGCGGTCTCGTGGGTGTCGCAGCGGCGGAATCCCTCGGCGAGCGGGGCCCGCAGTGCCTCGGGCAGGCGGGCGAGGGTGGCCCGTACCCCGGCGGCGACGGGGGTGACCCGGCCGGGCCGGGCGGGGCCGGCGAGGACCGAGACCCGCCAGTCGTAGACGTCCTCCCAGCCGTGCGCCCAGGCCTCCAGCAGGACGGAGGGTCCGGCCGGCGGGCCCCCGGCCCGCCGGGTGCGGCCGAGTGCCGCCTGTCCGGCGGCCAGGCGGCGGCGCCGGTCGCGCTCGGCCAGGCCCCGTTCGTGGCGTTCGGCGAGCTCGCGGCGCAGGGGCCGCCAGAGCCGTTCCGCGGTGGCCCGTACCCAGTCCCACAGTTCCTCGTCGGCGCCGGGGGCGGGCGGTTCGCGGTGGTCGGCGACGCTGACGCCGGTGGCGTAGCGGAGCATCGCGGCGGCCTCGCCGCCGGCGCCGGGCGGGTCGTGGAGCAGTCCGAGGCCGTCGCGCCAGGTGAGGGGGGCGGGGAGGGCGGTGTCGGGTTCCTCTCCCCTGGCCTGTTCGGCGAGCTCCCGGACGGCTTCGGAGGAGCCGGGCGGCGGGAGTTCGGCGAGCAGGCCGCACAGGGTGGTCCGCTCGCCGGGGGTGAGCCGGCCGCGTCCCCCGTAGGGGCCGGTGTCCCCGAGGAGCAGCGTGTCGTGGACGTCGGTCCAGGTGCGGCGGTTGTCGAGGTCGCTGAGGTGGCGGTCGTAGTGGTAGAGGTCGTGGGCCTGCATGACGCGGCGGTAGAGGCCGCTCTGTCCGTTCGCCGCCATCGGCAGGGTCCGCAGCTGGGAGACGTTCACGGCGAGTCCGCCGCCGCCGGAGTGGCGCCGGGCCTTGACCACTCCGACGACCTCGCCGCGCGTGAGGTCGACGACGGGGCCGCCGGACATGCCGGCCTCGATCTCGTCGTCGTCGCCGAGGCGGATGGCGGCGCCGCCCCCGGCGGTGCCGCGCAGGCGGGTGGTGCGGCCGGTGATCTCGCGGATGCCGAGTTCCTCGGTGCAGCCGAAGTAGGCGGCCTCGTCGAGCCGGGGTCCGGCGCGGTCGGTGAGCCACACGCAGGCGTGGGTGACGGGTGACAGGACGCGGACCAGCGCGAGGTCGGGCAGGTCCCACAGGGCGCGCCGTCCGGGCCGGCGCTCTTCCAGCCGTTCGGGCAGGACGCATTCCACCCGTCCGGAGACGGTCCCGGTGGTGGTGGTGTCCCCTCCGGGGAAGAAGCTGATGCCGACCTCACGTCCCGCCAGACGCACCCCGGCACCCCCTTCACCGACGACGTGCGCACACGTGAGGACCCAGCCGGGGGCGATGAAGAAGCCGCTGCCCCAGGTGGGTCCGGTTCCAGCGCTGTCATACCCGCCGGGGGCGGCGTGGACGCGTACCGTGGCGGCCCGGACCAGGGGTTCCAGGAGCTCGTAGGCGCGCGCGGTCGTGGCCGTGCGCCCGTCCGGCATCCCGAGGCCCCCCTCTCCCGCACGCCCCAGCGGCTCCGTCCACGCTAGCGCCGGGGGCGGGAGGACGGGAGGTGTCGTCGGGGACCCGGCTTATCCTGGCGGGAAACACCCCTTCACGACACGACACGGCACGGAGCCCGACTTGTACTTCACCGATCGCGGCATCGAGGAGCTGGAGAAGCGGCGCGGCGAGGAGGAGGTCACTTTCGAGTGGCTCGCCGAGCAGCTGCGCACCTTCGTGGACCTCAATCCCGACTTCGAGGTCCCGGTGGAACGGCTGGCCACGTGGCTGGCCCGGCTGGACGACGACGAGGACGAGGACGAGTAGTCCGCGTACGACCGAGGGGCCCGACCGCGTGCGGTCGGGCCCCTCGGTGGTTCTGCCGGGGGGAAGGCCTGGATCAGGCGGCCTTGGTCTCCCAGAAGATGCGGTCGATTTCGGCGATGAGCTCCAGGGCCTTGGCACCGGTCGCCGGGTCGTTCGACGCCTTGGCGGCCGAGAGGGCCTTCAGGGTGTCGTTGACCAGGGTGTGCAGCTGGGGGTACTTCTCGAAGTGCGGGGGCTTGAAGTAGTCGCTCCACAGCACCGAGACGTGGTGCTTCGCGAGCTCGGCGCGCTGCTCCTTGATGGTGATGGCGCGCGCGCGGAAGTCCGCGTCCTCGTTGGCCTGGTACTTCTCCTGGACGGCCTTGACCGACTCGGCCTCGATACGGGCCTGGGCCGGGTCGTACACGCCGCAGGGCAGGTCGCAGTGGGCGGAGACCTTCACCTTGGGGGCGAAGAAGCGGGAAAGCATGGAGTGGGTCCTCCTCGTGATCGTCTTCTCAAGGGTGGAGATTACTCGCTGAGAAGACGGAAATCGCGGGCGCCCCCATGGGCTTAGGACAAAAGTCCAGCCTCCGCCGAGGTGCGGTGAGCGAACCTACGGGGCCGTGGGGCAGCATGCGGGCAGGGACGAGGAGGCCGGGGATGGCGGAGAGCGGGCGGACGCGCGTGCGGATCGGGATCACGGAGGTGTCGGGGCCGTCGATGGTGCCGACGCTGCTGCACGGGGACCGGATGGTGGTCCGGTACGGGGCGCTGGTCCGGCCGGGTGACGTGGTGGTGTTCCGCCATCCGCTCCAGCAGGACCTGCTGGTGGTCAAGCGGGCGGCCGAGCGCCGGCCGGGCGGCTGGTGGATGCTCGGGGACAACCCGTTCAACGAGACCGGGGACAGCACCGACTACGGCGCCGTCCCCGACGACCTCGTGCTGGCGACGGCGGTGCTGCGGCTGCGGCCCCGCCCGGCGCATCAGAGTTCGCTGAGGGCCCGGCTGTCCTGGGCGCTGTCGGCGGTGCGGCCGCTGCGGGCGGACTCCTCGGCCTCCAGGCGCTTGCGGGCGCGGTAGGCGGCGACGTTGGCGCGGGTGGCGCAGCGGTCGGAGCAGTAGCGCCGGGAGCGGTTGGTGGAGGTGTCGAGGTAGGCGTTGCGGCAGGGCGGGGCCTGACAGAGGCCGAGCCGGTCGGGGCCGTGCTCGGTGAGGTGGAAGGCCAGCCCGAAGGAGGCGATCGCGGCGTAGCCGGCGGAGGCGTTCGAGGGGTGGTCGGCGAGGTGGATGTGCCAGTCGGGGCGGCCGTCGGGGCCGACGAGGTCGTGGCCGGAGACCTGGGGGCTGACGGGGAACTCCATGAGCAGCGAGTTCAGCAGGTCGACGGCGAGGACGTGGTCGCCGCCGTCGGCGGCCTCGAAGACGGCGCGCAGCCGGCCCCGGACGTTGCGGAAGCGGGTGACGTCGGTGTCGGTGACCCGGCGGGCCATCTGGGTGCTGGGGCCGAAGAGGGCACGGACGTCGTCCGCCGAGGTCAGGGCGTCCTTGTTGCGGGCCGGCTCCTCGGTGTTGACCAGGCGCACGGCATAGTCCGAGTAATGGGCCAGTTCCACTTATAGTCCTTACGGCTGCGGGTTAGGGTCGGTCACGGCCGCCAGTAACGGCTGCTCTCGCTTCGAGGGTATTACGTATGGAGGGGTTCGGGATGACGGATACGGCGACTGGCTCGTTCGGTACGGACTGGCAGGCCTGGCAGGACAGCTGGGACCGCCAGCAGGAGTGGTACATGCCCGACCGCGAGGAGCGGTTCCGGGTGATGCTGGACATGGTCGAGGCGCTGACCGGCCCCGCCCCCCGGGTCCTGGACCTCGCGTGCGGTACGGGAAGTATCACGGACCGCCTCCTCAAACGGTTCCCGGAGGCCGTCGGCACGGGACTGGACCTCGACCCCGCCCTGCTGACGATCGCCCGCGGCCACTTCGCCGGCGACGACCGGGTCACCTTCGTCACCGCCGACCTCAAGGCCCCCGGCTGGCGCGCCGCGCTCCCGTACGACTCCTACGACGCCGTGCTGACCGCGACCGCCCTGCACTGGCTGCACAGCGAGGAGCTCGCGGTCCTCTACGGGCAGATCGCGGAGCTGGTCCGCCCGGGCGGGGTCTTCATGAACGCCGACCACATGCCCGACCCCGCCACCCCGCTGATCAACGCCGCCGACCGCGCCCAGCGGCACGCCGGAATGGACCGGGCGAAGGCGGACGGGGTCCTGGACTGGCGCGACTGGTGGGCCCTGGCGGCCTCCGACCCGGTGCTGGCCGAGCCGACGAAGGCCCGCTTCGCGATCTACGGGGAGCACGCCGACGGGGACACCCCCGACGAGGCCTGGCACGCCCGCACCCTGCGGGAGGCGGGGTTCGCGGAGGCCCGTACGGTCTGGCGCTCCCCCTCGGACGCGCTGGTCCTGGGTCTGAAGCGGTAGGTTTCCCGGCGGCGGCGCGGAGGGGCGGTACAGCGCGGAGGGGCGGTACGGACACCCGTACCGCCCCTCCGTCACGCGTCCGCGGCTACAGCACCTTGGACAGGAACGCCTTCGTGCGGTCGTGCTGCGGATTGCCGAGCACGTCGCGCGGGTGGCCGGACTCGACCACGACACCGCCGTCCATGAAGACGAGGTTGTCGCCGACCTCGCGGGCGAAGCCCATCTCGTGGGTCACCACGATCATGGTCATGCCCGACTCGGCCAGGTCGCGCATGACGTCGAGGACGTCGCCGACCAGCTCCGGGTCGAGGGCCGAGGTGGGCTCGTCGAAGAGCATCAGCTTCGGCTCCATGGCCAGCGCGCGGGCGATCGCCACGCGCTGCTGCTGGCCGCCGGAGAGCTGGGTGGGGTAGTTCCCGCCCTTGTCGCCGAGGCCGACGCGGTCCAGGAGCTTGACGGCGCGCTCGCGGGCCACCGCCTTGGACTCGCCCTTGACCATGACCGGGGCTTCCATGACGTTCTCTATGGCCGTCATGTGCGGGAAGAGGTTGAAGCGCTGGAAGACCATGCCGATGTCCCGGCGCTGGGTCGCGACCTCGCTGTCCTTCAGCTCGTAGAGCTTGTCGCCCTTCTGCTTGTAGCCCACCAGCTGGCCGTCGACCGAGAGCCGGCCGGCGTTGATGCGCTCCAGGTGGTTGATGCAGCGCAGGAAGGTGGACTTGCCGGAGCCGGACGGGCCGACCAGGCAGAACACCTCGCGGGGGGCGACCTCCAGGTCGATGCCCCGCAGGATGTGGGCGGCGCCGTACGACTTGTGGACGCCTTCGGCCTTGACCATCGGCTGAGCGGTCTTGGCGGTCATCGCGCGACCTCCGTACGGCGGAACAGGTTCAGGTTGGCCTTCAGCCGCTCGAACGGCGTGGGCGGCAGGGTGCGCTGCGCGCCGCGGGCGTAGCGGCGCTCCAGGTAGTACTGGCCGACGCTGAAGACGCTGGTCAGGGCCAGGTACCAGATGGAGGCCACGAAGTACATCTCGATGACCGCGCCGGCGGTGCTGCCGATGTTGGAGCTGGCCCGCAGGAGTTCGGTGTACTGCACCGCCGAGACCAGGGAGGAGGTCTTCAGCATGTTGATGAACTCGTTGCCGGTCGGCGGGATGATCACGCGCATGGCCTGCGGGAGCACGACGCGGCGCATGGTCTGCACCTGGGTCATGCCGAGTGCGTGCGAGGCCTCCGTCTGGCCCTCGTCGACGGACTGGATGCCCGCGCGGACGATCTCCGCCATGTACGCGCCCTCGTTCAGGCCCAGACCCAGGAGGGCGACCATGAACGGGGTCATGACGTCGACGGTCTCGTTCTTGTAGATCGGACCGAGGTTGATGTACTGGAAGATCAGCGGGAGGCTGAACCAGACCAGCAGCTGCACGTAGACCGGGGTGCCGCGGAAGAACCAGATGTAGAGCCAGGCCACGAAGCTGGTGACCGGGTTCTTCGAGAGGCGCATCACCGCGAAGAGGATGCCGAGGGCGAGGCCCAGGGCCATCGAGGTGATGCTGATGACGATGGTGTTGCCGAGGCCGCTGATGACGGAGGAGTCGAAGAGCTTGTCGCCGACCGTCGCCCAGATGATCTTGCCCTGGGAGAAGGCGTAGACGAGCCACGCCAGCAGTACGGCGACGACCACGGCGCTGATCCAGCGTCCGTAGTGCCGTACGGGGATTGCCTTGATGGCCTCGTAGGGGGTGGTGCCCGAGGCGCCGGGCCCGGCCGGCGGAGTCGCGGCCGGACCCTTGTCGATCTTGTCAGTCACAATGACTGCCCTTCAGTGGAGCGCTTCGGTGTTACTTGCCGGCGTTGATCGTGGCGGACTGCACGGCGCCGTCCTTCACGTTCCACTTCTCCAGGACCTTGGCGTAGGAGCCGTCCTTGATGATGGCGTCGACGGCCTCCTTGAGGGCGTCGCGGAGCTGGGTGTTCTCCTTGGAGACGGCGATGCCGAAGAGGCCGACGTCGGACTGCTGGCCGCCGACCTCGAAGTCGTTGCCGCCGCCCGAGGTCTTCGCGATGTACGAGGTGACCGGGAAGTCGTTCAGGTCGGCGACGGCGCCGCCGGCCTTGACGCGGGTCTGGGCCTCGGCGTCGGTGTCGAAGGCCTCGATGGTGAGCTTCTTGTCACCGCACTTCTCGGCCTGGGCCTTGAAGGTGTCCTCGTAGATGGTGCCGCGCTGGACGGCGACCGTCTTGCCGCAGAGGTCGTCGAGGGACTTGATGTTGTCCGGGTTGCCCTTCTTGACCAGGAGCGAGACGCCGGAGGACATGTAGTCGACGAAGTCGACGCCCTTGCCGATCTTCTGGCCCTTGTCGTCGAGGCCTTCCTGGCGCTTCTTGTTGTCGGTGATCGAGGAGATCGCGACGTCCTGGCGGCCGGTCTCCAGCGAGGTGATCAGGCCGTCGAAGGTGCCGGAGGTGAACTGGAGCTTCACGCCGAGCTGCTTGCCGAGCGCCTCGGCGATGTCCGGGTCCACACCGACGATCTTGCCGCCGTCCACGTACTCCATCGGGGCGTAGGCGGTGTCCGAGCCGACCTTGATGACACCCGCGTCCTGGATCTTCTTGGGGAGCTTGGAGAAGAGCGGGGCGCTCTTGTCCGCCGTGCCCGAGCCGGAGGAGGACTTGTCGGTCTGGTCGCCACAGCCGGTGAGGATCAGGGCGCCGGCGACCGCGATCGCGCCGACCGCGGCGATCCGGGACCGGGCGGCGGTCGTACGACGGGTGATGCTTGCGGTCATGAGCTGGTTCCTCCGACAGGGGTGGAAAAGCATCCGAGAACAGGCCGAGCACGCACCATCGAGCGCCGCGACCTTGTGTGATTACGGCATCTTGCCATTCGGACTGGCGCATTCAGGGTGCCCGTGAGGTCAAAATCAGATAACGGGCGCCCCCGACTACCCAACAGGACTGCGGGCAAGCCCCCTCGGAGCCGCACAAACCGCCGTGACCTGGCATTTTCGCCTCACTATTTGCGGCGCGTCTCGCCTGGTGGACAGCAACCTTTGGACTTTTGGCCAAAACCGGGACAAGGACCCTACGATCAGTCCGGAATCGACTCGTCTGGGCGTGTGCTCTTCGGGTAGAACAGATCCTTACACCCCTCATCCGGGGCTCAGGGCGCGCGTGCGGCGCGCCCGCGCGTACGAACCTCCCCTCCGCGGAGACGGGCCAACCGTCGACGCGGAGTTCGAACGCGGTGCCCGCCCACCCCTTAACCAGGAGTGGCCACCCTCAATGATCAAAGGACTTAAGGGGTCACACGAAGTGGCAGCGGAGATCGTCAACCCTCGCAGTGACAGTGCGACGGACAACAACCCCGACGCGGTGTTCGCACTGCACCGGGGCGGCAAGATGGCCATTCAGGCCACGGTGCCCGTCAAGGACAAGGATGACCTGTCCCTGGCCTACACGCCCGGCGTGGCGAAGGTGTGCACCGCCATCGCCGAGCAGCCCGAGCTCGTGAACGAGTACACCTGGAAGTCGAACGTGGTCGCCGTCGTCACCGACGGTACGGCCGTGCTCGGACTCGGTGACATCGGTCCCGAGGCCTCCCTCCCCGTCATGGAGGGCAAGGCGATCCTGTTCAAGCAGTTCGGCGGCGTGGACGCGGTGCCGATCGCGCTCGCGACCAAGGACACGGACGAGATCGTCGAGACGGTCATCCGTCTGGCGCCGTCCTTCGGCGGGGTGAACCTGGAGGACATCTCCGCCCCCCGCTGCTTCGAGATCGAGCGGCGCCTCCAGGAGGCGCTGGACATCCCGATCTTCCACGACGACCAGCACGGCACGGCCATCGTGACGCTGGCCGCCCTGCGCAACGCGGCCAAGCTGACCGGCCGCACCCTCGGCGACCTGCGCGCCGTGATCGCGGGCGCCGGTGCGGCGGGCATCGCCATCGCCAAGATCCTCGTGGACGCGGGCATCGGCGACGTCTGCGTCACCGACCGCAAGGGCGTCGTCTCGGCGGACCGCACCGACCTGACGGACGTCAAGGCGGAGATCGCGGGCCTGACCAACAGGACGGGCCTCAGCGGCACGCTGGAGGAGGCCCTCGCGGGCGCCGACGTCTTCATCGGCGTCTCCGGCGGCACGGTCGGCGAGGAGGCCGTGGCCACGATGGCGGAGAACTCCTTCGTCTTCGCCATGGCCAACCCGAACCCGGAGGTCCACCCCGACATCGCGCACAAGTACGCGGCGGTCGTGGCCACGGGCCGTTCGGACTTCCCGAACCAGATCAACAACGTGCTGGCCTTCCCGGGCATCTTCGCGGGTGCCCTGAAGGTCCGCGCGACCCGCATCACCGAGGGCATGAAGATCGCCGCCGCCGACGCCATCGCCGGTGTCGTGGGTGACGAGCTCGCCGCCGACTACGTGATCCCCTCGCCGTTCGACGAGCGCGTCGCCGAGGCCGTCACGGCCGCGGTCGCCGCGGCGGCGAAGGCCGACGGGGTGGCCCGCCTCGTCTGAGCGACGGGCGGGGCCCCGCGGGGCCGAACGGGTGAGGCCCGGCCGGAGTGATCCGGCCGGGCCTCTTCGTGTACGGAGGGCCGCCGCGCAGGGGAACGCACCCTCCCCGCCCCCGAACGGGGAGGGGACGTCCCGGGTCCTTCGCCGCGGCCGGCCGTGGGCCTCCTCACCGGCTCGACCAGGCACGACCAGGTACGACCGGGCGCGCGGAAAGAGCGCGCGAAGGGCGCCCCGGGAACGCAGAAGGAGTGTGCGGGGCTCGTGACACGCTCATGACGAGCCACCGCATGGCCTGAATATTACCCCCATCCAGAGGGCCGCCGATCTATTCCGGTTAGCCCTATGGGAGCCACAAACCACTTGGTACGCACGGTAGTTGAGAGACCTCACTCCGCTTCCACTCGCACCCACCCCCGGCCCCTCGCCCCTGGTCATGGGCCCTACCGACCGGTAGCCTCTGGCGCCATGTTCGCTGCCTACGCCGCCCGAATCGACCGAGACCAGCCGCTGAGCGGCCTCGAGCTGGGCGAACGCCCGGCCCCCGAGGCACGCCCCGGCTGGGTGACCGTCAACGTCAAAGCCGCCTCGCTCAACCACCACGACCTGTGGTCGCTGCGCGGGGTGGGCCTCGACGCCGGCAAACTGCCCATGATCCTCGGCTGCGACGCGGCCGGCACCGACCAGGACGGCAACGAGGTCGTCCTGCACTCCGTGATCGGCCAGAGCGGCCACGGCGTCGGCCCGGACGAGCCGCGCTCCATCCTGACCGAGCGCTACCAGGGCACCTTCGCCGAACAGGTGACCGTCCCCGCCTGGAACGTGCTGCGCAAGCCCGCCGGACTCTCCTTCGCGGAGGCCGCCTGCATGCCCACGGCCTGGCTGACGGCGTACCGGATGCTCTTCACCAACGCCGGGGTCCGCCCCGGGGACTCCGTCCTCGTCCAGGGGGCGGGCGGCGGCGTCGCCACCGCCGCGATCGTCCTGGGCAAGGCGGCGGGCCTGCGGGTCTTCGCCACCAGCCGGGACGAGGCCAAGCGCAAGCGCGCGGTGGAGCTGGGCGCGGTGGAGGCGTTCCCGCCGGGCGCCCGGCTCCCGCAGCGGGTGGACGCGGTGATCGAGACGGTCGGCGCGGCCACCTGGTCCCACTCGGTGAAGTCCCTGCGCCCCGGCGGGACCCTGGTCATCTCGGGCGCCACCAGCGGCGACCGGCCGGCCCACGCCGAGCTGACCCGGATCTTCTTCCTGGAGCTCAAGGTGGTCGGGTCGACCATGGGCTCCAAGGACGAGCTGGAGGACCTGCTGTCGTTCTGCGCGGCCACCGGCGTCCGCCCGGTCATCGAGGACGTCCTCCCGCTGGACCGGGCCCGCGAGGGCTTCGAGCGCCTCGCGTCCGGCGACCTGTTCGGCAAGATCGTCCTGACGGTCTGAGCACCCCGCCGTGTCAATCAGGGTTGACGACCCTCCCTCGTCAACCTAGATTGACATGCATGACCGAAGCGACCGATCTCGCCGAACGGGCCGGAGACCGGGACCCCCGCGTGGGCCTGCGCGCCGTGGCCGCCCTCCGCAGGCTGCTGGAGCAGCTGGAGGCCGTCCAGGTGCGCAGCGCCCGCGCGCAGGGCTGGTCCTGGCAGGAGATCGCGGCCGAACTCGGCGTCAGCCGGCAGGCCGTCCACAAGAAGCACGGGAGGCTGTGATGTTCGAACGCTTCACGCAGGACGCGCGGGACGCGGTGTCCGGGGCCGTCGCCCAGGCCGTCGCCGCCGGGTCCGACACCGTCGGCGAAGAACACCTGCTGCTGTCCCTCCTCGACCGGGGCGCGCTGGACGCCCTGGGAGTGGACGGCTCCGCGCTGGCCGCCGACCTGGAGGCCGCCCGCCGCCGGGGCGGGATGTCCCGGGCGGACGAGGAGGCCCTGGCGGGCCTGGGCATCGACCTCTCGGAGATCGTCTCCCGGATCGAGGAGACCCACGGCGAGGGCGCCCTCACGGCCCCCGCACCCCGCAGGCGGGGCCTCGGCGCCACCCTGCGCGAGGCCCTGGGCCGACCCGAACCGGAGCGGCGCCACGTCCCCTTCACCCGGGGCGCCAAGAAGACGCTGGAGCAGGCCCTGCGCATCGCCCTGGGCCGCAAGGACCGCCACATCGGCACCCCGCACCTGCTCCTGGCCCTGCTCACCCGCCCCGGCACGGTCTCCGAGTCCCTGGCGGACCACGGGGTCACGTACGCGACGGTGGAAACCGCCCTCGCGGCCTGACGGCGCACGCTACGCGCCCGGGCGCAGGCCCGCCTCGATACGGGCCGCCGCGGCCGCCAGGTGGGCGCGGGCCTCGGACAGCTGCGCCGGGGTGACCCCGTGGTCGCGGGCCGCGTCGCGGACCTCGTCGCGGAAGCGGTCCAGCAGCCGGTCCAGGTCGCGGGCCGGGTCGGCGGTGGGCTCCAGGTCCTCCGCCCAGGCCGAGCCCGAGGGCCCCGCGGCGGCGGGCGCCTCGGGCGCCGCGGGGGCGCCGTTGCCCAGCCAGGCCCCGGCGAGGCTGCCGAACACCCCGCCCGTCCTGCTGAACTGCTCCTGGAGCTGCGCGGCGATCCGCTGGACCTCCTCGCGGGCCCGCTCCTGCGCCTCCTTGGCCTGGCGGCGGGCCTGCTGGGCCTCCTCGCGGGCCCGGCGGCTCTCGTCCTTGGCCCGGCGGGCCTGTTCCTTCCACTCCTGCCTGGCCTTGCGGAGCTCCTCCTTGGCGGCCTTCCAGGACTCGTCCTCCACCGGCGTCGCCGAGGCGTTGGCGGCGGCCAGCATCTCCCGCCGCAGATCGCCGGCGGCGCCCCGGACGTCGTCACGGATCTCGGCGGCCAGCTCGGAGACCGAGTCGCGGATCTCCAGCTCCAGGTCGGCCAGTTCGCCGCCCCGGTCGGCCAGCTCGGCGCGGCCCGCCTCGGTGATCGAGTACACCTTGCGCCCGCCCTCGGTGGCGTACGTGACGAGCCCCTCGGCCTCCAGCTTCGCCAGCCGCGGGTACACCGTGCCCGCCGAGGGCGCGTACAGCCCCTGGAAGCGCTCCTCCAGCAGGCGGATCACCTCGTACCCGTGGCGGGGCGCCTCGTCCAGCAGCTTGAGCAGGTAGAGGCGGAGGCGGCCGTGGGCGAAGACGGGCGGCATGTCAGAGCACCTTCTTGTCGAGCTGGAGGGGGGCGCCGGCCTCGGCGTCGGCCTGCGGACGGCGCAGCACGGCGATCGACCCGGAGACGGTGGTGGCCCGCAGGGTGCCGGAGCCCTTGCCGAGCGTGCCGGTGATCCGCTTGGCGCCCAGCTGCCCGGTGACGCGCAGGTCCTCGAAGGCGTTGGAGACGCTGCCGGTGGCGGTGTTGGCCTCGACCTTCGCGTCGGCGGGGTGCGGGAGGCGGATCGCCACCTGGCCGGAGACGGAGTTGAGGAGGATGTCCACCGGCTTCGGCGCGGCCCCGTCGAGGGCCAGGTCGATCAGCATGTCCCCGCTGACGGAGTCGGCCCGTACGCTGCCGCCCGCGCCGTCGACGACGGTCAGACCGCCGGAGACCGAGTGGAAGCCGAGCTCACCGGTGACGGACTGCACCTCGACGCTGCCGGACACGGTGTGCGCCTTCACCCGTCCGGAGAGCCCGACCAGGGTGGAGTCGCCCGAGACGCCGGTGACCTCGGTGGCGCCGGAGACGCCGGAGACGAACGCGGTCGCGCTGACGGTGGCCAGCTGCACGGCGGTGGCGGCGGGCACGGTCAACGTGACGGTCACCCTGCGCTCCCAGGCCTTGCGGCCGTCCGGGGAGGAACCGGACCAGGCCTTCCAGGGCTTGCCCTCGAACCACTTCTTGAACCCCTGGGAGCCGTTCCAGGGCAGGTCCTCGTAGGACACGGTGAGGGTGCCGCCCTCCTGGACCACGTGCAGCGGGGGCCCGTCGACCTCGGTGACCTCCAGCCGGGCGGGCCCGTCCTCGGCGGCGACGACGTTGACGGTCCCGCCGACCACGCGGACACGGAGCTCCGTGACGGGCTGCTCGAAGGCGAGCCGCTGGGGGCCGGGGACGGACCAGGTCATCTGCTCAGGCATGGTGCTGCTCCTCCTCGTGGACTGACGGCGACGCAACATATCGCGTCTCCTGTTGAACACGATATATCGCGGCAGGCCGAAGTCAAGCACGACACCACCCCACCGGGGGAGCGCGCGCAGGTGCGTGGGGAGAGGGGGGCTGCTTCTTCGGTGCGGCAGCGGCGCCGGGCGGCCGGCGGACGCCGGGTCCGCCCTCAGGCCACCAGCAGGGAGCTCCCCTGCCGGGAGAGCCAGGCCCGGTACGGCGGGGTGCCCAGGGCCGCCTCGCGGTAGGCCGCGCGGAGGTCCTCGTAGGCGTCGGCGTGTTCGCCGGGGCGGGTGGCCAGCAGCAGGCGCACCGCCAGGGGGTCGCCCAGCAGCGGGCGGATGGCCATGTCGTCCCGGGGGCCCGACGTCGGCTGGCACGGGGCCACCGCCTCGCCGGAGACGATCAGCGACGCCGCCGTGTGGTAGTCGGCGTGCAGGACCTGCGGGGTGAGTCCGGCCCGCGCGAACACCCGTCGCAGGCCGTCCCATTCACCGTCGACCGAGGGGTCCACCGTCCAGCGGTCCCCGGCCAGGTCCTGTAACCGCACCACCGCCGAGCTCGCGGCGGGGTGGTCCAGGGACATGGACACGAACTGCGGTTCGCGCTCCATCAGCACCCGCAGCTCCAGCCCGCCCGGCACCCGCAGCGGACTGCCCTCCACCTCGTGCACGAACGCCACGTCCAGCTGCCCCGCGGCGGTCATCCGCAGCAGGGCGTTCGCCGAGACGTCCACCACCAGCGTGGTCTCCGTCTCCGGTGCGCGCCGGTGCAGCCGGCGCAGCCACCCCGGCAGGGCCCGGCTCGCGGTCGAGCCGATCCGCAGCCGGGGTCCGTGCGCGGCGGCCCGGGCCTCGGCGACCAGGGCGGCCATCTCGGCGAGGAGGGGCCGCGCCCGTCCGAGTACCGTGCGCCCGAAGGGAGTCGGCCGGCAGCCGGTCCGCTCGCGGAGGAACAGCTCGCCGTCCAAGGCCCGTTCGATCCGGCGCAGCTGTGTCGTGAGGGAGGGCTGGCTCACACCGAGCTGCCGGGCCGCCTTGTGCAGGCTGCCGGCGTCGGCGATGGCGCACAGTGCGCGCAGGTGCCTCACCTCAAGCTCCATGACCCGAGGGTAGGCGGGCCCCGGGGCGCCGCACCAGCCGCCGATAGCCCCCCGAATCCCGCCATTCTCACGCTAGTTGACCAAGGTAAATCTCTCCGAAACCCTCCGATAGGGCGGTGTTATCGGGCTCTGACATCATCCGCAGGCGCCGTCGGCTCCCGCAGACTCCGGTACCGGATGACCCATCCACCCCCCACCGCACCTGATGAGTAGGAGCCCCCCACATGCGCCACTCCCGCAGGACCATGCTGTCCGTCGCCTCCGTCGGCCTCGGCGTCGCCGCCGCCCTCGGCGGTGTCGTCCCCACCGCGACGGCCGCGACCCCGGCGGGCGGCAGCCCGGCGAGCTACACCGCGTACGAGCGCTCGGCGGAGAACCAGGCGGCGAACAAGGCGTTCTTCGAGGCCGTCCAGCGCGCGGTCGCCGAGCAGCGGGCCGCGAACCCGAGCGCCACGGCCGTCGTCACGGTCACCTACAACACCCGCAACGCGCCCAGCTTCCGTACGCAGATAGCCAACTCGACCCGTATCTGGAACGGCTCGGTCTCCAACGTGAAGCTGCAGGAGGTGTCCTCGGGCGGGAACTTCTCGTACTACGAGGGCAACGACTCGCGCGGCTCGTACGCGAGCACGGACGGGCACGGCCGGGGCTACATCTTCCTCGACTACGCACAGAACCAGCAGTACAACTCCACCCGGGTGACGGCCCACGAGACCGGGCACGTGCTGGGCCTGCCGGACCACTACTCGGGTCCGTGCAGCGAGCTGATGTCGGGTGGCGGGCCGGGCACCTCGTGCACCAACGCCTACCCGAACAGCACCGAGCGCTCGCGCGTCAACCAGCTGTGGGCCAACGGCCTGGTCGCCTCGGGCCTCGACAGCAAGGGCTGAGCCCGGGCAGTGACCGCAGGCGCCCGCGGGGGATCATCCCCCCGCGGGCGCGTACTGCGGGCACCCCGGGTTCCGGCAGGGACCCGGACCCCACGCGGGTACGAAGATCCCGAGGGACTTGTGGCGGCGGACCACCGTGTCCACGGGGTTCCCGCAGGCCGGGCACGTCTGCGGGGCGCGCCCGGCCTGCGGGGCGACCGTCGCCCGTTCGTGCTGCTTCTGTTCACCGGCCATACCTCCACGGTAGGCCGGTTCCGGCCGTCCGCGCGGTCGGAGCTGGACGCCGGTCGGCGCTCGACGCCGGTCAGCGCTTGACGTCGTACGAGGTGACGACCTGGCCGCCGCCGAAGGCGGTGCAGCCGGTCAGCTCCAGGGGGCGCACCCCGAAGCCGGCGCGGGACATCGGCATGCCGGTGCCGGCCACGACCGGGTAGGTCTTCACGATGTACTCGTCGATCTCGTCGGCCAGCTGGGCCGCGAGGTCGGCGCCGCCGCACAGCCAGATGCCCAGCCCGTCCCGCGCCTTGAGCTCGCGGACCGTGGCGGCGATGTCCCCGCTGATCAGCCGCACGTCGGGGGCGGGCGCTTCGGTGAGGGAGCGCGAGACGACGTACTGCTCCCGGAAGTGGCCGTAGGGGCTGGTCAGGCCGGCCTCGAGGCCCGGCTCGTAGGTGCCCCGGCCCATGATCACCGCGTCGAAGCGCCGGGGCGCGGTGTCGGCGAGGCCGAGCTGGGCGCGCCCGGCGGCGGCGATGGTCTCCGGGTATGCGTCGATCAGGTGCCCGAGGAACTCCTGGTCGAGGTGGGCGTACATGAATTCGGCATCTCCGTCCGGGGCTCCGATGAACCCGTCGACGGTGGTGGCGATGAAGTACGTGAGCTTGCGCAAGCGAGATCTCTTCCGTTCGGGACGGCCACCGGTCCTCCGGGGCACGCCACTCAAAGTACTTCACCTGAAGTGGTTACACAAGATCCCCCGCACCCTGCGGCTTGCGCCACATCGGCCACATCGACGGCCCCTCCGGCAACCGGACCGCCTCGCCGGTGAACTCCCAGCCCAGCCGCTCATAGAGCCGCATGCTCCGCTCGCTGCTCGCCTCCAGGTACGCCGGGACCCCCTCCCGGTCGCAGCGCTCCAGGACCGGCCGGATCAGCTCCGTGCCCAGCCCCTCGCCCTGCCGGTCCGGCGCGACGGCGATCATCAGCAGGTACTCGTGCTCCTCGGCGGTGGGGTGCACCGCCCCCGTCAGCCGCCCGACCAGCTCGCACCGCTCGTTGCCGGGGTCGGCCACCGCGCGCATCCGCGCGGGGACCTCGTCCTCGCCCTCCGGCTCGCCGGCCGGGATCCGCAGCCACAGCGCGGCCGCCGAGCCGTCCGCGGCGAGGTCGATCCGGCCCTCGGCCAGCGCGACGTCCACGAACACCCCGAGGAACCGGCCGTGGACGGCGGCGCGGTGCGCGGGGTCGGGGAAGACCCAGGAGCTGACCGGGTCGCTGCGGAAGGCCTCGTCCAGCAGGCGCGCGACGGCGTCCCGGTCCGACTGATCCGCCTGGCGTATCTCCAGCACCACAGGTCACACCCTTCACTCACGCGTCAACTACCGTGAGTGATCCTAGAGTTGGCGACAGCGCGCGAAAAGGCCGGTTCCGGCACCCCGCGGCACCGGAACCGGCCTCCCCCCGTCCGCCTCCTACCGGGTGCGGCGCGTCACGAACTCCGCGAGCGCCAGCAGTCCGCCCGCCGCGGCCACGTCCGGCACCGCGCGGGACAGTTCCTGCACCGCCCGGCCCATCCGGTCGCCGGCGTGGGCCTGCGCCCAGTCGCGGCCGCCGGCCCGTTCCACGGCCCGGGCGGCCCGCCGTACGTCGTCGTCCCCGGTCATGGGACCGGCGTACAGGGCGGCGAGTTCCTCCCCGGCCCCGGTGCCGGAGGTGAGGGCCGCCACGACCGGGAGGGACTTCTTGCGGGCGAGCAGGTCGGCCCCGGCGGGCTTGCCGGTGTGCCCGGGGTCGCCCCAGATGCCGATCAGGTCGTCGATCAGCTGGAAGGCCAGGCCCGCCTCCCGCCCGAAGGCGTCCATCGCCTCGACCTCCTCCGGCCCGGCCCCCGCGTACAGGGCGCCGACCGCGCAGGCGCAGCCCAGGAGGGCGCCCGTCTTGGCCGTGGCCATGGCCAGGCACTCCTCCAGCGAGACGGACGCGCGCCGCTCGAAGGCGCAGTCCGCCTGCTGTCCGGCGCACAGCTCGACGATGCAGGTCGCGAGGCGAGCCGAGGCGCGCGCCGAGGCCGGGTGCGGGTCGTCGGCGAGCAGCCGCAGGGCGAGGGCCATCATGGCGTCGCCCGCGAGGAGGGCGTCGGGGATCCCGAAGACCGTCCAGGCGGTGGGGCGTCCGCGGCGGCGGGCGTCGTTGTCGATGACGTCGTCGTGCAGCAGCGTGAAGTTGTGCGCCAGCTCCACGGCGGCGGCCGCCCGAACGGCCGACTCCGAGCTGCCCTGCGGGCCGCCGAGGGCCCGCGCGGAGGCGAGGACGAGGGCCGGGCGGATGGCCTTGCCGGCGCCGACCGAGGTCGGACCGCCGTCCGCGTCCTCCCAGCCGAAGTGGTACATCGCCACCCGGCGCGTGAGGGCGGGCAGGCTCTCGACGGCCCGGCGGAGCTCCGGGTCGACCGTTTCCCTCGTGCTCTCCAGGAGGGCGGCCGCCTCCTGCCCCTCGCCCGCGGCGATGACGTTCGCGGTCATCAGCGCCAGCGGCCGATCTCGACGTTCTCCAGTACGCCGAGCGCGTCGGGGACGAGCACGGCGGCGGAGAAGTAGGCGGTGACCAGGTAGGAGATGATCGCCTGCTCACTGATGCCCATGAAGCGCACGGACATGCTCGGCTCGATCTCGTCCGGGATCCCGGGCTGGTGGAGCCCGATCACGCCCTGGTTCTCCTCGCCGGTGCGCATGCAGAGGATGGACGTCGTCCGGGCGTCGCTGACCGGGATCTTGTTGGACGGGAAGATGGGCACGCCCCGCCAGGCCGGCACGCGGGTCCCGGCGACGTCGACGGTCTCCGGGTAGAGGCCGCGCTTGTTGCACTCGCGGCCGAAGGCGGCGATGGCCTTGGGGTGGGCGAGGAAGAGGTTCGAGTCCCGGCGCATGCTGAGCAGCGCGTCGAAGTCGTCGGGGGTGGGCGCGCCGTCGTGGGGCTGGATGCGCTGGTCGTAGTCGGCGTTGTGGAGCAGGCCGAAGTCCGGGTTGTTGAGCATCTCGTGCTCCTGGCGCTCCCGCAGCGCCTCGACCGTGAGCCGCAGCTGCTGCTCGGTCTGGTTCATCGGGTGGTTGTAGAGGTCGGCGACGCGGGTGTGGACGCGCAGGACCGTTTGTGCAATGGAGAGTTCGTACTCGCGGGGGCGGGCCTCGTAGTCGACGAAGGTGCCGGGCAGGACGGCCTCGCCGTGGTGGCCGGCGGAGAGGTCGATGGCGGCCTCGCCGTACGGGTTGGCGTGCCGCTCGGGCTGCGTGCGCACGGTGTCCAGGTGCGCGCGGAGCGAGGGGACGCGGTCGGCGAGGAGCTGGAAGTCCTGGCGGGTCAGGACGAGCGCGGTGCCGGGGGTGGCGGCGCGGGCCGTGTACTCCCAGATGGCCTCTTCGTCGGTGAGGGCGTCCTCGCCGAAGTGGGCGCCGTCGGCGACGGTGCGCAGCACGGCGTCCTCGCCGTAGGGGCCGGGTCCGATCTGTTCGATGCGGCCGTGGGCGAGGAGGAAGACCTGGTCGGCGGGGCTGCCGAAGGAGGTGAGCTCCTGGCCGGCCTCGAAGTCGACCTGCCGGCAGCGGGCGGCGAGTTCGGTGAGGGCCTCCTCGTCGGTGTAGTCGCGCAGCAGGGCCAGCTCGCCGAGTTCGGCGGGGATGACCTGGACCCGGCTGCCCGTCTTGACGAACTCGACGATGCCGTTGCCGACGGAGTAGCTGAGGCGGCGGTTGAGGCGGTAGGTGCCGCCTTGGACCGAGACCCAGGGGAGCATCTTCAGGAGCCACCGCGAGGTGATCTCCTGCATCTGCGGGGCGGACTTGGTCGTACTGGCCAAGTTCCGCGCGGCCGCGGTGCCGAGACTGCGCTGCGGTGTCTGGGCTTCGGATTCGGAGCCCGCCTGGACCGACATGTCTTTGCCTTTCACTCACTCCATGTTCTGCGGTAGAGAAGCCTTTCAGCACGCAATGCGGTCGGACCATTACACAAACGGGTGGGACTACTCTGCGCCCCTCTGGGCAACCTCTGGGGTTGGGCGGCCGCCGGCCCGGTGGGCTCCGCGGCGTGACGGCTGGCCGAAAGTCGCCCTAGTCGCGGAAGGATCGCCTCCACTACACCGGTACGTAACGAACCGAGCACGTACCGTAAGGGAGGCGGCCATGTCCGCACCCATGTCCGCGGACCGTTTCCTCAACGCCCTGCGCGCCGAAGGCCTGACCGTCGTCGAGGTCGGCCACTGGCGCACGCACAACCGCAACCACAGGGGTCCCTGGGGGCCCGTGCACGGAGTGATGGTCCACCACACCGTCACCCACGGCTCCGCCTACACCGTCGAGCTCTGCCGCGACGGCGACAGCGCCCTGCCCGGCCCGCTCTGCCACGGGGTCATCACCAAGGACGGCCGCGTCCACCTCGTCGGCTACGGCCGCGCCAACCACGCCGGCGCGGGCGACTCCGACGTCCTGGCGGCCGTCATCGCCGAACGCCGCCTCCCCCCGGCCGACCAGGCGGACACCGACGGCAACCGCCGCTTCTACGGCTTCGAGTGCGAGAACCTCGGCGACGGCCACGACCCCTGGCCCCCCGCCCAGCTCGACGCCATCACCCGCGCGGCGGCGGCCCTGTGCCGCGTCCACGGCTGGGGCGCCCGCTCGGTCATCGGCCACCTCGAATGGCAGCCGGGCAAGATCGACCCCAGGGGCTTCGCCATGGACTGGCTCCGCGACCGGATCGCGGACCGCCTGAAGTGACCGGCCGCGGGACGTGACAATGGCCTGGTGACCCACCCCGAGCTGCGCCCACGCCCGCCGTCCCCCCTCGTCGAGGCGGCCGACGAACGCTTCGCCGCGCACGGGGTACGGCTCCTCCTCAAGCGGGACGACCTCGTCCACCCGGAGCTGCCCGGCAACAAGTGGCGCAAGCTCGCGCCCAACCTCCGGGCGGCCCTGGAGGCGGGCCACGGCCGACTCGTCACCTTCGGCGGCGCCTACTCCAACCACCTCCGGGCCACGGCGGCCGCCGGGCGGCTGCTCGGCCTGGAGACGGTCGGCATCGTCCGGGGCGACGAGCTCGCGGGCCGCCCCCTCAACGACTCCCTGGCCCGCTGCGCCGCGGACGGGATGCGGCTGTGCTTCGTCACCCGCTCGGAGTACCGCCGCAAGGCGGAGCCGGAGGTCCTGACCCGCCTGCTGGCCGCCGCCGGGGCACCGGACGCGTACGTGGTCCCGGAGGGCGGCAGCAACGCCCTCGCCCTCACGGGCTGCGCGGAGCTGGGCCGGGAGCTCGCGGGCGCCTGCGACGTGGCGGCGGTGGCCTGCGGCACGGGCGGCACCCTGGCCGGCCTGGCGGCGGGACTGTCCCCCGCCCAGCGCGCCCTGGGCGTCCCGGTCCTGGCGGGAGGCTTCCTGGAGGCGGAGATACGTTCCCTCCAGACGGCGGCCTTCGGCGGCCCGGTCGGCTCCTGGACCCTGGCCGAGGGCTTCGACCACGGCGGCTACGCCCGCGTCCCCGAGCCCCTGGAGTCCTTCGCCGCGGACTTCGAGTCCCGCCACTGCCTCCCGGTGGAGCGCATCTACGTGGCGAAGCTCCTCTGGGCCCTGACCACCCTGACGGCAGCGGGCGCGTTCCCCCGCGGCACGACTCTGGCCGCGGTGGTGACGGGGGCCCCGTAGGGTCCCGCCGCCTCCCCGGGCGGTCTCACCCCGTTTCCTCCCGGTACGCCGCCGCCTCCTCCAGGTCCAGGCGGCGCAGCAGTACCCGGAGCATCTCGTCGTCGATGCGGCGGCGGTCGCGCAGGGAGACGAAGACCTCGCGTTCCGCTTCGATCATCTCCCGCGCCAGCCGCCGGTAGACGTCGTCCGCCGACTCGCCCGTCACCGGGTTGACCTCCCCCAGCCGCTCCCACACCCCGTTGCGCCGGCGTTCCATGACCGTGCGCAGCCGGTCCGCCAGGGGCGGCGGGAGGGTGCTGTTGGCGGGGTCCTCCAGGAGTTCCGCCAGGCGTTCCTCCGCCGCGCGCGAGGCCTCGCTCTGGGCCTGGGCCTCCGCGAGGGTCTCCGCCTGGGCGTCCCGCCGTGGCAGCCGCAGGGCCCGGATGAGCGGCGGGAGGGTCAGGCCCTGCACCACCAGCGTGCCGATCACCGTCGTGAAGGTGAGGAACAGGATGAGGTTGCGGTGCGGCACGCTCATCGGCACGGAGAAGGCGATGGCCAGCGAGACCACCCCCCGCATCCCGGCCCATCCCACGATCACCGGGGACTTCCAGTCGGTGTCCGGCTCCCGCGTGCGGATCCGCTCCGACACCCACCTCGGCACGAAGGTCGCCGGGAACACCCACATGAACCGGGTCCCGACCACCGCGAGGAACACCGCGACCGCGTACCAGGCGGCCGCGAGGCCCTCGTACTCGCCCAGCCCCTTCAGGACCACCGGCAGCTGGAGGCCGATCAGGGCGAAGACCACCGACTCCAGGACGAACGCGACGACCTTCCACACCGCCTCCTCCTGGAGCCGGGTCGCGAAGTCGACCTGCCAGTTCCGGTGCCCCAGGTAGAGCGCGACCACGACCACGGCCAGGACGCCCGAGGCGTGCACCCGTTCCGCCGCCGCGTACGCCACGAAGGGGATCAGCAGGGACAGGGTGTTCTGGAGCAGGGGTTCGCGCAGCCGCTTCCTGAGCTGGTGGATCGGGACCATCAGCAGCAGGCCCACGCCCACCCCGCCCACCGAGGCCAGTAGGAACTCGGCGACCCCGCCGGCCCAGCCGGCGCTCGTGCCGACGGCGGCGGCCAGGGCCACCTTGTAGGCGGTGATGGCGGTGGCGTCGTTCACCAGGGACTCGCCCTGCAGGATGGTCGTCACCCGGCTCGGCAGCCCCAGCCGGCGGGCGATGGCGGTCGCCGCGACCGCGTCGGGCGGGGCCACGACCGCGCCCAGCACCAGCGCCACCGGCAGCGCGACCCCGGGCACGACCAGGTACGTCACCCAGCCCACCGCGAGCGTCGCGAACAGCACGTACCCCACCGACAGCAGGGCGATCGGCCGCAGGTTGGCCCGCAGGTCCAGGTACGAGCTGTCCACCGCGGCCGTGTGCAGCAGCGGCGGGAGCAGCAGCGGCAGCACGATGTGCGGGTCGAGGGCGTACGAGGGCACCCCCGGCACGTACGCCGCGACGAGTCCCACGGCGACCAGCAGCAGCGGCGCCGGCACGGGCGTACGCCGGGCCGCCCCCGCGACGGCGGCGCTCACCGCCACCAGCGCCACCAGCGGCAATACCTCCATCGAAGATCCATCCCCATCCGTCGTCGCCGATGTCGCACCCGCGCCCTGGCCGTAACCTGGCCATCATGAGCGAGTGCACCCACCTTGCCGAACTGCCGCGCCCCGAGCCCGTCCCGCATGCGCTGACCTGCCCGGAATGTCAGGTGCTCGGAAGCCACCCGGTCCAGCTGCGCATGTGTCTGGGGTGCGGGTACGTGGGCTGTTGTGACAGCTCTCCCCACCGGCACGCCTCCGCGCACCACCAGGAGACGGGTCATCCGGTGATGCGCAGCTTCGAACCGGGCGAGACCTGGCGGTGGTGTTTTGTCGACGGTTCGATCGTCTGAAGCGGGGTAGTTCAACCCTCCGCCGGTTCCCCCGAATTGGGCCCGCAGACCCCTAGCCACTGTGCGTACTCATGGGCTTACCATCAGTCACTGCACGGAGCTGGGGTCGGCCCGGTCGCTCCACGGCGGGCGCCGTGGGGCGTCTATGAGGGGTGCCGCGACACGATCGCCCGGATCGCGATAGCGTCACCGGCGAACAGAGCTCGTACCACCTTGGAGGTGAGGGTGTCCCAGATCGCAGGCGAGCCCGGGACCCAGGACTTCGTGGAAGTCCGGCTGCCGGCTGCGGGTGCCTACCTGTCGGTGCTGCGGACGGCCACGGCCGGTCTCGCGGCACGGTTGGACTTCACCCTCGACGAGATCGAGGACCTCCGCATCGCGGTGGACGAGGCCTGCGCGATCCTGCTCCAGCAGGCCGTGCCCGGCTCCGTCCTCAGCTGCGTCTTCCGGTTGATCGACGATTCACTGGAAGTGACCGTCTCCGCGCCCACCACCGACGGGCGCGCGCCGGAGCGGGACACGTTCGCGTGGACCGTGCTGTCGGCGCTGGCCGGCAAGGTCGAGGCGACGGTCGAGGACAACCGGACGGTGAGCATCAGCCTCTACAAACAGCGCGGCGCGGGGCCAGGCCCGGCGTGAGCGGCGGGGAGATCCCGGTGCGGGGCGGGGATCGGCCCCGGGTACGGCACGAGGTCGACGGCGGCATCCCGGAGCAGCACCACGCCCGGCCGCACCCGGCTGACGCGGATGCGGAAGACGGCTTTTTGGACTCGGCGGAGCGACGGGCGGGCCCTATGAGCGACAACCAGCACGACCAACCACAGCCACCGGAGGCCCCGGCCCCGGAGCTGTCGGACGAGGTGCACGTGGCGGTGCCGGATCCGCGCGACCGCAGTGGCGCGCGGGCCCTGTTCTTCGAGCTGCGCGAGCTGCCGGAGGGGTCGCCGGAGCGGGCGGAGCTGCGCAACCGGCTGGTGCGGATGCACCTGCCGCTGGTCGAGCACCTGGCGCGGCGGTTCCGCAACCGGGGCGAGCCGCTGGACGACCTGACGCAGGTGGCGACGATCGGCCTGATCAAGTCGGTGGACCGGTTCGACCCGGACCGGGGGGTGGAGTTCTCGACGTACGCCACTCCCACGGTGGTCGGGGAGATCAAGCGGCACTTCCGCGACAAGGGCTGGGCGGTGCGGGTGCCGCGGCGCCTGCAGGAGCTGCGGCTCTCGCTGACCACGGCCACGGCGGAGCTGTCGCAGCAGCACGGCCGCTCCCCCACGGTCCACGAGCTGGCCGAGCGGCTGGGGATCTCCGAGGAGGAGGTGCTGGAGGGGCTGGAATCGGCCAATGCCTACAGCACGCTGTCGCTGGACGTGCCGGACACGGACGACGAGTCGCCGGCGGTGGCGGACACCCTGGGCTCGGAGGACGAGGCGCTGGAGGGCGTCGAGTACCGCGAGTCGCTGAAGCCGCTGCTGGAGGGGCTGCCGCCGCGGGAGAAGCGGATCCTGCTGCTGCGTTTCTTCGGGAACATGACCCAGTCGCAGATCGCCCAGGAGGTGGGCATCTCGCAGATGCACGTCTCCCGGCTGCTGGCGCGCACGCTGGCGCAGCTGCGCGACAAGCTCCTCGTGGAGGAGTGACGGAGAACGGGTGAAGGGGTTATCGGGCCTGGTCCACAGGTCCGATGCCCAGCGCCTCGGTCGCCGTCGGGTTGACCAGGAGCGCGACGACGGCCACCGCCGCCAGGGCCAGGGCCACGGCGGCGACGGTCATCGCCCCGCCGGTGGTCCACAGGGTCCAGGCGACGGGGAGGGCCATCAGCTGGGTGATCAGCGCGGGGCCGCGGCTCCAGCGGCGGCCCAGGCGCAGTCCGCGCGCCGCGATCAGCGGGAGCGCGGCGAGGGCGAGCAGGGTCACTCCCCCGGTCTCGGCCTGCTGCGGGGAGTCGGGGTGGCCGGCGATGCCGACGAACAGCATGTAGACACCGAGTCCGGCGAGGGCGAGGCCCTCCAGCGCGGTCAGTACGGCGGCGGCGGTCAGCCGGCCGGGCAGCGCCTTCGGCTCCGCGGCTGCGGAGCCGGCGGTGGGCGCGGGACCGGTGGTGGAGGCGGCGGGGGTGCGGGGGCTCGGCTTCTTGCTCACCCCAGCAGGGTAGCCGCGGGGGCCCCGGCCCGGACGGGGACGGTCGGTAGGGGACGGGTGCGCGGGGGTGGGTAGTCTGGCGACCATGCGTGCACTTCTCGTGGCCAACCCAGCAGCGACGACCACCAGTGCGCGCACGCGCGACGTCCTGACGCACGCCCTGGCCAGCGAGATGAAGCTGGAGGCGGTGACCACGGAGTACCGGGGACACGCCCGGGACCTGGGGCGCAAGGCCGCGCACGAGGGGCTGGACCTCGTGGTGGCGCTGGGCGGCGACGGCACCGTCAACGAGGTGGTGAACGGTCTCCTGCACGACGGCCCAGATCCGGAGAACCTGCCGCGGCTGGCGGTGGTGCCGGGCGGTTCCACGAACGTGTTCGCCCGTGCGCTGGGGCTGCCGAACGATTCGGTCGAGGCGACCGGTGCCCTGCTGGACGCGCTGCGGGAGCGGCGCGAGCGGACGGTGGGCCTGGGGCTGGCCGCGGGGGTGCCGGGGACGGAGGACGAGGGGGTCCCGTCGCGCTGGTTCACGTTCTGCGCGGGTTTCGGTTTCGACGCGGGCGTGGTGGGGCGGGTCGAGCAGCAGCGGGAGCGCGGCAAACGTTCGACGCACGCCCTGTATGTACGACAGCTGATGCGGCAGTTCTGGGAGGAGCCCAACCGCCGGCACGGGACGATCACGCTGGAGCAGCCGGGTGCGGATCCGGTGAGGGATCTGGTGCTGTCGATAGTCTGCAACACCTCTCCGTGGACGTATCTGGGAAATCGGCCGCTGTACGCCTCTCCCGATGCCTCGTTCGATACCGCGCTTGACGTATTGGCTCTGGACCGTTTGTCAACTCCGGCGGTCGCGCGGTACGCGACACAGCTCCTGACCTCGACTCCTGAGCGCGGTCCGCACGGCAAGCACGCGCTGTCTCTGCACGATCTGACCGACTTCACCTTGCATTCGAAGGTTCCCCTCCCTTTCCAGATGGACGGCGATCATCTGGGAGTGCGCACCAGCGTTCGGTTCACAGGCGTTCGCCGTGCACTGCGTGTGATTGTGTGAGTAGAAGAGCCCAAAGTCCTTTCAGTCGAACGTTTACACGCCGGTCCACCCCTAGGAACTAGGGCTGTGACCTAGTCGACACCGACGAATCCAAAAAAACTTTCCGGAAGGGGTTGTATCCCCGTCCGAGGTTTGCGAATCTCTACATGGCGATCGGGACAGCCCGCAGAACCCGGCACCCACACAGAGCGCCAGAACCCCACCACGAATCTTGGACCGCACCAGGCCAACTGGGCGTCGGCCCTTCCCTCACGGGGGGATTCGTGAAAGCGTTCACATTCACAAGCAACCTGCCCGCAATACAAGGAGATGGAGCAGCCATGGACTGGCGTCACAACGCCGTTTGCCGCGAGGAAGACCCCGAGCTCTTCTTCCCCATCGGCAACACCGGTCCTGCGCTGCTGCAGATCGAGGAAGCCAAGGCCGTCTGCCGCCGTTGCCCCGTCATGGAGCAGTGCCTGCAGTGGGCGCTTGAGTCCGGCCAGGACTCCGGTGTCTGGGGCGGTCTGAGCGAGGACGAGCGCCGCGCCATGAAGCGCCGCGCCGCTCGCAACCGGGCGCGCAACGCCAGCGCCTGATATCGACTTTCGAGCCTCGACGCGCAGCGCGTAGTACCCATATAGCGCTCAGCAACGTGCTCTTGAGCCCCGGACCGGCCTCCCCCAGCTACCGCTGGGAGGGCCCGGGTCCGGGGCTCAGTGCTTTTCCCGTACCCGCCCGTCACCCTCAGTGACGGCCGGGTACGGTCACTTCTGCGAGCTGACGGGAACGTCCAGGACGACCTTGGTGCCGTGCGGTGCGGCGCGGACCATGTCGAAGGTGCCGCCGAGCTCCCCCTCCACGAGGGTGCGGACGATTTGCAGCCCGAGGTTGCCGGCCTTCTGCGGGTCGAAGCCCTCGGGCAGGCCGCAGCCGTCGTCGAGGATCGTGATCAGCAGGCGGCCGTCGGTGCGACCCGATCCGCTGCGGGCGGCGGTCACCTCCACGGTGCCGCCCTCCCCCTGGGTGAAGGCGTGCTCCAGGGCGTTCTGGAGGATCTCGGTCAGCACCATCGACAGCGGCGTGGCCACCTCCGCGTCCAGGATCCCGAACCGGCCGACGCGCCGGCACTGCACCTTGCCCGGCGAGATCTCCGCGACCATCGCGATGACCCGGTCGGCGATCTCGTCGAACTCGACCCGCTCGTCCAGGTTCTGAGAGAGCGTCTCATGCACGATCGCGATCGAACCGACGCGCCGCACCGCCTCGTTGAGCGCCTCGCGGCCGCTCTCCGAGTCCATCCGGCGGGCCTGGAGCCGCAGCAGCGCGGCCACCGTCTGGAGGTTGTTCTTCACCCGGTGGTGGATCTCCCGGATGGTGGCGTCCTTGGTGATCAGTTCACGTTCGCGACGGCGCAGTTCGGTGACGTCGCGGCACAGGACCAGCGAGCCGATCCGGGTGCCCTTCGGCTTGAGCGGGATCGCGCGGAGCTGGATGACCCCGCCGTTGCCCTCGACCTCGGTCTCGCGGGGGGCCCAACCGCTGGCGAGCTTGACGAGCGCCTCGTCCACCGGGCCCCGGGACGGGGCGAGTTCGGCGGTGGTGGTGCCGAGGTGCTGGCCGACCAGGTCGGCGGCGAGGCCGAGCCGGTGGTAGGCGGAGAGCGCGTTGGGGGACGCGTACGTCACCACACCGTCGGCGTCGAGGCGCATGAGGCCGTCGCCGACGCGCGGGGAGGCGTCCATGTCGACCTGCTGGCCGGGGAACGGGAAGGAGCCCGCGGCGATCATCTGCGCGAGGTCGGAGGCGGACTGGAGGTAGGTCAGCTCCAGCCGGCTCGGTGTACGGACCGTGAGCAGGTTGGTGTTGCGCGCGATCACGCCCAGGACCCGGCCCTCGCGGCGGACGGGGATCGACTCGACGCGGACCGGCACCTCCTCGCGCCACTCCGGGTCGCCCTCGCGCACGATCCGCCCCTCGTCGAGGGCGGCGTCGAGCAGCGGGCGCCGGCCGCGCGGGACGAGGTGGCCGACCATGTCGTCCTGGTACGAGGTGGGGCCGGTGTTCGGCCGCATCTGCGCGACGGAGACGTAGCGGCTGCCGTCGAGGGTGGGGACCCAGAGGACGAGGTCGGCGAAGGAGAGGTCGGAGAGCAGCTGCCACTCCGAGACCAGCAGGTGCAGCCACTCCAGGTCGGTTTCACCGAGAGCGGTGTGCTGGCGTACGAGATCGTTCATGGAGGGCACCTTGCGAGCGTACCCCGGGTACGGGGATGACTTTCCCCACGACAAGTACTCGGGAGTATCCAGGAAGGGCACACTCCGCGTACTGTTGGAGGAAGTGACGGGCCAGTAGGCCCGCGCTTTGGATGGACAGGACAGATTGGTCTAGTCCACAATTGACCCAAGCTTCCGCCCTCCCCGCACAGGAGGACGGATCGAGGTGGCCGCGCGTTCTGCCCTGACCGCGCGAGGCGCCTCCAACCGGCCGCCGGGAACCGCACACCTGACGGCCGTAAGTACTCCGGGCTACGGTGCCGGACGGGCTGAGGGTCCCGTCCTGCACCGTGGCCCAGAGGAAATGCGGCGCGGGTGCGGAATTCCCCCGCGGTACCACCCCGGAGCGCGCCGGATCACGCCGGCCAGGCCAGCAGGGCCCGCTCCGCCACCGCCTCCAGCTCCTCCCGGGTCGCCCCGTCGCACGACTGCTGGCTCATGCCCTGGAGCACCGCGCCCGCGTAGCGGGCCAGCATCCGCGCGTCCGTGTCCGCGGGCAGCACCCCGCTCGCGATGTCGGCCCTGATCCGGGTCTCGAACAGGGCCAGGGTGGCCAGGCGGCGTTCGCGCAGGGCCTGGGCCACCTCCTTCGAGGTGGTGTTGGCGGCCGCGCTGATCACCATGCAGCCCGGGGGGTGGGCGGGGTCGGTGTAGATCTCGGCCGCCTCGCGCAGGATCCGGGCCATGGCCGCGCCGGCGGTGGGCTCCTCGCCCAGCGCGACGGAGGCGAAGTCCCCGTAGCGGCTGCCGTAGACCACCACGACCTCGTCGAAGAGCTTGCGCTTGTCGCCGAAGGCCGCGTAGAGGCTCGGCGCGCCGATGCCCAGGGTGCGGGTGAGGTCGGCGATGGACGTGGCTTCGTAGCCGTGCTCCCAGAAGGTCAGCATCGCCTTGTCGAGGGCGGCGTCCCGGTCGAAGGAGCGGGGCCTGCCGCGCTGTCCTGTCACCATGCGGACGATTCTATAGCGCTCGCTAGGGAATCTGATACGGTCCTTTCTGTAGCGACCACTAGCGAATGAGGGGGGGGCGCGTCATGGGCGTGCTCAAGGGGAAGACGGCACTGGTCACGGGCGGCAGCCGGGGCATCGGGCGGGCCGTGGCGCAGCGGCTGGCGCGCGACGGGGCCCTGGTCGCCGTGCACTACGGGCGCAACGAGGCGGCGGCGAAGGAGACCGTCGCGGCGATCGAGGCGGCGGGCGGGCGGGCCTTCGCGATCGGGGCGGAGCTCGGGGTGCCGGGGGACGCCGAGGCCCTCTGGGCGGCGTACGCGGCCCACCCGGCCCACACCGAGCGCGTGGACGTCCTCGTCAACAACGCCGGGGCGGCGACCTTCGCGGGCATCGCCGAGACGGACGAGGAGACCTTCGAGCGGGTCCAGGCGCTCAACGCCCGGGCGCCCTTCTTCGTGATCAAGCACGGGCTGGAGCGGCTCGCGGACGGGGGCCGGATCGTCAACGTCACCGGCACCCCGGACATCGCGCTGCCGGCGATCCTCGCCACGATCATGGCGAAGGGCGCGGTGAACGCGCTGACCGTGTCCCTGGCCGCCGCGCTGGCGCCGCGCGGGATCACCGTGAACTCGGTGGGCCCCGGCATCACGGAGACCGAGCTGAACGCGGCCTGGCTGGCCGACCCCGCGGCCCGGGCCCACGCCGCCTCGCGGTCCGTCTTCCACCGGGTGGGCACGGCGGAGGAGGTGGCCGACGTGGTGGCCTTCCTGGCCTCCCCGGACTCCCGCTGGGTCACGGGCCAGCACCTGGACGCCACGGGCGGCCTCCAGCTGTCGCTGATGTAGCCGGCCGGGCGGGGCGCCGTGAACGGCGGGACGATGGAGGGACGGCGGATGTGGCGGAGGGCCCCCGGGGGCGGGCCCGCTCTGCTAGATTGGTCTATACCACAAGTGCCCACACCTCTCAGATCGGCAGGCCCCGCGTGGAAGTTGTCATCGTCCCGGACGCCAAGGCAGGCGGCGAGCTCATCGCGGAGGCCATGGCCGCCCTGCTCCGCCGCAAGCCCGACGCCCTGCTGGGCGTGGCGACCGGCTCTACCCCGCTGCCCGTCTACGAGGCCCTCGCCGCCAAGGTGAAGGCCGCCGAGGTCGACGCCTCCCGGGCCCGGATATGCCAGCTCGACGAGTACGTCGGCCTGCCGGCCGGGCACCCGGAGTCCTACCGCGCGGTCGTCCTGCGCGAGGTCGTCGAGCCCCTCGGCCTGACCGAGGACTCCTTCATGGGCCCCGACGGCTCCGCCGCCGACGTCCAGGCGGCCTGCGAGGCGTACGACCAGGCCCTCGCCGACGCCGGCGGGGTGGACCTCCAGCTGCTGGGCATCGGCACCGACGGCCACATCGGCTTCAACGAGCCCTGCTCCTCGCTGGCCTCCCGCACCCGGATCAAGACGCTCACGGAGCAGACCCGCGTGGACAACGCGCGGTTCTTCGAGGACGACCTGGACCAGGTGCCGCACCACGTCATCACCCAGGGCATCGGCACCATCCTCGACGCCCGCCACCTCGTCCTGCTGGCCACCGGCGAGGGCAAGGCCGAGGCCGTCGCCCAGACCGTCGAGGGCCCGCTGTCCGCGCTGGTCCCGGCCTCCGCGCTCCAGCTGCACCGGCACGCGACCGTCGTCGTGGACGAGGCCGCCGCCTCCAAGCTGAAGCTGGCCGACTACTTCCGCCACACCTACGCCGAGAAGCCCGCCTGGCAGGGCCTGTAGACGACGGGAAAGGGCCGGGCCCCCCTCCTCGGGGGCCCGGCCCTTTCCCGTACCCGGTGGACTAACGGGTCCCGGCGATCACCTCGGCCGCGGCCCGCCCGCAGACCCGGGAGGCGCCGTGCGTGGCGATGTGGAAGGACCCGCGCGGCTCGGCGCGCGGCAGGCCCATCTCCACGACCACGGTGTCCGGCCGCGCGGCGACCAGGGCGTCCAGCGCCTCGGTCATCCACGGGTGCCGGTGCGCGTCGCGGACCACCGCCACGACCGTGCGCTCCCCCGCGGCCGCCAGCACGTCCCCGGCGGCCGAACCCTCGGGGTAGACGCCCGAGACGGTCCCCGGGACGAGGGCGGCCAGCTCGGCGGCCACCCCCCAGGGGGTCTCGTCGCCGACCGCGATGTTCGCGACGGGTGCGAGCGTGGCGACGTACGGGGCGGCCACGGGGGCCGGGGTGCCCGACACCGCGAGCGCGCGGCGGGCCGCCTCCAGGCCGATGCCGGACGCGCGGCTCCCCTCCGGCTGCGCGTCCGGCCGGGCCCGGAGGGTCCATCCGGCGAGGGCCCGTACCCGGTCGGCGGCGTCGGCGAGCCGCTCCTCGGGCAGCGTGCCCTCGCGGACGGCGGCGACCAGCGCGTCGCGCAGACGCAGCACGGTCGCCTCGTCGGCGAGGCCCCCGCCGACGCAGATGGCGTCGGCGCCGGCCGCGATGGCCAGCACCGAGCCGCGTTCGATGCCGTACGTCCCGGCGATGGCGTTCATCTCCATCCCGTCGGTGACGATGAGGCCCTCGTAGCCGAGTTCCTTGCGCAGCAGACCGGTGAGGATCTGCGGGCTGAGGGTGGCGGGGCGGGTCGGGTCGAGGACGGGCACCAGGATGTGGGCGCTCATGACGGCCTTGGTGCCGGCCTCGATGGCCGCCTTGAACGGGACCAGTTCGCGGGCCTGGAGGGTGTCCAGGTCCACGTCGATGCGGGGCAGCGCGTGGTGGGAGTCGACGTTGGTGTCGCCGTGGCCCGGGAAGTGCTTGGTGCAGGCGGCGACACCGGCGGCCTGGAGGCCCTCGACGTACGCGGCCGTGTGGCGGGCGGCGAGGTGGGTGTCGGCGCCGAAGGAGCGCACCCCGATGACGGGGTTGTCCGGGTTGGAGTTGACGTCGGCGGACGGGGCCCAGTTGAGGTTGACCCCGCACTCGGCGAGGCGGCGGCCCAGCTCGCGGGCGACCTCGCGGGTGAGCTCCGTGTCGTCGACGGCGCCGAGCGCGAGGTTGCCGGGGAAGGACGAACCACCCCGGACCTCCAGGCGGGTGACGTCGCCGCCCTCCTCGTCGATGGCGACGAGGACGTCGTCGCGCTCGCGGCGCAGCTGCGCGGTCAGCGCGGCGAGCTGCTCGGGCGAGGCGATGTTGCGCCCGAACAGGCCGACGGCGGTGAGGCCCTGGCCGACCTGGCGCAGCAGCCAGGAGGGGGCGGTGGTGCCCTCGAAGCCGGGCTGGAGGACCGCGAGGGCGTCGCGGGTCAGCCGGTCGTTCTCATCGGACGCAGTCGTGTGGTGCGCAAGGATCGTCACGGCCGTTATCCCTTCACGGCGCCGGCGGTCATGCCGCCGACGGCCTTGCGCTGGAGGAAGATGAAGATCACCAGGACGGGGATCGCGAAGATCGAGGACGCGGCCATGGTGGCGCCCCAGTCGTTGCCGAAGGCGGTCTTGAACTGGGTCAGCCACAGCGGCAGGGTCTGGGCGGTCTTGTCCTTGTTGAGGATCAGGACCATCGCGAACTCGTTCCAGGCGGTGATGAACCCGAAGAGCGAGGTGGACATCAGGCCCGGGGCGAGCAGCGGGAAGATCACCTTGCGGAAGGCCTGGCCGCGGGTGCAGCCGTCGATCTGGGCGGCCTCCTCCAGGGTCACCGGGACGGCGGCGATGAAGCCGCGCAGGGTCCAGATGGTGAAGGGGAGGACCATCACGAAGTAGACCGCGGTGAGCACGCCGATGCTGTTCAGCATCTCGGCGTCGCGGACGATCATGTACATCGCGATGACCATGACCTCCCAGGGGGCCATCTGGGCCATCATCACGCCGAGGACGAGGCCCTTGCGGCCCTTGAACTTCATGCGGGCGATCGCGAAGCTCGCGGCGAGGGCCACCAGCAGGGCGAGCAGCACGGCGCCGACGGTGACGACGAGGCTGTTGGTGACGTAGGTCCAGAAGTTCTCGACGCCGGTGGCCTTGGTGAAGTTGTCCAGCGTCGGGGTGAAGACGAAGACCGGGTCCTTGGTGAGGATCTCGCTGTTCGGCTTGAGGGCCGAGGAGAACATCCAGTAGACCGGGAAGACGAAGACCAGGGCCAGGAGCAGCGCGCCGAGGTTCTTGGCGACGGTCGCGGGCCGCAGCGGCCGGCGGGTGCGCAGCTGCTGCGCGGGCTTGTCCGGGGCGGTGGTGGTGCTCACTGCTCCTCCTCCTGCTTCAGGATCAGGCGGAAGTAGAAGGACATGACGACCAGCAGGATCAGGATCGTCAGGACGGAGATGGCCGCGGCGAGGCCGTAGTGGAACTGGCTCTGGCCCTCGACGTAGGCGAAGACCGGGAGGATCTCGGAGGCGCGGTCCGGGCCGCCCTTGTTCATCGCGTAGACCTGGGTGAAGGCCTTGAAGACCCAGATCACCTCAAGGAAGGTGGTGACGAGGAAGAAGGGCTTCAGGTTGGGGAAGACGACCTTCCAGAAGGTCTGCCAGCCGTTGGCGCCGTCCATGCGGGCGGCCTCGTACAGCTCGGCGCCGACGGTGGTGAGGCCGGCGTACATGTTGAGGGCGACGAAGGGGATGGAGCCCCAGACCACCAGGAGCGTGACGATCGTCAGGGTGGACAGGCCGGTCTCGAACCAGTTGTGCTGCTCGTAGCCGGAGAAGCCGAGGGTGCGCATGAGCCAGTTCATGACGCCGAACTGCTCGTCGAACAGCCAGGAGAAGACCTGGACGGAGGCGACGATCGGCATGGCCCAGGCCATCACCAGGGCCATCGACAGGACCAGGCGCATCCACGTGCCGAGCCGGTTGAGCAGGATCCCGATGAGGCTGCCGATCACCATGATCAGCACGACGTTGGCGAAGGTGAAGAGGAAGCTGCGGACGACGACGGTCCAGAAGGCGGAATCACCGAGGAGCTGGGTGTAGTTGGCGAACCCCGCGAAGGGGTACTTCCGCTGGATGAACTCGATCTTGTTGATGTCCTGGAAGGACAGGATCACGTTCTTGATCAGCGGGTACAGCAGCAGGAGGGCCATGCTGGCCACGGCCGGCAGCACCAGCAGGTACGGCAGCCACCCCGAGGGGAGCCGCTTTCTGCCCCCGCGAGGAGGGGCGGGACGGGGGCCGGCTGCGGGGCTGTGCGCCTCCGGCCGTCCGGCGGACTTCTGTGGTGCGTCCTGTGGAGCGCTGGTCGTCGCTCCCTGGGAGTGCACGGTCATGGCTTGGCTTCCTCGCGGTTGACTGTGGAGTCAAATGCGCGACCGGGGGCGCGGCAGGCGGACGGGGCCTGCCGCACCCCCCGGTGCGTTCACACTGCTGGGTCGTGCGGGTCCTGCGGGGCGGGGCTGTTACTTGTTGATGCGGTTCGCGATTTCCTTGTCCGCGTCCGCGCCCGCCTTGGCGGCGTCCTCACCCTTCAGGACCTTGGTCATGAACTCCTTGATGGGGTTCGGCTCGGTCTCGACGTTCGCCCAGCCCGCGGTCACCGGGGTGATCTTGCCGTTGAGGCCGGCCTTGGCCATGGCCTCGGCGAAGGAGCCGGGGGCCGGGGTGAAGTTGGCGCCGACCTGGTTGGGGAGCAGGGCACCCTTGACCTCGGCGGCGTACTTGGTCATCTGGTCCTTGCCGGTGGCGAGGGCCAGCCACTCCTTGGCGAGCTCCTTGTTCTTGGAGCGCTCGGCCACCGCGAGGTTGGAGCCGCCGAGGAAGACGGTGCCGGACTTGTCGGCCGTCTTGCCCGGGATCGGGAAGTAGCCGAAGTCGGCGTCCTTGCCCGCGTCCTTCAGGGCCTTCTCGGCACCGCCGGCCTCCCAGCCGAGACCGATCCAGGAGGAGACGCCGCCCTTGGGGACGATGTCGGTGGACTGCTGCGGGGTGGCCTCGTCCTTGTCCTTGGGGGCCGTGGAGTAGGACTGGAGCTTCTTGTAGAAGTCCATGGCGGCGGCGGCCTGCGGGGTGGAGAGCTGGCCCTTCCACTTGCCGCCGTCCTTGACGGCGAGGTCGCCGCCCTCGTCCCAGACGAAGCCGGCGAGGACGTACCAGCTCTGGCCGGGGAGGTAGATCGGCTGGGCGGAGGGGTCGGCGGCCTTGAGCTTCTCCAGGCCGGCGATCCACTCGTCGCGGGTCTTCGGCGGGGTGACGCCGGCCTTCTCGTAGGCCTTCTTGTCGTAGACGACGACGCGGTTGGCGGCGTACCAGGGGGCGGAGTACAGCTTGCCGTCGACCTCGGCGGAGGCGAGCATGCTCTTCTGCCAGGCGTCGGCGCCGAGCTGGGCCTTGTCCTTGGTGAGGTCGGCGAGGCCGCCGGTGACCGCGTAACCGGCGGTCTGGGTGTTGCCGAGCTCCAGGACGTCCGGCGGGGTGTTCTCGGAGAGGGCCGTGGTGACCTTCTCCTGGATGCCGGTCCACTTCTGCTCCTCGACCTTCACCGTCACACCGGGGTGCTTGGCCGAGAACTCCTTGTTGACCTGCTCGATCCAGGCCTTCGGGGCGGATCCGTCCATCACCCAGACGGTGATCTCCTTGGCGCCACCCGACGCGTCGGACTTCGGCTTGTCGTCGCCGCCGTTGCCGCATGCCGCGACACCGACCATCATGCCCACGACACCGACCGCCGCAATGAGCTTGCGCTTCACGCCACCCTCCTCAGGGATGCTGCTGCTGTGCACCTTCCCTCGCCCGCCGCGGTGACGTACGTACCAAGTACTGCCCGTGGGGCCGGGATCTGATCCATATTGGTGTAGACCAGTACGGGGAGCTTGGCCTAGACCTTTAGGGGTGTCAAGGGTCTAATGAGCGGGTGCTCGGTCCGTTATCGGACCGACACCTGGGGGAGGGAGGAGGCCTGCCCTCCCGCCCGTGTCACCATGTGACCGCACATATCGGAGGAGCCGGTGACGGCAGCGAAACTGGAGTCGGGAAGGCGGGCGGCGATGTCCACCGAAGGGGCGACCACGGAGCCGGAGGGCGGGCCAGCCACTCGAACGGCGCGTGTGCCCAAGTACTACCGACTCAAGCGGCACTTGCTCGACATGACCGAAACACTGCCCCCCGGCACCCCGGTGCCGCCGGAGCGGACGCTCGCGGCCGAGTTCGACACCTCCCGGACCACCGTCCGGCAGGCCCTTCAGGAGCTCGTCGTCGAGGGCCGGCTGGAACGCATCCAGGGCAAGGGCACCTTCGTCGCCAAGCCCAAGGTCTCCCAGCCGCTGCAACTCTCCTCCTACACCGAGGACATGCGCGCCCAGGGCCTGGAGCCGACCTCCCAGCTGCTCGACATCGGCTACGTGACCGCCGACGACACCCTCGCCGGACTGCTCAAGATCACCACCGGCGGACGGGTCCTGCGCATCGAGCGGCTGCGCCTGGCCAGCGGCGAGCCGATGGCCATCGAGACCACGCACCTGTCCGCCAAGCGCTTCCCCGCGCTGCGCCGTTCGCTGGCCAAGTACACCTCCCTCTACACGGCCCTCGCCGAGGTGTACGACGTCCGGCTCGCGGAGGCCGAGGAGACCATCGAGACCTCCCTGGCCACACCGCGCGAGGCCGGACTGCTCGGCACGGACGTGGGCCTGCCGATGCTGATGCTCTCACGGCACTCACTGGACGCCGATGGTGAACCGGTCGAATGGGTGCGATCGGTATATCGCGGCGACCGTTATAAGTTCGTTGCCCGTCTCCGGCGACCTGCTGTGTGATCACCTGTTGACGACCCTTCGGACCCCGGTGGACGCTCGTACCGCTATACGGACGGGGGCTTACGTCCACCGGTAACCCCCCGTAGATTCCGTGCGCTTACGCAGATGATCAACGAGGGGACGAGGATCATGTCGGAACCGGGAGCAACAGGGACACAGCGGACGCCGACGGCGAGAACCACCCCGCAGTCCATCGCCCTATGGGTGCTCGTGGGCCTCGTCGGGGCCGTCGGCTGGGGCGTGCTGGCGCTCTCGCGGGGTGAGGAGATCTCGGCGGCCTGGCTGCTCGCCGCCGCGCTGGGCTCGTACGCCATCGGCTACCGCTTCTACGCGCGGTTCATCGCGAACCGCGTGCTGAAGCTGGACAAGACCCGGGCGACCCCGGCCGAACGCCTCGACAACGGTGTCGACTTCCACCCCACCGACCGGCGCGTGCTCTTCGGCCACCACTTCGCCGCCGTCGCCGGCGCCGGCCCGCTCGTCGGCCCGGTGCTCGCCGCGCAGATGGGCTACCTGCCGGGCACCATCTGGATCGTCGCGGGCGTCATCTTCGCCGGCGCCGTCCAGGACATGGTGACGCTGTTCTTCTCCACCCGGCGCGACGGCCGTTCGCTCGGCCAGATGGCCCGGGACGAGATCGGCCCCGTCGGCGGCGCCGCCGCCCTGCTCGCCGTGTTCACCATCATGATCATCCTGCTGGCGGTGCTCGGCCTGGTCATCGTCAACGCGCTGGGGCACTCCCCCTGGGGCGTCTTCTCCATCGGCATGACCATCCCGATCGCCCTCTTCATGGGCGTCTACCTGCGCTGGCTGCGCCCGGGCCGGGTCACCGAGGTCTCCGTCGTCGGCGTCGCGCTGCTGCTCCTGGCGATCGTGGCGGGCGGCTGGGTCGCCGAGTCCTCCTGGGCCGACTTCTTCACCCTGGACAAGGAGACCCTGGTCCTCTGGATGATCGGGTACGGCTTCTTCGCCTCGGTCCTGCCGGTGTGGCTGCTGCTCGCCCCGCGCGACTACCTGTCCACCTTCATGAAGGTCGGCACGATCGCGCTGATGGCGATCGGCGTGGTCGTCGCGATGCCGACGCTGAAGATGCCCGCGGTGACCGACTTCGCCACGCGCGGCGACGGCCCCGTCTTCGCCGGCTCGATGTTCCCCTTCGTGTTCATCACCATCGCCTGCGGGGCCCTGTCCGGCTTCCACTCGCTGGTCGCCTCGGGCACCACCCCGAAGATGATCCAGAAGGAGACCCAGATCCGGGTCATCGGCTACGGCGCGATGCTCACCGAGTCCTTCGTCGCCGTCATGGCCGTGATCGCCGCGTCCATCATCGAGCCCGGCCTGTTCTTCGGCGTCAACTCCCCCGCCGGGGTCATCGGCACCACCGTCCAGTCCGCCTCCGCGGCGGTCGGCCACTTCGGCTTCGCCATCTCCCCGGAGGCCCTCGCGCAGGCCGCCAAGGACGTCGAGGAGACCACCCTGCTGTCCCGTACGGGCGGCGCGCCGACGTTCGCGCTCGGGATGTCGGAAATCTTCTCCGCCGTGGTCGGCGGGGCCGGGATGAAGGCGTTCTGGTACCACTTCGCCATCATGTTCGAGGCCCTGTTCATCCTGACGACGGTGGACGCGGGCACCCGCGTCGGCCGCTTCATGCTCCAGGACACCCTGGGCAACGTGCACAAGTCCTTCCGCGACGTCAGCTGGAAGCCGGGCGTCTGGCTGGCCAGCGCGGTCGTCGTCGGCGGCTGGGGCTACTTCCTGTGGGTCGGCGTCAAGGACCCGCTGGGCGGCATCAACCAGCTCTTCCCGCTGTTCGGCATCGCGAACCAGCTGCTCGCGGCGGTCGCCCTTGCCGTCTGCACCACGCTGCTGGTCAAGTCGGGCCGGCTCAAGTGGGCCTGGGTCACGGCCGTTCCGCTGGCCTGGGACGTGGCCGTCACCCTCACCGCGAGCTACCAGAAGGTCTTCTCCGACGACGTGAAGATCGGCTTCTTCGCGCAGCGCGACAAGTACCAGACCGGCATCGACTCCGGGAAGGTGCTGCCGCCCGCCAAGACCATGGACGAGATGCACACCGTGGTCACCAACGCCACGGTCGACGGGGTCCTGTCGGCCCTCTTCGCGGCCCTGATCATCATCGTCCTGCTGGACGCGGCCCGCACCTGCTTCAAGGCCGTCTCCGACCCCGGCTCGGTCAGCCTGTCCGAGGTCCCGTGGAGCGAGTCGAAGATCATCGCCCCGGCGGGGCTGATCGCCTCGGCCGAGGAGAAGGCCGAGCTCGCGGCGGCCGGCCTGGACAGCGGCGGCGGCCGCGTGAAGGACCCGGTCGCATGAGCGGCGCGGTCCGGGGGGCGCTGGCGAAGGCCCGTCACTTCGTCCGGGAGTTCTCCGGCGAGGCCGCGTACGACCGCTACGTCGCCCACGCCCGCTCCCACGACCCCGAGGCCGAGGTCATGACCCGCCGCGCCTTCGAGCGGGCCCGCACGGACGCCCGCGAAGCGGACCCCCGCGAGGGCTTCCGCTGCTGCTGAATGCGCGACAGGGCCCCGCCGTCCCCCATCGGGGCGGCGGGGCCCTCGTGTTCCTCTTGGGTCAGCGCACCCAGTCCTTGAGGACCTCCGTCTGCAGGGTGATGCCGACGGGGTCGGGGAGTTCGACGTCCTTGCCGAATGGAACGGTACGGACGTGCTCGTACCGGCTGCCGTCCGGCTCGCTGTGGACGGTGACCTCGCAGGTGTCCCGGTCGATCAGCAAGTACACCGGAATGCCAGTCTCCGCGTATCCGCGGGGCTTCTCGCGACGGTCGCGGGCGTCCGTGTCCGTGTCGTACGACGTGACCTCCACGACCATGAGGGCAGGTTCAGGCTCAACCCATTCCCCTTGGCCTGCGAGGGAGCCGCTCGGCGCCAGGACCCCGTCAGGCCGAGCACGGCCATTGCGGTACTGCTGGATCTTGATTCCCTGCTCGGCATAGAGCCACAGCTCCGGCCTGAACTGCATGCAGATGCGCGTCAGCCACTCAATGATCGTCCCGTGATCCCCATCCGGCACCGCCTTGACCCCCAGCTTCCCGCAGATGAATTCAAGTCGCAGCCCCTCGATCTCGCGGGCACCTATGCGCGCCAGAGTCTCGAACTCTTCAGTCAGCATCTGGGGCCGGTCGCTCATCACGGTCATGCCTCGCTCACCTTCCTGGACGGTGCTGTCTCCGACGATAGCGCCGGCCACCGACACCCGTCCGGCACACTCGGCGGCATGGACTTCGAGATCAGGACGGCAAGGGAAGACGAGTACGCGCGGCTCGGGGAGATCACCGGGGAGGCCTACACCGGGGACGGGCTGCTCGACCTGAACGACGACGACCACTACCTGAACGTCCTGCGCGACGTCGCCGGCCGGGCCGCCGACGGGGAGGTGCTCGTCGCCGTGCGCGACGGGGTGCTCCTCGGCGGGGTCACCTTCGCCGCGCCCGGGAGCCGGCTCGCCGACATCGCCGGGCCGCACGACGCCGAGTTCCGCATGCTCGCGGTCGCCACCGGGGCGCGCGGGCAGGGCGTCGGGGAGGCGCTCGTACGGGCCTGCGCCGAACGGGCCCGGGCCCTGGACGGGGTCACCGCACTGGTGCTCTCCACCCAGCGGGCCATGCGCGGGGCCCAGCGGATCTACGAGCGGCTCGGGTTCGTCCGCACCCCCGAACTGGACTGGTCGCCGATCCCCGCACTGACCCTGCTCACGTACCGACTGGAGCTGTGACGACACGCTCCGCATGCACCCGACACAACATGTGGGGGCTACCGCATCGGGTCGCCCCCACATGTATGCTCATGCCTGCTGCCGCCGCAGGGGAATCCGGTGGGAATCCGGAACTGTCCCGCAACGGTGTGACGTACGCCCAGCGGCGTATCCGCGAGTCCGAAGACCTGCCGGCAGTGCCCCCGGATCGACCGAACCGGGGTGTCGATTCGTCCGGGCCTCGCGGTTGGGCCGGTGGACGCCACGTGGTGCCGAACGCCTCTGCGCGCGCCCGCGTGCGCCCGCTCGCGCCCCGCTCCGCCGATGACCGGGCCGAGTGAGGGAGAGCTCCCCCGTGACCATCGCGCCCGCCGCACCGCGCGCCGAGTCCGACCACCCCGAAGCAGAAGGTCCCGGGGCCGCGCTGCTGCGCACCCTCACCGAGCTCACGGCCGACCTCCCCGACACCGACCCCGGCCGGGTCGCCGCCGCCGCCCTGCGCGGCCGCAGCGCCGCCGCCGACGAGGCCGAGCTGCGCGGGCTCGCCACCGAGGCCGCCGCCGGTCTGATCTCCGAGGACCCGGCGTACTCCCGCCTCGCCGCCCGCCTGCTCACGCTGGCCGTGGCCGACGAGGCCGCCGGCCAGGGCGCCACCTCCTTCGCCGAGTCCGTCGCCGTCGGCCACCGCGAGGGCCTGATCGCCGACCGCACCGCCGAGTTCGTCGCCGCCCACGCCGCCCGCCTGAACGCCCTGGTCGAGCACGCGCTCGCCGAGGGCGCGGACGACCGCTTCGGCTTCTTCGGCCTGCGCACCCTGCACAGCCGCTACCTGCTGCGCCACCCGATCACCCGCCAGGTCATCGAGACCCCGCAGTACTTCATGCTGCGCGTGGCCTGCGGCCTCGCCGAGGACGAAAGCGTGCGCGCGGTCGAGGAAGTGGCCTCGCTGTACACCCTGATGAGCCGCCTGGACTACCTGCCGTCCTCCCCCACCCTGTTCAACTCGGGCACGCGGCACCCGCAGATGTCCTCCTGCTACCTCCTCGACTCCCCGCTGGACGAGCTGGACTCCATCTACGACCGCTACCACCAGGTCGCCCGCCTCTCCAAGCACGCCGGCGGCATCGGCCTCTCGTACTCCCGCATCCGCGCCCGCGGTTCGCTGATCCGCGGCACCAACGGCCACTCCAACGGCATCGTCCCGTTCCTGAAGACCCTCGACGCCTCCGTCGCCGCCGTGAACCAGGGCGGCCGCCGCAAGGGCGCCGCCGCCGTCTACCTGGAGACCTGGCACGCGGACATCGAGGAGTTCCTGGAGCTCCGCGACAACACCGGTGAGGACCAGCGCCGCACCCACAACCTGAACCTCGCCCACTGGATCCCGGACGAGTTCATGCGCCGCGTCAACGCCGACGCCGAGTGGTCGCTGTTCTCCCCCGCCGACGTCCCCGAGCTGGTCGACCTGTACGGCGACGAGTTCGACGCCGCCTACACCAAGGCCGAGGCCTCCGGGCTCGCCAAGAAGACCATGCCGGCCCGCGACCTGTACGGGCGCATGATGCGCACCCTCGCGCAGACCGGCCAGGGCTGGATGACGTTCAAGGACGCCTCCAACCGGACGGCCAACCAGACCGCGCTCCCGGGCACGGTGGTCCACTCGTCCAACCTCTGCACCGAGATCATCGAGGTCACCAACGACGCCGAGACGGCCGTCTGCAACCTCGGCTCCGTCAACCTCGGCGCGTTCGTCGCCGACGGCGCGATGGACTGGGAGCGCCTGGACGAGACCGTCCGCACGGCCGTGACCTTCCTCGACCGCGTCGTGGACATCAACTTCTACCCGACCGAGCAGGCCGGCCGCTCCAACGCCAAGTGGCGTCCGGTGGGCCTGGGCGCGATGGGCCTCCAGGACGTCTTCTTCAAGCTGCGCCTGCCCTTCGACTCCGCCGAGGCGAAGGCCCTGTCCACGAAGATCTCCGAGCGGATCATGCTCGCCGCGTACGAGGCCTCCTGCGACCTCGCCGAGCGCAGCGGCCCGCTCCCGGCCTGGGCCGAGACCCGCACCGCCCAGGGCGTCCTGCACCCCGACCACTACGAGACGGAAGCCCACTGGCCCGAGCGCTGGGACGCGCTGCGCGCCCGCGTCGCGAAGTCCGGCATGCGCAACTCCCTGCTCCTGGCCATCGCCCCGACGGCGACCATCGCCTCGATCGCGGGCGTGTACGAGTGCATCGAGCCGCAGGTCTCGAACCTCTTCAAGCGCGAGACCCTCAGCGGTGAGTTCCTCCAGGTCAACGGCTACCTGGTGGAGGACCTGAAGAAGCTGGGCGTGTGGGACGCGCAGACCCGCGAGGCGCTGCGCGACTCCTCCGGCTCCGTCCAGGGCTTCGGCTGGATCCCGGCGGAGGTCCGCGAGCTGTACCGCACGGCGTGGGAGATCCCGCAGCGCGGCCTGATCGACATGGCGGCGGCCCGTACGCCGTACCTGGACCAGAGCCAGTCGCTGAACCTGTTCCTGGAGACGCCCACCATCGGCAAGCTCAGCTCGATGTACGCGTACGCCTGGAAGCAGGGTCTGAAGACCACGTACTACCTGCGTTCGCGCCCGGCGACGAAGATCGCCCGCGCCGCGTCCGGCGCCGCCGCCGTCCCGGCCGCCGCGGCCCCGGCCGCCGCCACCCAGCTGCCGCAGGCGATGGACGCCGAGGCGCTGGCCTGCTCCCTTGAGAACCCCGAGTCCTGCGAGGCCTGCCAGTAATGAGCTCGACCGACAAGAAGAACCTCCTCGACCCGGGCTTCGAGCTCACGCTCCGCCCGATGCGCTACCCGGACTTCTACGAGCGCTACCGGGACGCGATCAAGAACACCTGGACGGTGGAGGAGGTCGACCTCCACTCCGACGTCGCCGACCTGGCCAAGCTGACGCCGGCCGAGCAGCACATGATCGGCCGCCTGGTCGCGTTCTTCGCGACGGGCGACTCGATCGTGGCGAACAACCTGGTCCTGACGCTGTACAAGCACATCAACTCCCCGGAGGCGCGCCTGTACCTGTCGCGCCAGCTGTTCGAGGAGGCCGTGCACGTCCAGTTCTACCTGACGCTGCTCGACACCTACCTGCCCGACCCGGACGACCGCGCGGCGGCCTTCGACGCGGTGGAGAACATCCCGTCGATCCGCGAGAAGGCGCAGTTCTGCTTCAAGTGGATGGACTCGGTCGAGAAGATCGACCAGCTGGAGACGGCCGCCGACCGCCGCCGCTTCCTGCTGAACCTGATCTGCTTCGCCGCGTGCATCGAGGGCCTCTTCTTCTACGGCGCCTTCGCGTACGTGTACTGGTTCCGCTCGCGCGGCCTGCTGCACGGCCTGGCGACGGGCACCAACTGGGTCTTCCGCGACGAGAGCGCCCACATGAGCTTCGCCTTCGAGGTCATCGACACGGTCCGCAAGGAGGAGCCGGAGCTCTTCGACGAGGCCCTCCAGCAGCAGGTCACCGACATGCTGAAGGAGGCCGTGGAGGCGGAGCTGCAGTTCGGCCGCGACCTGTGCGGCGACGGCCTGCCGGGGATGAACACCGACTCGATGCGCGAGTACCTGGAGTGCGTCGCCGACCAGCGCCTGGTGCGCCTGGGCTTCGCGCCGGTGTACGGCTCGCAGAACCCGTTCTCGTTCATGGAGCTCCAGGGTGTCCAGGAACTGACGAACTTCTTCGAGCGCCGCCCGTCGGCCTACCAGGTCGCCGTCGAGGGCACCGTCGACCTGGACGAGGACTTCTAGTTCCGGCCGACCGGCAGCGACGGCCGGTATTCGCCCCCTGACTTGACATGCCGGGCGGGCGGATCTGGTCGTCGGGCCGTGGCGGTGGTGGGATCCGAACACGCCGCTCCGCGTCACCCGCGCGGAACACCCCCCACAGGCGAAGGCCCCGCTCCGGAGCGTTTCCGGAGCGGGGCCTTCGTGCGTCCGCGGGACGCGCCGGGTCAGTCGTTCGGGACGATCTCGTAGCGCGGGGTGTTCTCCGCCATCTGGCGCAGCGCGTCCTTGCGGTCGCGCTTGGAGAGGCGGTCGATGTACAGGTAGCCGTACAGGTGGTCGGTCTCGTGCTGGAGGCAGCGCGCGAAGTAGCCGGTGCCGCGGACCTTGATCGGGTTGCCCTGCGCGTCCTGGCCGGTGACCTCGGCGTAGTCGGGGCGGGCCAGCGAGGCGTAGGCGGTGGGGACGGAGAGGCAGCCCTCGTTGGAGTCGTCCAGCACGCGGGAGCCGGCCGGCAGCTCGACGAGCTTGGGGTTGACCACGACACCGGTGTGGCGGACGCCGTCGTCGTCGGGGCAGTCGTAGACGAAGACCTTGGCGTCCACGCCGATCTGGTTGGCGGCCAGGCCCACGCCCTCGGCGGTCTTCTGGCTGGCGAACATGTCGTCGATCAGCTGGGCCAGCTCTTCGCCGAACTCGGTGACGTCCTTGCACTCGCGGTGCAGGACCGGGTTGCCGACGACCGTGATCGGGCGGGACGTACCGCGCTCGCGGTGGGCGAGCTCACGCGCCTCACAGTCCTCGGTGTCCACGACCCAGCCCTCGTCGTCGATCGGGGTCACCTGGTTCTCCTGCTGCGCCATGTCCGCCGTACGCCTTCCCTCAAGTCCGTGGTGTGCCCGTACAGCCTACGGCCCGGGGTCAGCAGACTTCTTCGAGATCCCGCCACTCCCTGCTGTCGGGGCTGTCGGCGACCCAGCCGTCGAGCAGTCCGCGCACCAGGCCGGCCGGGGCGGCGATGCCGCATTCGCGCTCGGGCACCCACAGGGAGCCGGATCCGGCCGTGCGGTGGCCCAGCGGACCGGGGTGGCCCGGTTCGCTGTGGTCGTGCGGGTCGAGGTGGTCGCCGTTGTCCTCGCCGCTGGGCATCGAGCTCTCGGAACAGGTCCGGCAGAGCAGCCGCACCGACGACGACCAGTCCTCGGCGGCGAAGCCCGCGTCCGAGGCCAGCTGCTCCAGGGCGTCGCGGTCCTCCTCGGTGGCCGCCTCCAGCAGCACCACCCAGGTCGGCACCGGAGAGGGCGCCCACAGCTCGATCTCGTCGAAGACCGGGTACGAGGGCCCGGCCGCGGTCACCCGCTCGCCGTGCGGCACCCCGTCGTGCAGGACGACCTCGCCCCAGCGCCGCCCCGAGGAGGGCAGCGGGATGGAGAGGACCTCCATGCGGGCCGGATCGAGCCTGCGGCCCCACACCACCTCTGCCTCGCCCTCGGGCGACAGCCGCACCGCCGCGCTGCCGAGCTCCATGCCCACCGGCTCACCCGTCCCGGCCGTGCTGTGCGGGTCGCCGGGCACCTTCAGCCCGTACGCCTGCCAGGCCCGGCGGGCCAGCGGCCAGTCCTGGAGGGCGGTCGCGGCGATGCCGACGTTCCACCAGTCCGGGGCGCCGGTCTCGCGGTCCAGCAGGGCGACGGCGCGCAGGCCGGCGGCCCGCGCCTGCTCCCAGTCGTGCCGGAACTTGTGGAGGAGGGCCAGGTTGAACCAGGACTCGGACAGCCAGGGCTCCAGGTCCGCAGCCCTGGTCAGCAACGCGCCCGCGTCCTCGTACCGACCGTCGCCGATCAGCGTGAACGCGCGGTCGGTGGCCTGCCGCCACGAGGCGGAGGGCCGATGCCGTACCTTCCCGAAGATCCTCACGATTCCCGCCTGCCGCTCCAACGGTTCAGCCCTGCGGACACCCTCACGGACACCCCTTACTGCATCCAACCATGCCCGCTCGGACGACCGCTCATTACCCATGGGTTACCCCGGCGGAACGGGAACGACTCCGCCCCGCCCGCCCCTGGCCAGAACCCTCGCCAGACACTCCACGACCTCCGGCTGGTAGTCGTGCCCGGTGCCCAGGCGCAGCCGTTCCAGGGCCGCCAGTGGGCCGCCCGGGTGACGGTCCGCTCCGGCCAGGTCGTCGAACGCGTTCACCGCGCGCACGATCCGGGCGGCGACGGGCTGCTCCCGGTACGGGTCCGCCTGGCGTTCCACGATCACCGCGACCTCCGCCGGCACCCCGGTCTGCCGTGCCACCTCGCCGCCCAGCCCGGCGATCCGGCGGGCCTCCTCCGGCGGCAGCTCGGCGGTGGCCCCTCCGGGGACGGGGTCGACGAGCGAGAGCTGCCCGATGTCATGCATCAGGGCGGCGTACTCCAGCACCGTGAGCTCCCGCTCCGAGAGCCCGAGCTCGCGGCCGACGGCGCAGCTGAGGGCGGCGACCCGGCGGGCGTGACCGGGGGCGGTGCAGCCGGCGATCTCGGTGGCCCGGGCCAGGGAGGTGATGGTCTGGCGGTAGGTGGTGCGTACGGCGTCGACGCGGTGGAAGGACAGCTGGGTCAGCAGCAGCGGCACGCTGAAGACCGGCAGGGCCCACAGTCCGGCCACGGCCACGCCGAGCGCCATCACGACCCCGGTGGCGCAGATGGCGGGGCCGATGCCCAGCTGGGCGCGCAGCTCGTCGCGCAGCAGCGGCCCGTACGGCCAGCCGGTGCGCGCGCCGGCCAGCGCGGCGGCGAGGACGGCGTCGCAGAGGGCGGTGAGGCCGAGCAGGAGCAGCAGGAACAGGACGAGGTACGGGCCCTGTCCGATCCGGTGGGTGAGCCGGCCGGAGCCGTAGAGGGGCTGGAAGCAGGCGGCGGCGAAGGCGACGGCCAGGACCCGGCGGGCCACGTGGTCGAGGGCGGGGCCGTGGCCGCGGGCGATGTGCGGGACGGTTCCGACGAGGGCGGCCGCGACGACGACGGCCACGACCTGGAGCACGCCGTGGTGGGTGGGCTCCCCCGCGTCCTGGCCGAGCAGGGCGTAGGCGAGGGCCCCGGCGGAGCCGAGCGGTGCGGGGCGGCGGTCCTCGGCGGGGTGGTCGCGGCGGGCGAGTTCGCCGACGGTGACCAGGGCGGCGAAGGCGAGGGCGGTACCGGGTTCGGTGATCCCGGTCCACAGGGTGTGCCCCAGCCCGACCGCGGTGAGCAGGGCGGCGGCCCCGCGCACGGCCCAGCCGGCGCACGCCCTCACGGGCCGGCCCTGCCCGGTCCGGGCGGACCGGGCAGGGCGGCGTCCCGCCCCTGGCCCGGCATCCCGGGCAGCCCCTCCCGTCCCGCGCCGCGGCCCGGCTCCGGTTCGGTCCGCGCGATCACCTGGAGGTCCTCGTCGGAGGTGACCACCGGGTGCCAGCCGTACCGGCCGACGGCGCTGGTCAGGGCCCGCACCATCGCCGGGTCGAACTGGGAGCCCGCGCAGCGTTCGAGTTCCGCCAGGGCCGTCTCCACCGGCCTGGCCCGGCTGTACGAGCGGGTCGAGGTCATCGCGTCGAAGGAGTCGGCCACCGCCACCACCCGGGCCGGCACCGGGATCTGGTCGCCGCTCAGCCCGTAGGGGTAGCCGGAGCCGTCGACCCGTTCGTGGTGGTGCAGGATCGCCGAGCGGGCCTCCCCGAGGAAGCCGATGCCGCGCACCATCTCGTGCCCGTACTCGGGGTGCAGTTCGATGACGCGGCGCTCCTCGGGCGTCAGCGGCCCGTCCTTGCGCAGCAGCCGCGTGGGCACGCCCAGCTTGCCGACGTCGTGCAGGATCCCGGCGATGCGGACGACTTCGAGGCGGTCACCGGACATGCCCAGCTCGCGGGCGATCATCGCGGAGGCCTGGCCCACGCGTTCGCTGTGCCCGCGCGTGTAGCGGTCCTTGAGGTCGACGGCCTGGACGAGGGCGCGGATGGTGGCCTGGTGCGCGGCGTGCTCGCGCCGGTACTGGGCGAAGACCCAGCAGGAGATGTACATCGGCAGCAGGACCGGCAGGGCGGCCGGTGGGCCGTACGGGCTGTGCCACATCACGGCCATCATCAGTCCGACGAGGCCGTGCAGGCAGTACGGGGCGATGGCCGGAGCCGTGGTCGCGGTCCTGGCCGTCGTCGTGGGACGGCCTTCGGCGGCGGCCAGGACGGCCGCGTCGAGCACGGTGAGCACCAGGCAGAAGACGGTGGCGGCGACAGCCGCCGGGAGCAGTGCGGAGGGGAAGGCGGCCGCGCCGGTGAGGGCCGCCCGGCCGCCGAGGAGCCCGTAGGTCAGCCCCGCGGCCCACGCGGCCACCGCCTGCTGGGCCGCGTGCCACACCCGGCGGACGGCGACGGGCCGCCGGGCGGCGGGCTGGGCCAGTCCGCCGGGCAGGGCCACGAGCGCCGCGGCGGACGGGGGGAGCAGGAAGACGGCGGCCAGGACCACCGGGAGGAAGGGGCCGAGCCCCTCGGGCGCCGCGCGGCCCCGGAACGGGAGGACGCGGACCGCCTCGCAGCCGAGGCAGAGGGCGGCCAGCAGCCCGACGGCCGGCCAGGACACGGCCGATCCGGGACGCAGGGCGGGGAGGACGCACGCGACGGCGGCGAGGACGGCGCCCAGGACGCAGGCGCGCGCCGCCGGCGGAAGGACCCGCATGGCGCTCTCCTCCCCTGGGGCGTCGACCCGGGTACCGCATCGGAAGGGGTACCGAGAGGGGAGAATAAATCGACCCCCGCGCGAAGCGGGGGACATTTTCGTATTGCCCCGTACGGGCGCCCCCGGATTAGCACCTTCGAGTGAATGAATGGTGCTTCCGGAGGCGATTGTCGGCCGTACGGGTGGAAGGGCTCCGGGGGGATCAGCCGCCTGCGGGGCCCGCCGTGACGTCGTGGTCCGGAACGGCCTGGCCCGAGCGGATCAGCTCGATCCGGCCCATGACCTTGGAACGCAGGTCGGTCGGTACGTCGTCCGAGCCGCAGCAGCGCTTCACCAGCTTCTTCACGGCCTGCTCCAGGCCGTACTTCTCCAGACAGGGATTGCATTCGCCGAAGTGCGTCTCGAACTTCGTGCAGTCGCTGTCGGGCATCTCGTGGTCCAGGAACTCGTACAGATGGTCCAGGACCTCAGAGCACTCCGTCTCGTGCGGCTCTCCGCAGCTCATGAGCCCGAGCCTTTCAGGTCGTTCGACTCTCCCGCGCCCGCGGGGACCAGCCCGCGCTCGCGGGCGTAGTCCTCCAGCATTCCGCGGAGTTGACGGCGGCCACGGTGCAGTCGGGACATGACCGTACCGATGGGTGTACCCATGATGTCCGCGATCTCCTTGTACGCAAAGCCCTCTACGTCGGCAAGATAGACCGCGATGCGGAACTCCTCGGGAATGGCCTGGAGGGCCTCCTTCACGTCGGAATCCGGCAGGTGGTCGAGCGCCTGCGATTCGGCCGAACGCAAACCGGTCGACATGTGCGACTCGGCGCGCGCCAGCTGCCAGTCCTCGATCTCCTCCGCGGCGCTGCGCTGGGGCTCGCGCTGCTTCTTGCGGTAGGAGTTGATGAAGGTGTTGGTCAGAATGCGGTACAGCCACGCCTTGAGGTTGGTGCCCTCGCGGAACTGGTGGAAGGACGCGTAGGCCTTGGCGTACGTCTCCTGGACCAGGTCCTCGGCGTCGGCCGGGTTGCGCGTCATGCGCAGGGCGGCGGAGTACATCTGGTCGAGGTAGCCGAGGGCGTCCCGCTCGAACCGCGCGTTGCGCTCAGCGGTCGTCTCCTGCGCCTGGCCTTCGTCGGTCCCAGCGACAGGACCCACCTCCTCCGACAGCGTGGCGGCTCCGAAAGCGGATCCGCTCGAATCGGAGAATAGTCGACCATCCCGGCCCTCCGCCGCTCGAACCGAGCCGCGCTTGGGCGCCGGGAGGACCGTCCAGTCCAGGTCAGCGGCCTGCCGACGGTCCTGGCTGATGACCTGGGTCATGCGCTCCCTCTCCTCCGACGTCTTTTCCCTGCGTACCGACACTCCGCTCAACAGGACCCCCCGCCCGCGCATTCCCGGGCGGGGCAAGGGATTCGGCGTGTCCCCGGGGGGTGGCGGGGCGGCGGGTGAGCGGAATCACGCGCCGGCCGGCCGCGAATCTGTCAGGTCGGTTCCGCCGGGGTCAGCCGAGGGTGCGGGCGAGCCAGGGGGCCACCGCCGCGGTGATCACCGCGAGGGCCTCCTCCTGTGTCAGGGCGGCCTTCCGGGGCACCGCGAAGCCGTGGTCGCCGTGGGGGACCTCGACCAGTTCGTACTCCCCCTCGGGGAACTCCTCGGGGCGCCCGAAGGAGTCCCGGCCGCCCTGGAGCACCAGGGTGGGCCGGCCGGCCTCCAGCAGCTCGTCGGCCCGGGACTTCTCGGGCCTGCCCGGCGGGTGCAGGGGGAAGGCCAGCGCGAGCACCCCGGTGGCCCCCAGCTCCGCGGCGGTCCGGCAAGCCACCCGGGCCCCGGCGCTGCGGCCGCCGGCCACGACGGGCAGCCCGGGCCGGGTCAGGGCGGGCCACAGGCCCCGCCAGCCCTCGTCGAGCACCTTGGGGGCGGCCGCGACCTTCTTCCCGGCCACCCGCCAGGGCTGCTCGACCAGGGCGACGGTGTAGCCCCGTGCGGGCAGGTCGGCGGCCAGGGCCTGGAGGTCGCGGGCCTCGATACCGCCGCCGGCGCCGTGACCGAGGGCGAGGACGGCCCTGGCCGCGGGGGCGGTGTGCCAGGTGACGCGGCCCTGCCCGGCCGGGGTGTCGACGGTCTCGCTGCGCGTGCTCATGCCCCCATCGTGCCGGGTGGCGGCCGCCGCGCCGCGCAGGCCTGGTCTAGAAGAGCGTGCCCTCTTCGGGTGCCTCCAGCTCGCCGAGCAGCTCGGGCCCGTTGTTGCGTACGTTGCTCACGGCGGTGGAGACCGGGTAGGCCCGCATCAGGCCGCCCGGCGGGGGCGCCAGCAGGTCCCTCAGCCCGGGCTCGTCGGTGCGGGCGGGGTCCAGCCAGGCGTCCCAGCGGTCCGGGGTGAGCATCAGCGGCATCCGGGGGTGGATGTCGGACAGCGTCCGCGGCCCCTCGGCGGGGGCGACGCCCAGCGGGGTGGTCTCGGCCTCCGCGGTGATCACCGAGCAGGTGGCCCACCAGGCCTGCGGGTGGTCGGGGGGCAGGGTGGCGTCGCGCCAGAACTCGTAGATCCCGGCCATCGCGAAGACGGAGCCGTCGGCGGGGAGCACGAAGTAGGGCTGCTTGCGGGCCCGCTTCTTCTTCCCCTCCACCTCCAGCTCCCGCTCGTCGTGGGCGGTGACCCACTCGTAGTAGCCGTCGGCGGGGACGATGCAGCGGCGCTGGGCGAAGGGGCGCCGGAAGGAGGGCTTCTCGTGCAGGGTCTCCGACCGGGCGTTGATCATCCGGGCGGCGCCCTCGGGGCTCTTGGCCCAGGAGGGGACCAGCCCCCACTTCAGGGTCCGCAGCTGGCGAACCGGACGCGGGTCGCGCGCGTCTTTGAGAGGACGGTCGAGGACGACGTGGACCTCTTTCGTCGGCGCCACGTTGTAGTCGGGGGCCAGGGTCTCCTCGGGCTCCCACCGCTCGATGCCGAATATCCCCGCCAGCTCCTGTGGCGTCCGACCGGCCGCAAACCTTCCGCACATGGCTGACACACTGCCACGGACACCGCCCACGACCGCAAGGAGTCCGCCACTCCATGGACAGCAGCACGACCACCGGCCTCTGGGACCGGCTGACCGGGATACAGACCTCGCCGGCCGCGTGGCTGGTGGCCGCCGCCGGCCTGGCCGCCCTGGCCGTCGTGGCGTGGCGGCCGCTGTGGCTGCCGGCCCGCAACGCGATCACCATCGCGCACGAGGGCGGCCACGGGCTGGTGGCCCGGCTGAGCGGGCGCAGGCTGGAGGGGATCCGGCTGCACTCGGACACCAGCGGGGTGACCGTCAGCTGGGGCAAGCCGACCGGGATCGGCATGGTCCTGACGGCCGCCGCCGGGTACACGGCGCCCTCGCTGCTGGGGCTGGGCGGGGCGGCCCTGCTGTCGGCGCACCGGATCACGGTGCTGCTGTGGGCGGCGACGGTGCTGCTGGCGCTGCTGCTGGTGCGGATCCGCAACGCGTACGGGCTGCTGACGGTGGTGCTGGCCGGGGCGGCGTTCGTGCTGGTGTCCTGGCTGGCCTCGGAGGCGGTGCAGGCGGTCTTCGCGTACGCGGTGGTGTGGTTCCTGCTGCTGGGCGGGGTCCGGCCGGTCTTCGAGCTCCAGCGCAAGCGGCGCGGAGGGGCGGCGCCGGACTCGGACGCCGACCAGCTGGGGCGGCTCACTCACCTGCACCCGGTGGTCTGGCTGGGCTTCTTCCACACGGTCGCGCTGTGCTGCCTGGTGGGCGGGGGGCGTTGGCTGCTCGGCCTGTGAGACGCGGGAGCGATCAAGATCCGGGGTGGCGGGGAGCCACTAAAGTGGGGGCCATGACCGAGACCCCCGCGCTCCATCCCCTCTGGCCCGCTCCGCTCGCCGAGGGCGCCGTCCACGCCACCGTCACCGTGCCGGGGTCCAAATCGGTCACCAACCGCGCCCTCGTGCTCGCCGCCCTGGCCGCCGAGCCGGGCTGGGTGCGCCGCCCGCTGCGCTCGCGCGACTCGCAGCTGATGTCGGACGCGCTGCGCGCCCTGGGCGTCGGCATCGAGGAGACGGTCTCCTCCAGCTCCGCCGGGGCCGGCGCGGGGGGCGAGGCCTGGCGGGTCATCCCGGCGGCCCTGCACGGGCCGGCCACCGTCGACGTCGGCAACGCGGGCACGGTCATGCGCTTCCTGCCGCCCGTCGCCACCCTGGCCGCCGGTGACATCCGCTTCGACGGCGACCCCCGCTCCTACGAGCGCCCCCTCGGCGAGGTCATCAACGCCCTGCGCGCCCTGGGCGCCCGGATCGACGACGACGGCCGCGGCGCGCTGCCGATGACCGTGCACGGCGGCGGCGCCCTGGAGGGCGGCACGGTCGAGATCGACGCGTCCAACTCCTCGCAGTTCGTCTCGGCGCTGCTGCTGTCCGCCCCGCGCTTCAACCAGGGCGTCGAGGTCCGGCACACGGGCGCGACCCTGCCGTCGATGCCGCACATCCGGATGACGGTGGAGATGCTGCGCGCGGCCGGCGCCCAGGTCGACACCCCCGAGTCCGGGGGCGAGAAGAACGTGTGGCGGGTCGCGCCGAGCGCGCTGCTCGGCCGCGACCTGGTCGTCGAGCCGGACCTGTCCAACGCCCAGCCCTTCCTGGCAGCGGCGCTGATCACCGGCGGCACGGTCACCATCCCGGACTGGCCGCGCCGCACCACGCAGCCCGGTGACGAGCTGCGCCGCATCTTCACGGAGATGGGCGGCTCCTGCGAGCTGACCGACGCGGGCCTCATCTTCACCGGCACCGGCCGGATCCACGGCATCGACGTGGACCTGGGCGAGGTCGGCGAGCTGACCCCGGGCATCGCCGCGGTGGCGGCGCTGGCCGACTCCCCGTCCACCCTGCGCGGGGTGGCCCACCTGCGGCTGCACGAGACGGACCGGCTGGCCGCGCTCACCAAGGAGATCAACGAGCTCGGCGGCGACGTGACCGAGACGGCGGACGGGCTGCACATCCGTCCGCGCCCGCTGCACGGCGGGGTCTTCCACACCTACGACGACCACCGCATGGCCACGGCGGGCGCGGTGATCGGCCTGGCCGTCGAGGGCGTGGAGATCGAGAACGTGGCGACCACCGCGAAGACCCTGCCCGACTTCCCGAGGATGTGGGCGGACATGCTCTCGGGAGCGGCTGCGGGAGCGGGAGCGTAGGGGCCCGGTCATGCGCAGGTACGGCAAGCACACCGACGAGGACGACATCCGCCAGCGCCCGAACCCCAAGGGCAATCGGGCACGGACGAACATCCGGCCCAAACACGAGGACGCCTCCGAGGGTTTCGTCCTCACCGTCGACCGGGGCCGGCTGACGTGTCTGGTCGGGGACCGCAAGATCACCGCGATGAAGGCCCGGGAGCTGGGCCGCAAGGCGGCGGTGGTCGGCGACCGGGTGTCGCTCGTCGGTGACCTGTCCGGAAACAAGGACACCCTCGCGCGGATCGTGCGGATCGAGGAGCGCAAGTCCGTCCTGCGGCGCACCGCCGACGACGACGACCCGTACGAGCGGGTGGTCGTCGCCAACGCCGACCAGCTGGCCATCGTCACGGCCCTGGCGGACCCCGAGCCCCGGCCCCGGATGATCGACCGCTGCCTGGTGGCGGCGTACGACGCGGGCCTGGAACCGCTGCTGGTGCTCACCAAGTCCGACCTGACCTCCCCGGACAAGATCCTGGAGGTCTACTCGACCTTCGGGCTGAACTACGTGGTGACCAACCGCGAGGAGCTGGAGACGGGCGACGCCGCCGAGCGGGTCCGCGAGCGCCTCGAAGGCCGCATCACCGCCTTCGTCGGCCACTCGGGCGTGGGCAAGACCACGCTGGTGAACTCGCTGGTCGCCGAGGGCCGCCAGCGCGCCACCGGCCATGTCAACGCGGTCACCGGCCGCGGCCGGCACACCACCACGTCGGCGCTGGCCCTGCCCCTGCCGTCCGGGGACGGCTGGGTCATCGACACACCGGGCGTGCGCTCGTTCGGCCTGCACCACGTGGACCCCTCGCGGGTGGTGCTGGCCTTCCCGGACCTGGTGCCGGGTACGGAGGAGTGCCCGCGCGCGTGCAGCCACGACGAGCCGGACTGCGCGCTCGACCAGTGGGTGGAGGACGGCCACGCGGACCCGGCGCGGCTGTACTCGCTGCGGCGGCTGCTGGGGACGCGCGAGCGCCGCGAAGGCGACTGATCGTCCGGCGGGGTTTGCATGACGCCTTGTCTGGTAAATGCATAGTCCCACCAGTGACGCGATGTCACCTGACGCGGGGAGGCATTCGACATGGCGTGGCTGCTGGTCGTGGTCGCGGGAATCCTGGAGACCGGATTCGCGGTCTGCCTGAAGCTGTCCCACGGGTTCACCCGGCTGTGGCCGACGATCGCCTTCGCGTGCTTCGCGCTCGGCAGCTTCGGCCTGCTGACCCTGGCCCTCAAGAAGCTGGACGTGGGCCCGGCGTACGCGGTGTGGACGGGCATCGGCGCGGCCGGCACCGCCATCTACGGCATGGTCTTCCTCGGGGACCTGGTCTCCACCCTCAAGCTGGTCTCGATCACGCTGGTCATCCTGGGCGTCATCGGCCTCCAGCTCTCCGGCTCGGCCCACTGAGCAGCCGCAGCAGCTCCCGCTCCCCCGGCTCCTCCCCGGGCGCCACCACGTAGGACAGCGCGAGCCGTACCGCGAGCTCGCAGCGGCGCTCCGGCTCCTGGGGCAGCGCGGCCGCGGCCCGGTCGCGGGCGGCCCGGGTCAGCTCCCCCGGCCCGATCGCGAACCGGCTCCCGGCCGGCGGTGGCGCGGGCAGGGCCGGCCCCCACGCCCCGGTCAGCAGGGCCCGTACGAGGGCGTGCGCGCGGGCCGCCCGTACGGTCCACTCGGCGACCGCCGCGAGCCGCTCGGCGGCGGTGTGCCCGGGCGGGGCGGAGGCCAGCGCGCGGTCCACCCCGTCGAGGTACCGGTCGGCCGCCCGGCGCACCAGGGCCCGGCCCAGGCCGTCCTTGCCGCCGAACTCGTTGTAGAGGGTCTGCCGCGACACCCCGGCGGCCGTGGCCACCTCCACCATCCGCACCGCCGGCCAGGGCCGGCCGCACAGCGCCGCTTCGGCCGCTTTCAGCAAGGATTCCCGGGCCGCCGACATCGTCGCCTCCCCCGCCTGTCGCACCGGCCGGCTGTCACCGGGCCTGGCTCACCCGCAAGATTTGACGGGCCGCCAGATCCTGTCAAGGGCGCCTCCCGGCCGTACCGTGGACAGCGTTCGCCGGGCCGGTGCGCTCTCGGTACTGTTCGGACATGCCCACGTATGACGACGACCTGCGCCTCGCCCTCGAACTCGCCGACGCCGCGGACGCCACCACCATGCAGCGCTTCCGGGCCCTGGACCTGAAGGTGGAGACGAAGCCGGACATGACGCCGGTGAGCGAGGCCGACCAGGCCGCCGAGGAGGTCGTCCGGGCGGGGATCCTGGCAGCGCGGCCGCACGACGCGATCCTCGGCGAGGAGTACGGCCTCAAGGGCGAGGGACCGCGCCGCTGGGTCGTGGACCCGATCGACGGCACGAAGAACTACGTGCGCGGCGTGCCGGTGTGGGCGACCCTGATCTCCCTCATGGTGGAGGGCCCGGACGGGGGGTTCCGCCCGGTCGTCGGCGTGGTCTCGGCCCCCGCGCTGGGTCGCCGCTGGTGGGCCTCGCAGGGCGGTGGCGCCTTCTCGGGCGGCGCGCTGGGCGAGCCCGCGGGCCCCATCGGGGTGTCCCGGGTGGCCTCGCTGGGGGACGCCTCCTTCGCGTACTCCTCGCTGAGCGGCTGGGAGGAGCAGGGCCGGCTCCCCGGGTTCCTGGAGCTGACCCGCGCCTGCTGGCGCACCCGGGGCTACGGGGACTTCTGGCCGTACATGATGGTCGCGGAGGGCTCCCTGGACCTGTGCGCCGAGCCGGAGCTGAACCTGTGGGACATGGCCGCCCTGGCGGTCGTGGTGCAGGAGGCGGGCGGCCGGTTCACGAGCGTGGACGGCGTGGACGGGGTGCACGGCGGCAACGCGGCCGCCTCGAACGGGCTGCTGCACGAGGAGATGCTGGGCTTCCTGCGCCCCTCCGCCTCCTCCTGATCCCGACGCGCGGGGGCATGCGCTCAGCGCGCCCCCTTGATGACGCTGCGTGCTCGTGGGAATCTGAGACTCCCCCGCTTGTGCGCTTGTGAAGCGGTTCTCGAAGCGGGACACACCAGGAGGTGGTTCTCTTCATGCTCGTCCGTGACGCCATGAGTACCGTGATCCTCACCCTCGGACCTGCCCACACCCTCCGTCAGGCGGCCTGCCTGATGTCCGGCCGGCGCGTCGGAGCGGCCGTCGTCCTCGATCCCGACCACAGCGGCATCGGCATCCTGACCGAGCGCGACATCCTCAACTCGATCGGCGCGGGCCACGATCCCGACCGGGAGTCGGTGGGCGCGCACACCACGAACAACGTCGTCTTCTGCACCCCCGAGGCAACCGTGGCCGAGGCCGCCGAGGCGATGGCCGTCGGCGGCTTCCGGCATCTGATCGTGCTGGAGGACGGCGGCCCGGTGGGCATCGTCTCCGTCCGTGACGTCATCCGCTCCCAGGTCCGCACGCGGCGCACCGTCGCGGCGTGAAACGGCGGCGGGCCGGGACCCCCGAGAGGGTCCCGGCCCGCCGTTCCGCTGGGGCAAGCGGTCCGTACTAGCCGCGGAGGGCCTGGACCGCGGCGTCCAGCCGCTTGCCGAAGTCGCCGTCCGCCTGGCGGAAGTTGTTGACCGCGCGCTCGACGATGTCGTCACGGGAGACCTTGGCGATGAAGCCGGCGAGGTTCTCGACCAGACGGCCCTTCTCGTCCTCGGACATCAGGCGGTAGAGGTCACCGGCCTGGACGAAGTCGTTGTCCTCGGAGTGCGACGGGGTGGCGTGGTTGCCCGTGCCGCCCGTGACCGGGGTGGACTGCCACAGCGGGCGGTCCGTCTGGAAGGGGCCGCCGAAGCTGTTCGGCTCGTAGTTCTTCGCGCCCTTGTGGCGGCCGTCGTAGAGGTAGCCGTCACGGGAGTTCGTGCGCGCCTCGGTGGCGTGCGGGCGGTTCACCGGCAGGTGGTCGGCGTTGATGCCGACGCGGTAGCGGTGGGCGTCGCCGTACGCGAAGAGACGGCCCTGGAGCATCTTGTCCGGGGACGGACCGATGCCGGGGACGAAGTGCGCCGGGGAGAAGATGGACTGCTCGACCTCGGCGAAGATGTTCTCCGGGTTGCGGTTGAGCTCCAGCTTGCCGATCTCGATCGGCGGGTAGTCCGCGTGCGGCCACACCTTGGTGAGGTCGAACGGGTTGAAGCGGTACTGGGCCGCGTCGGCCGCGGGCATGATCTGGACCTGGACGGTCCAGCTCGGGAAGTCGCCGCGCTCGATGGACTCGCGCAGGTCGCGCTGGTGGGAGTCCGGGTCCTCGCCGGCGAGCCGGTTGGCCTCGGCCTGGGTGAGGTTCTTGATGCCCTGGTCGGTCTTGAAGTGGTACTTGACCCAGAAGACCTCGCCGGCCTCGTTGTTCCACTGGAACGTGTGCGAGCCGTAGCCGTTCATGTGGCGGTAGGACGCCGGGATGCCGCGGTCACCGAACAGCCAGGTCACCTGGTGGGTGGACTCGGGCGACAGGCCCCAGAAGTCCCAGACGTTGTCCGCCTCCTGCGAGCCCGTGTACGGGTCGCGCTTCTGGGTGTGGATGAAGTCGGGGAACTTGATGGCGTCGCGTATGAAGAACACCGGGGTGTTGTTGCCGACGAGGTCGTAGTTGCCCTCTTCGGTGTAGAACTTCAGCGCCCAGCCGCGCGGGTCACGGCGGGCGTCGGCGCCGCCGAGGCTGTCCGCGACGGTGGAGAAGCGCAGGAAGGTCTCGGTCTGCTTGCCGACCTCGGAGAGGAACTTCGCGCGGGTGTACCGCGTGACGTCCGCGGTCACGGTGAAGGTGCCGTAGGCGCCGGCGCCGCGGGCGTGCACCACGCGCTCCGGGATGCGCTCGCGGTTGAAGTGCGCCAGCTTCTCCAGGAGGAGCTGGTCCTGGACGAGGACCGGCCCGCCGACCCCAGCGGTCTCGCTGTTCTGGTTGTCGGCGACCGGAGCCCCGGCCTCCGTGGTGAGCGGTCCCTGCGTCACGTGCGCCTCCTGCGTCATTTCCTGCAAGTCCTGTCCTTGGCGTTTGCCGTAACCGATCCTACGATGGACTTTGTCTAAGTCAAGTAAACATCCAAGTCCACATCGGTTCGGGATCTGCACCGAATCCCCACTGTTAGGCTGGCGTGTATGAGTGACCTGCTGGAACGACTTCGCGGACGCGGCTGGCGCATGACGGCCCAGCGGCGTGTCGTGGCCGAAGTACTCGACGGTGATCACGTTCACCTGACGGCAGACGAAGTGCACGCACGCGCTGTCACCAAGCTGCCCGAGATTTCTAGAGCGACGGTGTACAACACCTTGGGCGAGCTGGTTTCGCTCGGTGAGGTGCTGGAGGTCTCGACGGACCGCCGGGCCAAGCGGTACGACCCGAACGCCCACCGCCCGCACCACCACCTGGTCTGCGCCCAGTGCGGCGCCATCCGCGACGTCCACCCGGCGGGCGACCCGCTGGCCGACCTGCCCGCCGGTGAACGCTTCGGCTTCACGGTCTCGGCGGTCGAGGTGACCTACCGCGGAGTGTGCCCGGGCTGCGCCGCGGCCTGACGCGACGGAGAACGGCGAGAAGGCCGGGGGCTCACGCCTCCGGCCTTCTCGCCGCACGCCGCACCGGCGTTTACGTTCAGAAACGACTCAAGGCCCGGATCCATGGGATCCGGGCCTTGGGCCTTCAGTAGCGGGGACAGGATTTGAACCTGCGACCTCTGGGTTATGAGCCCAGCGAGCTACCGAGCTGCTCCACCCCGCGTCGGTAAACACGACTGTACGGGAGTCCACCCGGCAGATGCAAATCAGTTAACCGGTCCCCCCGGCCGGCCTCATACGGAGAGCTCCTCCGCCAGCGCGTCCCGCAGCCGGGCCGCCCGCTCGGCGACCTCCGCGGGGCCGAGCTCCATGGCCCGTACGCACCACTTCTGGCCCTCCGCGAGGTCCCCGTGCCGGGCGGCGAGCAGCCCCAGGCGCAGGGCGGCCCGGCCGTGCCCGGCCACCGCCGCCCGGGTCCACCACAGGGCCGCCTCGGGTTCGTTCCCCTCGCGGGCCAGCAGCAGCCCGAGGTTGAAGGCGCCGTTGCGCGAGCCGGCCTCGGCCGCCTCCCGGTACCAGCGGGCCGCCACGGTCAGGTCGCCCCGGGCCGCGGCCAGCATCCCGACGCGCACCTGGGCCCTGCGGTGGCCCTGCTCGGCGGCGCGCTCGTACCAGTCCTCGCTCTCGGTGCGCGCGGCGCCGCCGACGGGCTCGCCGAGGGCCACCGGCTCCGGGGGCGGGGCCAGCGACTCCAGGAGCGCGGCCAGCCGGAACGCGGCCTCCGCGCTGCCGCCGCCGGCGGCGCAGCGCAGGTGCCGCTCGGCGGCGCGCTCCTCGCCGTCGCGGACCAGGGCGATCCCGACCTGGAGGGCGGCGTCGGTGTGCCCGGCGGCGGCGGCCCGCTCGTACCACTTCAGGGCGGCGCGGTCCTCGTCGCGGCTGGCGAAGAGGATGCCGAGGTTGAAGGCGGCGTCGACGCTGCCCGCCTCGGCCGCCTTGGAGAACCAGGGCTCGGCGCCCGCCGCGTCGCCGGCCTGGAGCAGCATGATCGCCAGGGCGTTGGCGGCCTCGCGGTGACCCGCGTAGGCGGCGCGGCGGTACCACTGTTCGGCCTGGGCGGTGCGCTCCTGGGCGGCGCACAGCAGGGCCAGGTTGTAGGCGCCGTTGTGGTCGCCGGCGTCCATCGCGACGCGGTACCACTTCTCGGCGGTCTCGGTCTCGCCGCGGGCCGCGTGCAGCGCGCCCAGGGCGTTCGCCGCGTTCCCGTCGCCGTCCTGCGCCGCGCGGTGCCACCAGGCGGCCGCGCTGTCCTCGTCCCCGGCGTCGCGCAGCAGGAAGCCGAGCGCGCACGCGGCCCGGGCCTCGCCCTGCTTGGCGGAGCTCAGGTACCAGCGGCCGGCCTCCTTCAGCTCGCCGCGCGCCTCCAGCAGGGCGCCGAGGTGCAGTCCGGCGCGCCGGTGGCCGCGGGCGGCGGCCTGCCGGTACCACTGCTCGGCCTCGGCGGGGTCGCCCTTGCGCAGGTGCCGGGCCAGCCGGTAGGCGGCCTCGCGGTGGCCCTGCTCGGCGGCGGCCCGGAACCAGCGCTCGACGCCCTTGTCCCCGCGGTGCTCCAGCAGGTCGGCCAGGCCGTACGCGCCGAGGGCGTGGCCGGACTCGGCCGCCTGGCGCAGCCAGTACTCGGCGGCGGGCTCGTCCCCGCGCTCGCGGTAGTGGCGGCCCAGGGCGTGCGCGGCGGGGGCGGAGCCGGCGACGGCGGCGACCCGCCACCAGCCGGCGGCCTCGTCGGGGTAGCCGCGCTGGAGGAGGAGGACGCCCAGGTTGTTGGCGGCGGCGCGGTCCCCCGCGCCGGTGGCACCGCGGAGGTAGGGCTCGGCCCCGGCCAGGTCGCCGCGGCGCAGCAGCAGGGCGCCGAGCACGCTCATGGCACCGGGGTCGCCCTTGTCGGCGGCCACCCGGTGGCGCGCCTCCAGTTCGGCGTCGGTGGCCCCTTCGGCGTCGCCGAAGGCCTCTTCCGCGAAATCCGCATCGGTCAGTGCGGTCTGCGCGTTGACAGCGGGAGCCACCTGACCGGCCCCCGTACCCGATTCGGCCTCCGCCCTCACAAACCGCCCTGTCTCCAGCAGAGTTGACCTGTCCCCCATAAATCCCATCGTCGCATCACCTGCTACCCGCGTACACCTGGTATGTCGCAGCCAGTGAGGTCACTACAGCGTTTTGTCGACATGCCCACAGAGAGACAAGTCAAACACGCTCACACCCCAACTCACCCGCCCCAGTGACCTCATGTCCCCCAGCAGCTTCCTACCGGCCCCTCCCCGCGCCCGAGAGCCCCTCCGAGCCCCTCTCCGAATCTCATCCGAATCTCATCCGGGCATGACGAAGGCCCGGATCCCATTGGATCCGGGCCTTCGTCTTCAGTAGCGGGGACAGGATTTGAACCTGCGACCTCTGGGTTATGAGCCCAGCGAGCTACCGAGCTGCTCCACCCCGCGTCGGTGAAACCACAGTATCACGACGCGGGGCGGGGCCATGACCGCCTTCCGGCCGGGCCGCCTAGCCCCCCGGCTTGGGCGCCGTCAGCTTCGCCTCCGCGTCGATCGCCCGCTTCAGCGCCGCCTGGAGGTCGCCCTGCGCCTTGCCGTAGGCGGTCCAGTCGCCGGCCTTCAGGGCCTTGTCGGCGTCCTCGACCGCCTTCTGGGCGTCGGCGAGGGCCGCCTTGACCGTCGGGTCCTGGGCCGTCGGCGGGTTGGCCGTCGACTCGCCCGGCTTGGTCGGCTGGGTCTCCGGGGGCACCGGGGTGGTCGGGGCCTCGGCGCCGAAGACCACGTTCAGCGCCTTCTCCAGGGTGTCCTCGAAGGCCGTCTGGTTGCCGTAGGTCACGAGGACCTTGCGCAGCAGCGGGTACTTCAGGGTGGAGCTGCGGACGTACACCGGCTCCACGTAGAGCATGCCGCCGGCCATCGGCACCGAGAGCAGGTTGCCGTACTCGATCTCCGAGTCACCGCCGCGCAGCAGCCGGATGGATTCGGCGATCTTGGGCTCCGACTGGAACTTGCTCTGCACCTGGCCGGGGCCGTCCGGCGGCTTGCTGGTCGGCATCTTCAGGATCCGGATCTTGCCGTAGTCCGGGGTGCCCGGATCGGCGTTCACCGCCATGAAGGCGCTGAGGTTGGGTCGCTCGTTCGGCGTGAAGGTGGTCGTCAGCGAGAAGACCTGGTCCTTCTCCGGCTGCCCCGGCATCTTCATCGACAGGTAGTACGGCGGAACGGCCGTACCGGCCTTGGTCGTCGGGTCGTCCGGGACGGCCCACGCCTCACTGCCGCTGAGGAAGGTCTGCGGGTCGGTGACGTGGTACCGGGTCAGCAGCTCGCGCTGGACCTTGAACAGGTCCTGCGGGTAGCGCAGGTGCTCCATGAGCGGCTTGGAGATCTCGCTCTTGGGCTTCACCGTGCCGGGGAAGGCCTTCATCCAGGTCTTCAGGACCGGGTCCTGGGTGTCCCACTGGTAGAGGTTCACCGTGCCGTCGTAGGCGTCGACGGTGGCCTTCACCGAGTTGCGGATGTAGTTGACCCGGTTCTCCTGGGCCACCACGGCGCGCTGGTTGTTGGTCAGCGAGTCCGCGGTGCTCTGGCCGAGCGTGGTGCGCGAGGCGTACGGGTAGCCGTTCGTCGTGGTGTAGGCGTCCACGATCCACTTGATCCGGCCGTCGACGACCGCCGGGTACGGGGCGCCGTCGATGGTCAGCCAGGGCGCGACGGCCTCGACGCGGTCCTTGGGCGTGCGGTTGTAGAGGATCCGCGACCCGTCGCCGATGGCTCCCGAGTAGAGGATCTGCGGCTCGCTGAAGGCGAGCGCGTAGGCGGCGCGGTTGACCGGGTTGTCGAGGTTGACGCCGGAGTCGCCCTTGTAGCTCGTCTCCTTCTCGCCCTTGTCGTCCGAGTAGTCGAGCTCCTTCTGCGGTCCGCCGACGATCGAGTACTGCTTCGTCTGCTCGCCGTAGTAGACGCGCTGCTCGAAGTCCGTGCCGAACATGCCCTTGGAGGGCAGGTCGGACTGGGTGAAGTCGGGGGCGCCGTCCTTGACGGTGGTGCCCTTGGCCGCGACGACGCCGTAGCCGTGGGTGTACTTGAAGTGGTCGTTGATCCAGTTGTTCTTCGGGATGCCGCCGATGTTCAGCTCGCGCAGCCCGATGACGGTGTCCTGGCCGTTGTACCGGTCGACCGCCAGCGTGGACGGGAAGCCGTAGTAGCCCTTGACCTGCTGGAGCTGCTGGAAGGCCGGCGAGACGATGTTCGGGTCGAGCAGGCGCAGGCTCGCGGTGGTGTCGGCCGCCGACCGCAGCTTGGTCCGGTCGTCCGTCTGCGGGACGGCCGGGTAGTCCTTGACCTCGGCGCCCTCGATCCCGTAGGCGTCGCGCGTGGCCTTGATGTTCTTCTCGACGTACGGGGATTCCTTGGCCTGCTCGTTGGGCTGGACCTGGAACTTCTGCACGATCGCCGGGTAGAGCCCGCCGATCAGGATCGCCGAGAGGACCATCAGGCCGAAGCCGATGACCGGCAGCTGCCAGGTGCGCCGCCACAGGGTGGCGAAGAACAGCACCGCGCAGATCGCGGCGATGGCGACGAGGATCGTCTTCGCCGGCAGGTAGGCGTTGGCGTCGACGTAGCGCAGACCGGTCCAGTTGTCGGAGGCCTTGAAGTCACTGGACTTCACGGCGAGGCCGTACCGGTCCAGCCAGTACGCGACCGCCTTGAACGTGACGAACAGGCCGAGCAGCACCGACAGGTGCCCGGTGGCCGCGGCGGTGGCCCGGGCGCCCGGGCTGGTCACGCGCAGTCCGCCGTACAGGTAGTGCACGACGACGGCCGCGATCACCGACAGCACGACGGCGGCGAAGCCGAAGCCGAGCAGGAACCGGTACCAGGGCAGGTCGAAGGTGTAGAAGGACACGTCGAGATGGAACTGGGGGTCCTTCTTGCCGAACGGCACCCCGTTCACGTACATCAGCCAGGTCTTCCACTGGCCGGCCGCCGACGCCCCCGCGATCAGCCCGACGACCGCGGCGACGCCCAGGAGCAGCCACTTCCGGTACGGGGCGACGCTCATCCGGTAGCGGTCGAGGCTCTGCTGCTCCATCGACATCGCGCTGAGCGGCGGGCGCAGCCGGTACGCCAGCCAGACGTTCAGCCCGACGGCACCCGCCATCAGCAGGCCGAAGACGGCGAAGAGGCCGATCTTGGTCCACAGGGTGGTGGTGAAGACCGAGGAGTACTTGACGGAGCGGAACCAGAGCCAGTCCGTCCAGAACCCGGCGAACATGATGAACGCCATGGCCAGCACGGCCAGGACGCCCAGGGTCAGCAGAAGGGTCCGGGCGCGCCGGGAGGGGCGGCCGACTCTCATCCGTGGCCCGGAGGGGCCTCCGCCGCGGTCCGGCATCTGGAAAGCCAAGGTGCGCACCTCGAAAGTCGCTGTGTCTGGTCGTGGGCCCACGATCGTAGGGCCCACCCATGCAACTTACTGAGGCTTTAGTCAGTTCCCGGTATCGGGGAGAAAGGAGGCAGGATGTTGTCCATGTCCAACCTTTCGCCCTCCCCCGGCACCCCCATGGCGGCCAGTCCGCTGACCCGCGCCGTGCTCGAAATCGACGAGTACGCCTCCACCCTCGGCTGGGACAAGCCGGCCCGCCTCTTCGCCCTGGTCGCCACGGCCCGCCTGCGCCGGCAGGAGCCCGGTCTCGCGAACCAGCTCGGCCTCGACACGGACGACGCCGGCAAGGCCCAGCTCACCCCGATCGAGCAGGACGAGGTGCCGCCCGGGACCCCGCTGGACAAGTTCCTGGGGACCATCGCCTGGCCCGACGCGGTCGTCGGGTGCGCCCTGACCGTGGAGCGGCTGATGCTGCCGCCGTCCGCCGAGGCCTCCGTGCCGGAGGGGCTGAGCGACAAGCAGCTGGCCAAGTGGGTCGCCGGCCACCCGGAGCGGCAGGAGGTGCGCCTGACGGTCGGCGTGCTGCGCGACGGCTCGCGGGAATCGGCCGTGCGGCTGCGCGACAAGGACTCCTCCAGCGAGGTGCTGACCGGGGCGAGCCTGGTGCCGGGCCTGGCCGAGGCACTGGCGGCGACCTTCGCCTGAGGTCCCGCGGGACCGGGGCCCGGCGGGCCCCGGCCGGGACCGTCCGCTCAGGACCTGGTGCAGCTCGGCAGTCCGGCCCTGTCGCCCTTGCTGATCTTCTGCAGGGCCTTGGCGGCGTCGTCGATGGTGGAGACCTTCACCAGGGTCAGGCCGTCGGGGACCTGCGCGGCCGCGGCGGCGCAGTTCTCGGCGGGGGTCAGGAAGTACTCGGCGCCGGCCTGGCGGGCGCCGATGGTCTTCATCTGGATGCCGCCGATCGGGCCGACCTTGCCGGTGTCGTCGATGGTGCCGGTGCCGGCGATGAACTTCCCGCCGGTCAGGTCCTCCGGGGTGAGCTTGTCGACGATGCCCAGGGCGAACATCAGGCCGGCGCTGGGGCCGCCGACGTCGGCGAGCTTGATGTCGATCGGGAACGGGAAGGTGTGGTCGGTCCCGGCCCGGATGCCGACGACGGCGTGGCCGTCGTCCTGCGCCTTGCCCGCGGTGATGGTCACCTTGGTGGTCGCGGTGGGCTCGCGGCCTGCCTTCTCGGCCGCGGCCGCCTCGGCGGCGGGCACGATGGTGAACTCGACGGGCTCGCCCGGCTTGTGCCGGGTGACGAGCTTGGCGACGTCGCCGGGGACGGTGACCGGGCTGCCGTCGACGTCCTTGATGACGTCCCCGGCGTGCAGCCTGCCCTCGGAGGGGCTGCCCTTGACGACGGTGGCGACGACGACGCGGGTGCTGACCGGGATGCCGAGCTGCTTGAGGGCGGCCACCTTGGCGCTCTCCTGCGACTGGCTGAACTCCTCGGCGTTCTCCTGCGTCGACTCCTTGTCCGTCTTGCCGTCCGGGTAGAGGTTCTCGTGCGGGACCACGATGTTGTCGTCCGCGAGCCAGCCGTAGACCGCTTCCAGCAGGTTCATGTCGTAGTCGGCGCCCGTGACGCGGACCGTGGTCATGTTGAGGTGGCCGGTGGTCGGGTACGTCTGGTGGCCGGAGATGTTCAGGACGGGCTCGCCGTGCGATTCGCCCAGGGTGTTCACCGTCGGGCCCGGGCTCATCTCGGAGTACGGGACCCGGAGGAACACTCCCGCGCAGAGCAGCGCGAACAGCACGAGGGAGGAGGCGAGCATCGTCGCTGTACGGCGTGGCATGGATCGACAGTACGGGACGGCCCGGGCGGGCGACCCGTGGGGCCGGTCCGTACGGGGCCCGCGGGCGGAACTCTCAGGCGATTCTCAGCGGGGGGCCTGCCGGCCCGCTCACGCGGACTCCCGGGACGCGTCAGACGGCGTCGGAACCGGAGTGCGCCTTTTCCTTCTGCCTCGCCCGGTCGGCCTTGTCCATGGCCTCGCGGAACCTCGCGTAGCCGGCGAGCTCGGATATGTCCCCCTGGGTGCGGTCGCGCGCTGCCCAGCTGCCCCATATCGCCGCCCCGATCGCGGCGAACAGCGGAATCAGCAACCACGCCAGTGACGCCATGGACGTGCCTCCCTGCCCCGAAAGTACGAGTGTCGTCGGTGACTTCAACGCTGGTGCCCGTGGGGGGGTTACGCAAATCGAGGGCGTGTTGCGCGGCCGAACGGGTGTGAGGCTACTCCCGCCCGGCGGCGCCTGCGCGACCGGGGGCCGATGGTGTGCTGCGGACCGCGGTCAGCAGGCTCCGACCCACTCCTCGGTGCCGTCCGAGAAGGTCTGGTGCTTCCAGATCGGGACCTCGTGCTTGAGGTCGTCGATCAGCATGCGGCAGGCCTCGAAGGCCTCACCGCGGTGCGGGCAGGAGACGGCGACGACGACGGCCAGGTCGCCGACGGCCAGGTCGCCGACCCGGTGGACGGCCGCCAGGGCGCGGACCGGGTACTTCTCCACGACGCGCTCGGCGATGCGGCGCATCTCGGCCTCGGCCGTGGGGTGGCAGGAGTAGCCGAGGGAGTCGACGTCCGCGCCGCCGTCGTGGTTGCGCACCGTGCCGACGAAGAGGGTGGTGCCTCCCGTCGCGTCGTCTCCGACGGCCTGGAAGACCTCGTCGATCGAGAGCGGGGTCTCGCGGATCGCGAGCAGCCGGACGGGGTCCTGGGCGGCCTGCTCGCCGGGGTGGTCGAAGTGCGGTGCCATGTCATCCATCGTGCCTCAGGGGCTGACGTGGCGGAATAGCCGGATCACCCGTGGCGTGACCGGCCGGTTGGGAGCCTCCTACAGGAGCCCCGTGTTCCGGCCGGGCCCGGACCGGTGTCCGGGCCCGTGGGGGCCGGCGGGAGCGGTCGGGTCAGAGGCCGCGGCGCCTGCGGGCCCGGCGGACCGCGGCGGCGGCGCCCAGCAGGGCCACCGTCGCACCGGCGGCGCCGGCGGCCGTGGCGGCGTCCTTGCGGCCCAGGCGGCGGCCCGCGACGGTGTGCCGGCCCGCCACCTCCTGGAGCAGCTCGGCGAGCACCTCCTCGTTGGTCCAGCGGGGCCGCCAGCCGGCCGCGTGCAGCCCGCTGACGCTGACCACCCAGGGGTGCATCGTGTACGCGAGGTCGCCGGCCGGGGACGGGGTCAGGCCGATCCGGTGCAGCCGGGCCGCTGCGCCCAGGGCGACGGCCGAGGGCAGCTCCATGCGGCGGATGCCGCTGAGCTCCTCGACCTCCTCCTGTTCCAGCCAGCCCTCGCAGCCGACGGCGAGCTCGCCCTCGACCTTCTCCAGGGCGGCGTACTCCAGGGCGCTGACCAGGTCCTCGACGTGGCAGAACTGCCAGGTGGGCCGGGAGCCGGCGACGACGAGCAGGCGCGGGGACTCGAAGTAGCGGGTCAGGGCGGTGTCCGTGCCGCCGACCAGGACGGCCGGGCGCAGGACCGTGACGTTCAGGCCCGGGTGGGCGCGGGGTGCCCGGCGGCCCAGGCGCTCGATCTCCAGCAGGTCGCCGACGCCGGTCGCCTCGGCGGTGGCCCGCAGCTCGGAGTCCTCGGAGAGCGGGATGTCGTTGTCGGGCAGGGCCCCGTAGACCATCGCCGAGGTGCAGAGCACGACCCGGTGCACCCCCGCCGCCGCGGCGGCGGTCAGCACGGTCTGGGTCCCGCGTACGTTGTACGCGGTACGGGCCGCGGGGTCGGTCTCCAGGTCCAGGTCGAGTGCCAGGTGCACGACGACGTCCGCGCCGCGCAGCTTGTCGGCGATGGCCGGGTCGCGGACGTCCAGGACGTGCCAGTGGGCGTCGGCGCAGTCCCCGCGCCGCTCGTCGATCGCGATGACCTGCTTGACCTCGTCGGACTCGACGAGGCGGCCCACGAGCGCGGCGCCGACGCCGGAGGCGGCCCCGGTGACCGCGATCACGGGGCTGCGTCGGCGGGGGTCGGCCTCGTTTCGCGGCTGGCGAACGCCGGGGGCGCTGTCGCCGTGCTCAGGGCGGTTTTCGGCGTCGTGCGGCGCGCGAGCCTGCGGATCTGGGGAACTCACCGGGCGTCTCCAGCGGTTGTCTTCAGTGGGGGCGCGCCGTGACGCGTACCCACCAGGTGATGTCCATCCTGCCGCAGCCCAGGAGTCGGCGGAGCACCGAGCCCGGAAGCGGGAGTGGTGTCTACGCTGGGTGGTGTTGTCGGACCATTGCCCGTCGGCACCCGCCGGCGGCCCTACGAGCCGAGGAAACCCGTGAGCGACACCCCATTCGGATTCGGCCTTCCGCCGGAGGAGCCGGAGGACGGCGACAAGGGCAAGAAGGGGGGCCAGGGCGGCCCCGCGAATCCGTTCGGGTTCAACCCGGGCGGCCTCCCCGGCGGCCTTCCCGGCGGCGCGGACAATCCTTTCGCCGCGATGTTCGGTGCGATGAACCCGAACGATCTGGGCGCGGCCTTCCAGCAGCTGGGTCAGATGCTGAGCTACGAGGGCGGCCCCGTGAACTGGGACATGGCCAAGGACATCGCCCGCCAGACCGTCGCCCAGGGCACGGCGGACGGCGTGAAGGACGCCAGCGTCGGCGTCGCCGAGAAGTCCGCGGTCGAGGAGGCGGTGCGCCTGGCCGACCTGTGGCTGGACGGCGTGACCTCCCTGCCGTCGGGGGCCAACGCGGCCGTCGCGTGGAGCCGCGCCGAGTGGGTCGAGGCGACCCTCCCGGTGTGGAAGGAGCTGGTGGACCCGGTCGCCGAGCGCGTCGGCGCGGCCATGGGCGGCGTGCTGCCCGAGGAGATGCAGGCCATGGCGGGCCCGCTGCTCGGCATGATGCGCTCCATGGGCGGGGCGATGTTCGGCCAGCAGATCGGCCAGGCCGTGGGCACCCTCGCGGGCGAGGTCGTCGGCTCCACGGACATCGGGCTCCCGCTGGGCCCGGCCGGGCGGGCGGCGCTGCTGCCGCTGAACATCGAGAGCTTCGGCAAGGACCTGGGCGTCCCCTCGGACGAGGTGCGCCTCTACCTGGCCCTGCGCGAGGCGGCGCACGCCCGCCTCTTCGCGCACGTGCCGTGGCTGCGCTCGCACCTGTTCGGCGCGGTCGAGGGCTACGCGCGCGGCATCAAGGTGGACACCTCGAAGCTGGAGGACGTGGTCGGCCAGCTCGACCCGTCGAACCCGGAGCAACTGCAGGAGGCCCTCCAGGGCGGCATGTTCCAGCCGCAGGACACCCCGGAGCAGAAGGCCGCGCTGGCCCGCCTGGAGACGGCGCTCGCGCTGGTCGAGGGCTGGGTGGACGCCGTGGTGCACGAGGCGGCCAAGCCCCGGCTGACCTCGGCCGACGCCATGCGCGAGACGATGCGCCGCCGGCGTGCCTCGGGCGGCCCGGCGGAGCAGACGTTCGCCACGCTGATCGGGCTGGAGCTGCGGCCGCGCCGGCTGCGGGACGCCTCGCGGCTGTGGGCCTCGCTGACCGACGCCCGCGGGATGGACGGCCGCGACGGGCTGTGGGAGCACCCGGACATGCTGCCGACCGCCTCGGACCTGGACGACCCGGACGGGTTCGTGCACCGCGAGCAGCTGGACTTCTCGGAGATCGACAAGATGCTCGGCGAGGCCGCCCGCAAGCGCGAGCAGGACAAGCCGGGCGAACAGGGCGAGGGTGACGAGAAGAAGTGAGCCTGTACGAGGACGCCGTCCTGGTCCTGAAGGACTACGAGGGCCGGGACGAGCAGCAGCGCGAGCTGAGGGACGTCTACCTGGAGCACCTGGCGGAGCACCCGGACGGCATGTACAAGCCCTGCGGGGCGGGGCATGTGACGGGCAGCGCGCTGGTCGTCGACCCGGTCGGCGGCCGGGTCCTGCTGACCCTGCACAAGAAGCTCGGGCTGTGGCTCCAGATGGGCGGGCACTGCGAGCCCGGTGACACCACGCTGGCCGGTACGGCGCTGCGCGAGGCGGTCGAGGAGTCGGGCATCCCCTCCGGGCTGACGCTGCTGGCGGGCGGGCCGGTGCGGCTGGACCGGCACCCGATCCCGGCGCCGTGCAACTGGCACCTGGACGTGCAGTACGCGGCGCTGGCCCCGGCCGGTGCGGAGGCGGAGATCAGCGACGAGTCGCTGGACCTGCGCTGGTTCGCGTACGAGGAGGTCGCTTCGGTGGCCGACACCTCGGTGGTGCGGCTGCTGGAGGCGACCCGGGAGCGGCTGGGCGCGTAAGGGCGTGACGAAGGGGCGGGCCCGGTGGGTCCGCCCCTTCGCCGTGCCGGTGCGGCCGCCCGCTCAGCTCCAGACGTTGTTCTGGTTCTGGGCGTGCGCGCCGTGCTGGCCCATGCCGTACTGGGCGGCGAGGCCCTGGCCGAGCTGGGCGTTCTGCGGGGGCAGCACCTCGCTGGGCTGCACCAGGGCGAAGCCGGTGCCGAGGAAGCTGAGCTCCCAGCCCTCGCCGGTGTTGCCGCGGCGCCGCCAGACGCCGCTGGAGTGCGTCTGGGCCTGCATCTGCACGCGCAGGGAGGTGGACCAGGCGACGATGGCGTCGGCGTCGGCGTTGACGTACTTGTCCGGGGTGACCTGCATCATCAGCGGCTGGCCGGAGGTCATCAGGGCGACCTTGCCGCGGCCGGTGATGTTGAGCTGGTACTTGCCGGAGCCGGAGATCCCGTACTGGCTGTCCACCGCGATGACCTCGGTGTGCAGGGTGGAGTCCATGGCCAGGACGTAGCTGCTGTCGACGGTCAGGCCCTCGTGGTCGACGTCGAGGACGTGGACGTCCTGGGCGAGGTTGGCGAAGTAGATCGTGCCCTGGCCGGAGCAGCGCATCAGGTCGAGGCCCTCGCCGGTGCGCAGGCGGGCACCGCGTTGGCCCGTGCTCTGGTACTCGCCGTCGAAGTCGACGATGCCCTGGTAGGCGACCATCGAGCCCTTGCGGGCGAGGACGTCGTCGGAGCCGGTCAGGGTGACCCGCAGCAGCTGCGGGTTCTGGACGGCGTACCGCTCCTGGGACTGCCGCTCGGCGTGGCCGAAAAGTGAGCTCTGCATGGTGTGTCCGCTCCCCCTCAGCCCCGGGTCCGGAGCCGGTCGGTGCTGTCCTCGCTGGGCTGTACGACGACGATGCCCTGGCCGGAGAAGGCCATCTGGTAGGCCTCCCCGCTGCCCCGGCCGATCAGTGACGAGGCCTTGAAGCTGCTCTTGCCCTTGACCTTGAGGTTCGGGGACCAGGCGACGAGCGCGTCGGGGTCGACGAACGTCTCGTCGTCGCCGCGTCCGCAGTCGACCACGATCGGGGTGCCGCGCGAGGTGATGGCGACCCAGCCGGTGCCGGAGACCTGTACGTTGAACAGGCCCTGGCCGGCGAACTTCGCCATGCCCTTGACCCGCTCCACGCCCCACTGGAGGTGGGCGTCGAAGGCGAGCAGGTTGGTGCCGTTGACGGAGAGGGCGTCGTTGTTGAGGTTGATGCAGACGACGTTCGCGCCGTAGTCGGCGAGGTAGAGCAGGCCGTCGCCGGTGCACTTCATCAGCGGGGCGCCCTCGCCCGTGATCCACTGCGAGGCCATCTGGCGCAGGGCCGGCGGGTTGGGCTCGTACTGGACGAAACCCTCGTAGGCGACCATCGACCCGGTGCGGGCGAAGAGGTCCTGGCCGCTTTGCATCGCGACCTTGAGCATGGCCGAACCGTGGTTCTCCATGCGGGCCGTGACGGGGGTCGGGGCGTAGCCCGCGAGCTGCTGGTTCATCGGGTTCATGGCATTCATGTGGGGCTCCCTCAGACCTCGTACGGCTGGACGACGATGAAGTTGCCGGGGGCGCCGCGGAACTGGAGGTTCACGGTCTCCCCGCTGTGGCCGGGGTAGGCGTTGCGGCGCAGCCGGACCTGGCTGGAAACGATCACCTGGGAGGCCGCCGACCAGGCCACGATGGCGTTGCTGTCGGCGAAGGTGGTCGGGGTGACGGGCAGGACGACGGGGGTGCCGTGCGTCTTGACGATCACGGTGCCGGTGCCCTGGAAGAGCATGGTGAACAGGGCTCCGCCGGGGATGCCGTGGCCCTCGATGCGGCGGACCTCGTGCTGGAGGGACTCGTCGAAGGCGAGGACGTTCTCGGAGTTGACGCAGATGCCGTCGCCCTGGAGCTCGATGGCGTGCAGGTGGGCGCCGTTCTCCGCGAGGAAGAGCTGGCCGCGGCCGGTGCAGCGCATCAGCTGCATCTCCTGGCCGGTGGCGTTGCCGACGATGCGGCCCGCGAAGCCCGCGCCCTTGTAGCTGAAGTCGACCTTGCCCTGGTAGAGGACCATGCTGCCCTGGCGGGCGAGGACGGGCTGGCCGCCGCCGGCCGCGAGGTCGACCCGCATGAGCTGGTGGTTCTGCGCGGTCCAGCGGGCGCCCGTGGGGGCCTCCTTGTACAGCTGGAGCGCGGAGGCGAGGCCCGGTCCGGCCTGCGGGGCCGCCTGGCCGTAGGGGGCCGGGGGCTGCTGGCCGTACGGGGGCTGCTGGCCGTAAGGGGCCTGCTGGGGGTAGCCCTGTTGGGGGTGCTGGGGGTAGCCCTGCTGCTGGGGCGGGACCTGGCCGCCGTAGGAGGGCTGGGGCGGCTGGCCGTAGGGGGCGGGGGCCGGGCCCGGGGGCGGGACCTGACCGCCGTACGCGTGCTGCTGTGGCGGACGGCCGCCGTGCGAGGGCGGGCCGGGCTGCTGCGGCGGGTGGGGCGGCTGGCCGTAGGGGGTCGCGGGGACGGGCGGGGTCAGCGGGCCGACCATGGTCGGGGCCGAGTGCACCGCGGCCGGGGCGGGGGCCGGCGCCGGGGGCTGCTGCTGCGGCGGGGCGGCGTACGGCGCGGGGGCGGGCGGCTGCTGGTGCACCGGGGCGCCGTAGGACGGGGCCGGCGCCGGGGCGGAGGCCTGGCCCGGCGGGGCGAACCCCGGGGCGCCGGCCTGCGGCTGGGCCGGGGCCTGCTGCGGCGGCTGCTGCTGCTCGTCCTCCTCGGCGACCTCGCCGCCGAAGTTCTCCAGCAGCGCGGCGAGCCCGCCGTCGAAGCCCTGGCCCACGGCGGCGAAGCGCCACACGTCCTTGCGGTAGAAGTCGCCGATCATCAGGGCGCGCTCGGTGCTGAATTCGGAGCCCGTGAAGGAGTAACGGACGACTTCCTCGCCGCCGGCCACGATCCGGATGTAGCCGGGGCCGATCTGCGACATCTGCCCGTCGCCGTCGAGGGTGGCGGTGAAGGACAGCTTGTGGATGGACGCCGGCACGTGGTCGAGGGTCACCCGGAAGGACTCGGTGTCCCCGGCCTGCGCGCCGAGCTGCTGGATGGACTCCTCGGGCGACTTCGGCTGGTTGTAGAAGACGAAGTAGCGGTCGTCCGACAGGCGCTCGTCGGCGTCGAGGCCGAAGCAGCTGATGTCGAAGGTGAGTCCGGGCCCGTCGATCCGGACGCCCACGTACAGATCGGTACCCGCCGTCAGGTCACTGATCCTGGCCTTGTGGCCGCGTTGGAATTCCCTGGCCATACGTCCGACCGTCCCCCGTCCCGAGTGTGATGTGGTGTGCGGCTGCTCGCCTGCGTGATCGCGTGCCGCCGGATGCGTACCGGCGGTCGTGTGCCGGCGGTCGTGTGCCGCTCAGGCTAACGGCTCGGGCCGACATCCGGGCAAGCCGGTACCGACCCGGTACATATCGCGCTCCCTGCCGGTACGTCATTCCTCGCGGGCGGCCGGGATCCGGGGGAGCCGCTCCGCCGCGACCACTCCCTCCAGGAAGCCCCGGGCCCGCTCGGTCTTCGGGTACGCCTCCAGCAGCTCCCAGAACCGGGGGCCGTGCCCGGGGACGAGGAGGTGCGCCAGCTCGTGCAGGAGCACGTAGTCGACGACGTACTCCGGCATCCCCTGGAGCCGGTGGGAGAGCCGGATGCTGCCTTCGGCGGGGGTGCAGGAACCCCAGCGGGTGTTCTGGTTGGTGACCCAGCGGACCGAGCGGGGGCGGGCGCGGCCACTGAAGTACTGCTCGGACAAACGCGCCGCGCGCTCGGTGAGTTCCGTGTCGCCGATGGCGCGCTTGCCCTCCTGGGCGGCGAGCTTGTCGAGCATGACGCCCACCCAGCGCCGCTCCTCCGCCTCGGACATGCGGGCGGGGATCAGGACGACCGTCCGGTCACCCTCGCGGTAGGCGGAGACGGTCCTGCGGCGGCGCGCGCTCCGGCGTACTTCGACGGCGTGCGGGGATGGGTCGGCGGACACGCCACGACGGTACCCGGTCGCCGTGGCGGAAGTCCCGCACGTCCGCGGTTCGAACAGGAACGCTGCGCGGTGCCTCCGAAAACCACCCCTCCATCCATCTCATATGCCTAATACCCCTTGCCTGTGGACAAATCCGCGCACGCGGTGCGGCGGGCGGGCATCGTGACGGAGGAGTCCGGGGAAACGGCCGCGGACGCCACGGGGAACGAGGAGGCGGCGATGTATCCGAAGGTGAAGCCCGCGCTGGCACGGGCGTGGCGGGATCTGCGGACGGTGCAGTTCGGGGTGACCCCGGCGCACGCGGTGGTGCTCGGCCCGGTGGACACGGCCACCGGCTCGCTCATCGACCGGATCGACGGGACGCGCGGCATGGAGCTGCTGCGGGCGGAGGCCCGGGGCATGGGCCTGCCGGAGGGGCAGGCGGACGGGCTGGTCCGCCGGCTCGCGGGGGCCGGACTGCTCGACGACGCCACGGCGGGCGGCCCCCGCGCCCAGGCCGTGCGGAGCCGGCCGGAGGTACTGGAACGGCTGGGGCCCGACCTGGGCTCCCTCTCCCTGGTGCACCCGGAGCCCGGGGGCGACTTACGGGGCGTCGCGGCCCGGCGGGCCATACGGGTCCGGGTGCGCGGGAGCGGCCGGGTGGGGGCGTTGATCGCCGCCGTGCTGGCGGGGGCCGGGGTGGGCCGGGTCGAGGTGCTCGACGGGGGCCGGGTGGAGCCGGCCGATGTGGCGCCGGGCGGGCTGGGGCCGGGGAGCGTGGGCCGGCTGCGCGCCGAGGCCGCGCGGGCCCTCGTACGGGAGGCGGCGCCGGGGCGGGCTCCGCGCGAGGGCGACCCCGAGGGGCCCGGGCCGGAGGTCGCGCTGGTGGTGGTCGCGCCCCGGGACGGGCTCCAGGCGTGGGCACCCGATCCGGCGACGGCCGCCGACTGGGTGGCGACGGGCACCCCGCATCTGTACGCGGGGGTGCTGGAGGGGACGGGGCTGGTCGGGCCGCTGGTGCTGCCGGGGGTGACGGCCTGCGCGGGGTGCATGGAGCGCGAGCGGGTCGACCGGGACCCGGCCTGGCCGCGGATGCTGGTCCAGTGGCGGTCGGCGCACCGGCGGCGGGAGCGGTCCGCCTGCGACCTGGGGCTGTCCACGGCGGTGGCCGGCCTGGCCGCGGCCCACGCCCTGGCCTTCCTCGACGGCCGCCTGCCGGCCTCCACCGGCTCCCGCTGGGAGGCCGCCCTGCCCGCACTGCACTGGGAACGCTCGGGGCTGGCCCCCCACCCTGACTGCCCGTGCGGGGCGTCGGTCCCGTCGACGGCACCGGAATTGGAGGCCCGGCCATGAGGCGGATCTCAGTCGAGCGCGGCCAGCCGCCCCTCGACGACGCGGCAGAGCTCCGGGAGCGGCGTCTCCGCCGGGCCGAGCAGGGGAAGCAGACCGCGCAGGGCCATGAGCATCTCGTGCACGTCTCCTCTGGGCGGGTCGAGGTCCAGGAAGCGGACGAGGTGGCGCCGGGCCTCGTCCCAGCGGGCCCGGACGCTGTGGGCGAGGACGAGCCAGCCGAAGTCCTCCGCGTCCTCGGGTACGCGGAGGAGGTCGACCACCCGGTCCAGGTGCCCCTCGCGGCCGGGCCGGCCGAGGGCGTGGAGCACCACGGCCGTTTCGTAGTGCGCCCAGATGCTGTCGGGTTGGAGTACGAGTGCCCGGGTGAGGTCGGCCAGGGCCTGGTCGAACCGGCCGAGCAGACGCCGGGCGAGGCCGCAGCGGGTCAGCTCCCGCGCGGTGTCGGGGCGGAGCTCGTCGGCACGGAGGTAGTCGGTCAGCGCCTCCTCGTACCGTCCGGTCTTGCGGTGGACGTCCCCCCGGTCGCCGAAGGACCAGGGCTCGTCGGGTTCGAGTTCCACGGCCCGGGTGTAGTCCGCCAGGGCTTCCGCGTACCGGCCGATCCGTTCATGTGTCCGTCCGCGCTGGTACAGGGCCCACCAGGACTCCGGCTTGAGCCGGATCGCGCGGTCGAGGTCGGACAGCGCCTCCTCGTACCGGTCCATGAGCCGGTACGTGACACCGCGCTCGGCGAGGGTCCAGGCGTCGTCGGGGCTGAGCTCGACGGCGCGGCCGAGATCGGCCATGGCCTCGGTGGTTCGGCCGAGGTTGAGGTGGCACGCTCCCCGGTTGACCAGGCTCTGGGCATCGGGATCGAGTGCGATGGCGCGGGTGTAGTCCTCGACGGCCTCTTCGAAGCGTTCCATGAGCTCGTGGGTGCGGCCCCGGCCGTAGTGGGCGCGCTCGGTGTCCGGGTCGAGGGCCAGGGCCCGTGTGTAGTCGGCGAGGGCCTCGGGGTACCTCTCGGCGTTGCGGTGGTCGCGGCCGCGGAGGGTGAAGGCGAGGCAGCGGCCCGGGGTGTCGAGCCGGCTGTCGGTCAGCAGGAGGGTCAGGAGGGCGAGGCCGGGCTCGGGCTGTTCCAGGGCCGCGCGAAGGCGGGCGCTCCAGCCCGCCAGGTCGGCGGATTCGGTGTCCCTGGCGGCCTGGTCCAGGGTGCCCGCCCAGCGGCGGAGGGTGGTGATGCCGTGGTCGTAGGCGTCGAGGAGCTCCCCGAGGGCGGCGGGGAGGGCGCCGCGCGGGTCGGCGCAGAGCCGGTGGTAGGTCTCCTGGCGGCGGTGGCCGCGCCAGGTCTCGTCCCACCACCAGCCGTCCGGCGGGGCGGTGGCCTGTTCCAGTCGTTCGCGGCGCTGCCGGAAGGCGTCGGCCAGGCGGGTGTGCAGCTGTTCCCACCGTGCGGGGGACTGGCGGCGCTGGAGGCGGAGCATCGCACCGCGGACGACCTCGTGGTAGCGGCAGTGGCCGGAGCGGTCGGTGACGAAGGGCAGCGAACGCAGCCAGCCGAAGAGTTCGGCCGCCTCCTCCTCGACGGCCGCCCGGTACACGTCCTCGTCCAGGGCCTGCGGGAAGGCGCAGGCGAGGGCGGCGGCCCGGCGGGCCGGGTCGGTCTCCCACTTCAGGAAGCGCTCGACGGCGGTGCCGCTCGGATCCCCGATCTCCTCCACGCTTCCCGGCTGGGTCTCGGCGAGGGTGGAGACCAGGACGGGGAGCCGTTCCGACAGCCGCAGGATCACCTCGACGACCCTCTCGTCCGTCACCCCCTTGCCGGTGAGCAGGGCGCGGGCCTCGGTGTCGGTGAACACCTCCAGCGGCCAGTCGGTGACCAGGTCGTGCCAGTCCTCCCAGCAGGGGGCGGCGAGCCGGGACTGGCCGGCCAGGACGACCAGCACGTTCGCGGGAAGCTCTCCGTGGCGGTCGGTGACCATGATGTCGCGCAGCCAGGTGTCCAGCATCGGCCCGGTGCGTTCGTAGGTGTCGAAGAACAGCACGATCCAGGGGTGCCTGCGGGCGGCCTCCGAGAGTTCCTCCAGGAAGAGGGGGGTGAGGACGTCCAGTGGGGAGAGGATCAGTTCGACGTCGCCGTGATGGCGCAGTCGGCTGCTGAGGAGGGCTCTGACCCGATCCGCTCCGGCGGCGACCTGGTGCGGGTCGACCGCGCCGGTGAAGGCGCCGACTCCGGGGATCAGGCCCAGGCCGGCCAGGCCCAGCTGGGAGGCGACCGTGCTGGAGGGCGACGGGGCGGAGGCCGCGGCCGGGTCGGCCGCTGCGGCGCCGAGACCGGCGTCGGCCTCGTGCCGGCGCTGGCGGTAGGTGGCCAGCAGTTTGTCGAAGCCCTTCAGGGGGGCGCCCTGCTGGGCGAACTGGCCGCTGATGACCTCCATCGTCTCGATGACGTCCGCCACGGACTCGTCGGCATAGGCGGTGACCGCCTGTCCTTCACGGGCGATGGTCTCCAGTTGCCGTACCAGGGTCGACTTTCCGACGCCGGCCGGGCCGCGCACGTGGAAGAGGAACGGGGTCGCCTCCTCGGGAGGCCGGCGCATGGCCTCGCGGAAGGCCGAGACCTCCCCCGTGCGGCCGATGAAGCCGCTGGAACGCCGCCGCCGGATCAGTTCCTGCCGAGAAGGCCCCCGCCCCGCCATCGACGGTCCCCCTTCACGATCGGCTCCGGTCGCTGTCCCGACCATGGTGTCCCACCCGGGTTGGCGGGGCTCGGGGTTGGCCGGATTCGGGGGGCGGTGGAGGGGGTCGGTGGGGCCGCGGTCGGTGGGGAGGGCCATGACAGGATGCGTGTGACCGCAGGCGGGGGGAGGGCACCCCCGAACCGCCGCTTGCGCCGAGGCTGTCTGGGAATTGGAGGGGCGCATGTCTGATCTTCCCCGGAAGGCGGTCACCCGGACCGTCAAGCTGGCCGCGTTGCCACTCGGTATCGCGGGGCGGGCCACCTGGGGGCTGGGGAAGCGGATCGGCGGCAAGTCCGCCGAGATCGTGGCCCGAGAGCTCCAGCAGCGCACCGCCGAGCAGCTGTTCCGCACGCTCGGTGAGCTCAAAGGGGGTGCCATGAAGTTCGGGCAGGCCCTGTCCGTGTTCGAGTCCGCGCTCCCCGAGGAGGTCGTCGGGCCCTACCGGGCGGCGCTGACCAAGCTTCAGGAGGCGGCGCCTCCGCTGCCGGCGGCGCGGGTGCACCAGGTGCTGGCGGAGCGGCTCGGCGAGGACTGGCGCGATCTGTTCGAGGAGTTCGAGGACAAGCCGGCCGCGGCCGCCTCGATCGGGCAGGTGCACCGGGCGGTGTGGCACGACGGGCGGCAGGTGGCGGTCAAGGTCCAGTACCCGGGGGCCGGGGAGGCGCTGCTGTCGGACCTCAAGCAGCTGGGCCGGTTCGCCGGGCTGCTGGGTCCGCTGATCCCGGGCATGGACATCAAGCCGCTGATCACCGAGCTGCGCGACCGGGTCTCGGAGGAGCTGGACTACGAGCTGGAGGCGGAGGCCCAGCGCACCCACGCGGACGCCTTCGACGGGGACGACGACGTACTCGTCCCGGACGTGGTGCACCAGGGCGACCAGGTGCTGGTGACCGAGTGGCTGGAGGGCACCCCGCTGTCGGAGGTCATCGCCGACGGCACGCAGGAGGAGCGCGACCGTGCGGGCCAGTTGCTGACCCGGTTCCTCTTCTCCGGTCCCGCGCGCACCGGGCTGCTGCACGCCGATCCGCATCCGGGGAACTTCCGGCTGATATCCGGGGCGGACGGCCGGATGCGGCTGGGCGTCCTGGACTTCGGCACGGTGGACCGGCTGCCCGGCGGCTGGCCCAAGCCGATCGGCCGGTCGCTGCGGATGACCCTGGACGGGGACGCCGAGGGGGTCTACGGGCACCTGCGCGCCGAGGGGTTCGTGAAGGAGTCCATCGAGCTCGATCCCGACGCGGTGCTCGACTACCTCAAGCCGATCATCGAGCCCGCCGAGGCCGACGAGTTCACCTTCACCCGCTCGTGGCTGCGCGGGCAGGCGGCCCGGATCGCCGATCCGCGCTCTCCGGCCCACCAGTTGGGGCGGCAGATCAACCTGCCGCCGTCCTACCTGCTGATCCACCGGGTGACGCTGAGCACCATCGGGGTGCTGTGCCAGCTGGGTGCGACCGTACGGCTGCGGGACGAACTCGACGCCTGGCTGCCCGGGTTCGCGCCCGAGGACTGAGCCTGCGGGTCACCACCAGGAGGAGTCGAGGCGGCCCTCGATCGCCCGGAGGTTGGCGCGGGCGCAGTCCACGCAGAAGTACTGTCTGGTCCCGTTCTCCACCGAGCAGGTCCAGGTGGGCGGGGCGCCGTTCGGGGAGCGGGCGCCGCAGCGCGCGCAGACGACGGACTGGTCCTCGGGTCCCGGCTGGGCGGGGTGGGGAGTCGGCTGGTCCACCACCAGACGATATCCCCGAGGGGCCGCGCCGGGCCCGCAACGCACCGGAGGGACCGGTCCGTTCGGACCGGTCCCTCCGGGGGCTGTCGCCGTCAGTGCATGACGGCCATGGCCAGCGCGCGGCGGGCGCGCATCGAGACGCGCTCGGCCTTGCGCTGCATGCGCCGGGCGGCGACCAGGCGCACGGCGTGACGCTGGGCGTCCACCTCACGCAGCCGGTCGTCCATATGCGCACGGGCCAGGGCTTCTGGGATGAGTTGCATTTCGCGGGTCCTGTTCTGACGCGAGGTGATCGCGCCGGTGGTGATGAAGTCTGCGGTGGCGGAGCCGTGCGGCTGCTCGCTCGTGGTGGCGTGAGGGGACATGGGGGCCTGCTTCAGGGGGTCGTGCGTCAGAGGGCGGTCGATGGTTCCGGTGGCGGTCATGCCGCGGCAACCGGGTTCTTGCGCGGGCGGCCGCGGGGCCGCTTGCGGGCCACGACCACGCCCTGGACGAAGAGCTCACCGCCCCAGACGCCCCAGGGCTCGCGGCGCTCCTTGGCGCCGGCGAGGCAGGCCTCGACCAGCGGGCAGGTGCCGCAGAGGGACTTGGCGTACTCGACGTCCGCCGGGGACTCGGCGAAGAAGACCTCGGGGTCGAAGGTGCGGCAGGGGACGGGGACGCCGAGGTTCTCGATGGCGTCGTCGAGCGCGGTGAGCGCGGTGAGGGGGGTCAAGGCGGGGTCCTCCGGGACTGCGGGCGGGGAGATCGTTTGGGTCTGCGGTACGGACGGGGCGTGCGCTTCGAGTTGCACGGTTGTCTCTTCCTCGTCTTGTTCGGTTAGTCGTTCCGGCCGGTCGGCCGGGTGGCGGCTGTTACCTGGTCCTGCCAGTCCCGAGGCCCCTTCGCTCCGTCGTCCCCGGTCGGGGACAAACAGAAGGGCCGCGGATCCCGGGTGGGGTTCCGCGGCCCTGAAGGCGCCGGCCTGATCATGCGATCAGGCTGGATCACTCCAGGGTTCGAGCCCGCGGAAGGCCCACATCAGGTGGTGCTGCGTCGTCGTCTGCTGCTTGGATCCGGCACCGGCTGCGGCGGCGGGGCCATAGGCGCCATGCGCCTGCTCGGCTCCGACTACTGCCACCAGTGCCTTGGTCGGTCGCTCGTTGCGCTCGCTGACCGGAAGGGTCGCCAGCAGGGCGGGCTTGTCGGCGGAAATCGCGGACAGACCGGTGCCCCGGAGGGAGACGGAACCGAGCAGGCAGGAAGCGTCGACCGAGCGATCGGTCATTTTGGTGAAGGTCATGAAGCTGGTCACTGGTCTCGCCTCCTCTCGGCGTCTCGGGGACCCGGCCCGAGGGCCTGTCCCATGCGTATTCGGATAAGTACAGCACGGATCCCGGGCTTCGGAGAAGCCACCGTTTCCGTTGCTAAGAACCTATGGGGCTCCGCCGGGCATGTGCAAACTATTTTTCCGACGAGTTTCTACGCGTCGTCAGAATCCTCGCCCGCCAGGTCCTGACCTGCGCAGATCGCCAGGACGTCGGCTCCATACCGGTCGAGCTTGCGGCCGCCCACTCCAGAGATCATCGAGAGCTCGCCCGGCTCGGAGGGCGCGGCCTCCGCGATGGCCATCAGCGTCTTGTCCGTGAAGACGCAGTAGGCGGGCAGCCCCTGGAGCTTCGACTGGCCGGCCCGCCACTCGCGCAGCCGCTCGTAGAGGCCCTCGTCCATGTCCGAGGGGCAGTCCGCGCAGCGCATCAGTTTGAGGTCGCCGGCCTCGGTCAGGGTCCGGCCGCAGACCCGGCACAGCACCGGTCCGCGGCTGCCGCGCCTGCGCGTCCCGCGCTCGGCCGGGGCTCCCGCCCGTGCCGCGGGGGCCGCGGAGCCCGGCCGCAGGCCGTTCAGGAACCTGCTGGGGCGTCGGGAGGCCCGGCCCCCCGGAGCCCGCGAGAGCGCCCAGGAGAGCGTCAGGTGGAGCCGGGCGCGGGTCACGCCCACGTACAGCAGCCGGCGCTCCTCCTCGACCTGCTCGTCGGTCTTGGCGTAGGTGATCGGCACCATGCCGTCGGTGAGGCCGACGAGGAACACGGCGTCCCACTCCAGGCCCTTCGCCGCGTGCAGCGAGGCGAGGGTGACGCCCTGGACGGTCGGCGCGTGCTGGGCGGCCTTGCGCTCCTCCAGCTCGACGGTGAGCTCGGCCAGGCCGGCGCCGGGCCGGCTGCGGGCGAAGTCCTCGGCGAGGCGGACCAGGGCGGCCACCGACTCCCACTGGTCGCGCACGGCGCCGGAGCCGGCGGGCGGCTCGGCGGTCCAGCCGGTGGAGCTGAGGACGGCCCGGACCTGGGAGCCCAGCTCCACGATGTCGTCGAGCAGCGGGTCGTTGCCCGCGGAGCGGGCGGCTCCGCGCAGGGCGAGGACCGCCTTCTGGACCTCGGCCCGCTCGAAGAAGCGTTCGGCGCCGCGCAGCTGGTAGGGGACGCCGGCGTCGGCGAGGGCCTGTTCGTAGACCTCCGACTGGGCGTTGATGCGGTAGAGCACGGCGATCTCGCCGGCCGGGACCCCGGCGGCGATCAGGTCGCGGACCCGGCGGGCGACGCCCTCGGCCTCGGCCGGCTCGTCGGGGTACTCGGCGTAGACCGGGTCGGGGCCGGGTTCGCGCTGGGAGAGCAGCTCCAGCCGGTGTTCGGCGGCGCGGCCCCGGGCCTGGCTCAGCAGACCGTTGGCGAGGTGGACCACCTGGGGGGTGGAGCGGTAGTCGCGGACCAGCTTGACCACGGTGGCGTGGGGGTGGCGGATGCGGAAGTCCAGCAGGTGGTCGGGGGTGGCGCCGGTGAAGGAGTAGATGGTCTGGCTGGCGTCGCCGACGACGCAGAGGCTGTCGCGCTCGCCGAGCCACAGCTCCAGCAGGCGCTGCTGGAGCGGGCTGACGTCCTGGTACTCGTCCACCACGAAGTGCTGGTACTGGGTGCGGATCTGCTCGGCGATGTCGTGGCGGTCCTGGAGGATGCCGACGGTCAGGAGCAGCACGTCCTCGAAGTCGATCATGCCGCGGTCGCGCTTGAGCTGCTCGTACGTGCTGTAGATCTGGGCGATCTCGGCCGGGTCCCGGGGGGCCTCGCGGCCCGCCTTCAGGGCGGCGGCCGGGTAGTCGGCGGGGACGGTCTGGGTGACCTTGGCCCACTCGATCTCGCCGGTGACGTCCCGCAGCTCGCCCCGGTCGAGGCGGACGCGGCAGCGCGCCCCGGCCTCGGCCACGAACTGGATCTTGCGTTCGAGGAGCCGGGGGACGTCCCCGCCGATGGCCCGGGGCCAGAAGTACTGGAGCTGGCGCAGGGCGGCGGAGTGGAAGGTGCGGGCCTGGACCCCGCCGGCGCCCAGCGCGCGCAGCCGGCCGCGCATCTCGCCGGCGGCCCGGTTGGTGAAGGTGACGGCGAGCACGCTGGCGGGCATGAGCTGCCCGGAGCGGACCCCGTAGGCGATCCGGTGGGTGATCGCCCGGGTCTTGCCCGTACCGGCTCCGGCCAGCACGCACACCGGGCCGCGCAGGGTCGTGGCGACCTCGCGCTGCTCCGGGTCGAGGCCCAGGAGCACGGCGTCGGCGTCGGCCGCGCCGGTACCCGGGCCGGCCGGGAACGAAGGGGGATGCGTTGCTGCTGTCACCCCGCCATGCTGCCAGGTCGGGCGGGGCGGGCGGGAAATCCGTCCACAGGCCCGGCCGGATTGTCGGATGGGTCATACCGGCCGGGCGCCGGGAATGGCCGGGGGACGGCGTGCGTTCGAGTACTCGGACCGGGCGGCCTCCGGTCCCCGAGACCTCACAGAGGAGCGAGCATGCAGGACACGGGCACGGTCACGATGTACAGCACCACCTGGTGCGGTTACTGCCGCCGGCTGAAGACGCAGCTGGACCGGGAGGGCATCGCGTACAACGAGATCAACATCGAGCTCGACCCCGAGTCCGCCAAGTTCGTGGAGCAGGCCAACGGCGGCAACCAGACCGTCCCGACCGTGCTCGTGAAGTCCTCCGCCGGCAACGAGTCCGTCATGACGAACCCGAGCCTCGCGCAGGTCAAGCAGGCCCTGGCCGTCTGACGCCCGGCACCGAGCTGACGGAGCGCATGCGGAAGGCCCCCGCCTCGGCGGGGGCCTTCCGCATGTGACGCACGTTACGGCGCCGGCTTCGGCAGCGGCCGGCCGTACCAGAGCTCGACGAGCCGGGCCGCGATCGAGATCCCCGACGGCGGGACGACCGCACCGGACTCGAACGCCTCGGCCAGTTCCTCGCGGGAGAACCAGCGGGCCTCCTGGATCTCCTCGCCGTCGACCGTGATCTCGGAGCTGACGGCCCGCGCGTTGAAGCCCAGCATCAGGCTGTACGGGAAGGGCCAGGGCTGGCTGGCGACGTACTCGACCTCGCCGATGCGCACGCCCGCCTCCTCCCACACCTCGCGGACGACGGCCGCCTCGATCGACTCGCCCGGCTCCACGAACCCGGCCAGCGTGGAGAAGCGGCCCTCCGGCCAGTGCACCTGGCGGCCGAGCAGCGCGCGGTCCTGCTCGTCGGTGACCAGCATGATCACCGCCGGGTCGGTGCGCGGGTAGTGCTCGGCGCCGCAGCCCGGGCAGCGGCGGATGTGGCCGGCGGCCGCGACGACCGTGCGCTCGCCGCAGCGGGAGCAGAAGCGGTGCATGCGCTGCCAGTTCTCCAGGGCGACCGCGTGCACCATCAGCCCGGCGTCGCGCGGGGACAGCAGCAGCCCGGCCTCGCGGAGCCCGGCGGGGCGGGCCGACTGGTCCATGCGGCCGGGCAGCGAGTCCTTCTGCAGCGCGAAGTACCGTACGCCGTCCTCGTCGGTGCCCAGGAAGTAGCGGTGGGTCTCGGTGGCCGGCGCCTCGAAGGCGGCGGTCATCACGATGCCGGTGCCGCCGTCGGGGGTGTCGTCGATCAGCACCTGGCCGCCCGAGACGACGAAGACGCGGGTCGTCGGGTGGCTCCAGGCGGCGGCCAGCCAGGCCTCGTCGAGGCGGTGGTGCGCGGCGCGGTCTATGTCGCTGGACGCGGTGAGCGACAGTGGGCGCTCGGTGTGCGTGCTCACAGGTACTTCCAACTCCCCCGGTGGATGGGACAAGGCAGGCGTACGGACGTGGGTGTGTGCGGTCAGACGGTGGCGGCGGCCGCGACGGGCGTGGGCGGGACCCAGTTCTCGGCGAGGTCGCCCCACAGGTGGGCGGCGGTCTCGACGCCCTTGAGGAGCAGGTCCAGCTCGACCTTCTCGTTCGGGGAGTGCCAGCCGTCGGACGGAACGGAGATCCCGAGGAACAGGACGGGCGCGCCCAGGACGTCCTGGAGGTCGGCCGCCGGGCCCGAGCCGCCCTCGCGGGTGAAGCGGACCTGCTGCCCGAAGGCCCGGCCCATGGCGCGCACGACGGACTGGAGCGCCGGGTGGTCCAACGGGGTCAGGCAGGGGCGGGTGGGCGCGCCGAAGGTGATGGAGTGGCGGATCCCGGCGGGGATCCGGGCCGCGACCCAGTCCCGTACGGCGGCCTCGACCTCGTACGGGTCCTGTCCCGAGACCAGCCGGAACGACAGCTTCAGGTGCGCGGAGGCGGGGACGATGGTCTTGCCGCCGGGGCCCTGGTAGCCGCCGCCGATGCCGTTGACCTCGGCGGTCGGACGGGCCCAGACGCGCTCCAGGGTGGAGTAGCCGGCCTCGCCGGAGGCGGCGTGGGACTTGGCGGTGCGCAGCCACTCGGCCTCGTCGAAGGGCAGCTCGGAGATCAGCCGGCGTTCGGCGTCGGTGAGCTCGGCGATGCCGTCGTAGAAGCCGGGGATCGTGACCCGCCCGTCCTCGTCGTGCAGGGCCGCGACGAGGCGGGCGGCGGCGGTGGCCGGGTTGGGCACGGCACCGCCGAAGGCGCCCGAGTGGATGTCCTGGTCGGGGCCGTGGAAGTCGATCTCGCAGTCGGCGACGCCGCGCATGCCGGTGCAGACGGTCGGGGTGGTCTCGGACCACATGCCGGTGTCGGAGACGACCACGACGTCGGCGGCGAGCTCGGCGGCGCGGGCCTCGACGAGCGCGCGGAAGTTCGGGGAGCCGGACTCCTCCTCGCCCTCGATGAGCAGCTTGAGGTGCACCGCGGGGGCCTCGGCGCCGGTGGCGGCGAGGTGGGCACGCACACCGAGGGTGTGGAAGAAGACCTGCCCCTTGTCGTCGGCCGCGCCGCGCGCGTACATCCGGCCGTCCTTGACGACGGGCTCGAAGGGCTCCGTGTGCCAGCCGTCGGCGAGGGCGGCGGGCTGGACGTCGTGGTGGCCGTAGACCAGGACGGTGGGGGCGGCCGGGTCGGCGGCCGGCCAGTGGGCGAAGACGGCGGGCGCGCCGGCGCCCGCGGCGGTCTCCCAGACCTCGGCGACCGGGAAGCCGGTCTCCTTGAGCTTCGCGGCGAGCCATTCGGCGCTGCGGCGTACGTCGTCCGCGTGTTCGGGCTGGGCCGACACGGAGGGGATGCGCAGCCACTCGGCGAGGTCGTCGAGGAAGGCCGTGCGGTGGGTGCCGATGTACGTGCGGACGACGTTGTCCGGGGTTTCGCTCATGGCCACGAGCCTAGCCGTCCGCCTCGTGGGCGCCGTCCGTGCCCGTTTTGCCTTGGAGGATCCGCTCAAGGCGCTCCCGGCCGGGCAGGTCCCGGGGGCGGATGACGAGGCCGCTGCGGACGTGGAGGAAGGCGGCGGCGACCCGGTCGAGGGGGGTGCCGGTGGCTTCCGCCCAGGCCAGGCGGTAGACAGCGAGCTGGAGGGGGTCGGCCTCGGTGGTACGGCCGGTCTTCCAGTCGACGACCTCGTACGAGCCGTCGGGGTTCTGGTAGACGGCGTCGATCCGGCCGCGGATGACGCGGCCGGCGAGGGTGAGCTGGACGGGCGCCTCCATCCGGTACGGGGTGCGCTCGGCGTACTCGCTGCGCTCGAAGGCGGCCTTGAGGGATTCGAGGTCGGCGGCGTCGGCGATCTCCTGGTCGGTGCCGGGGAGGTCGACGGCGGGGTCGAGGACGTCGAGGTGGGGCAGGGGCAGGGCGTCAAAGCGGGACTCGACCCAGGCGTGGAAGCGGGTGCCCAGGCGGGCGGCGGGCTGGGGGGGCTTGGGCATGGGGCGGGCGAGGTCGCGGACGAAGGCCTGCTCGTCGGCGGCGAGGCGCAGGAGCTGGCTCGCGGAGAGGGAGCCGGGCAGCTCGACGTCGCGCACGGCGGCGCGGGCGCGGAGCAGCTCGCCCTCCAGGGCGTCGAGGTCCCGGTCCCAGGAGGCGATGGTCCGGGCCTCTTCGGGGGTGAGCCGGCCGCCTGCGGGGGGCTGGGGGGTGCGCGGGGAGCGCCCGACGGCGTACGGGCCCGGCTGCGCGGGACCGTCCGGCTCGGCGGCGTACGGGTACGGCTGCGCGGCGCCGTCGGGCCTGGGTCGCGCTGCGGTGGGCACGGGTTCGCCGGCCCAGAGGTCCGCGCCGTCCTCGGCCGTGGCCGCGGTGGTGCCGGCGGGCTCGGGTCGGATGGAGTGCTCCCCCACCCCGCCCCTTCCCGAAACCGGGGCTCCGCCCCGGGCCCCGACGGGCACGGCTCCGCCGGCCCCCGGGCCATCGGCCGCCCGCGGGGCCGGCAGGCCCCGGCCGGCCGAGCCGTCCGCCTCGCCGGGCACGCCGGAGCCGCCGGACGGCTCGGCCGGGGTCCCGGCCCACGGGTCCTCGGGCACGGCTTCACCCGCCGCCGGGTCGTCCGGCCCGGGAGCGGTGCCCCCCGGCCGGGGCCGGGCCAGGAGGGCTTCGCCGGCCCACAGGTCGTCCACGCCGGCGGCGGCGTCGGACACGCCGACGGAGAAGGTCTCGGCCCACAGGTCGTCCTCGGCGGCGGCGTCGGACGGGGGACCGGGCCGCGGGGCTGCGGGTAGCGCTTCGCCGGCCCACAGGTCGTCCGGCACGCCCGGCGGGGCCTCCTCGTAGGACGGCTCCTCGCAGGTGGGGGGCCAGAGGTAGGGGTCGGGCGGCTGGGGGGGCGGCGTCGCCAGGTGGGCTTCGACCAGGGCCGCCGCGTCGCGGCGCAGGGCCAGGGAGTCCGGGTCCAGGGGCAGGGGCCAGGAGTGCTCCCCGGCGGCCTCCGCCAGCGCCGGGTTCTCGGCGTCGGGGGCCGGTTCGTCCGCCCAGGCCTCGACCTCGCCGTAGCCGGCCGCGCAGTGGTCGTGGAGCGCCGTCAGGAACGCGGACGGCCCGCGGCGGCGCTTCTGGGTGGGGCCCCACCAGTGGCCCGAGGCCAGCAGCAGGGAGCGGGGGCGGGTGAAGGTCACGTAGCCCAGGCGGAGCTCCTCCGTCTCCTTGTGGGACTTCAGGGCCGCCTTGAACGCCTTCAGGCCCGCCGAGGTCCACGCCGGGTCGGCGGGGAGGGTCGCGGAGTCACCGCGCAGGGCGTACGGGAGGACCTTGGGGTACGAGGTCCAGGACTCCGGGGCCTTCTCCTTCGGGAAGGAGCCCGCGCACAGGTCGGGGACGACCACCACGTCCCACTCCAGGCCCTTCGACTTGTGGGCGGTCAGGACCTTGACCGTGTTCTCGCCGCCGGGGAGGGCGTGGTCCAGGCCCTTCTCGTACTGGGCGGCCGTGCGCAGGAAGGCCAGGAAGGCCTGCAGGCCGGCCTCGCCGTCGAGCGCGGCGAAGCCGGCCGCGATGTCCAGGAAGTTCGAGAGGGTCTCGCGGCGGCGGGCCGCGAGGGCGTGCGGGGAGGCGGAGAGTTCCACGTCCAGGCCCGTCGTGGACAGGACGCGGTGCAGGACGTCCATCAGCGGGTCGGAGAGGGAGCGGCGCAGGTCGCGGAGCTCCTGGGCGAGGTGGGCGAAGCGGACCCGGGCGGCCGGGGAGAACGGGAGGCCCTCGGCGGCCGTGCCGTCCAGGAAGGTCTCCAGGGCGTCGGCCAGGGAGACGACCTCGGCCGGGTCGACGCCCTCGACCGCGGCGGCGAGGCGCCCGTCGGGGCCGTCGGAGGCTCCGGGGCGGGCCACGAGCTGCCGGGCGAGGCGCCCGAGCAGCGCGAGGTCGCGGGCGCCGATCCGCCAGCGCGGCCCGATCAGCAGGCGGACCAGGGCGGCGTTGGCGCCGGGGTCCTGGAGCACCTCGCAGACCGAGACCAGGTCGGCGACCTCGGGGAGGTGGAGGAGCCCGGACAGGCCCACGACCTCGACCGGGACGTCCCGGGCGACCAGCACCGCCTGGATGCTCGCGAAGTCGGCGGCCGAGCGGCACAGGACCGCGATCTCGCCCGGTTCCCGGCCCGTGCGCACCAGGTGCGCCACGGAGTCGCCGAGCCACTCCAGCTCCTCGGCGTGCGTGGGCAGCAGGGCGCAGCGGACCAGGCCGTCGCGCTCGGCGCCCGGGGCGGGGCGCAGCGCCTCGACGCCCTCGTGCAGGGCGCGCAGCGGGGCGGCGAGCCCGTTGGCGAGGTCCAGCAGGCGGCCGCCGCTGCGCCGGTTCTCGCTGAGGGACAGGCGGGTGGCCGGGGTGCCGTCGGCGTGCGGGAAGTGCTCCGGGAAGTCGTCCAGGTTGGCGACGGACGCGCCGCGCCAGCCGTAGATGGCCTGGCAGGGGTCGCCGACGGCGGTCACGGCGTGCCCGCTGCCCCCGCCGAAGAGGCCGGACAGCAGCAGCCGCTGGGCGACGGAGGTGTCCTGGTACTCGTCGAGGAGGACCACGCGGAACTCCTCGCGCAGCAGCGCGCCGACCTCCGGGCGGGTGGTGGCGAGCCGCGCGGAGAGGGCTATCTGGTCGCCGAAGTCGAACAGGTCGCGGGAGCGCTTGGCCTCGCGGTAGCGGACGACGAGCTCCAGCAGCTCCAGGCGGCCGCGGACGGCCTCGGGGGCCTTGCGCAGGTCGTCGTTGGTGAGCCTGGTGTCCGCGAGGACGCCGAGGAGTTCCGTGTCGTACGCGCGCAGCCGCGCCGGCTCGACCAGGTGCTCGGAGAGTTCCGCGTCGAGCGCGAGGAGGTCGCTGACCAGGTCGGGGACGGACTTGGTGAGGGAGGGGTAGGGGCCGGGGGCCTCGCGGAGCACCTTCGCGGCCAGCTGGAAGCGGGTGGCGTCGGCGAGGAGGCGGGCGCTGGGCTCCAGGCCGATGCGCAGGCCGTGGTCCTTGAGGAGCTGGCCGGCGAAGGCGTGGTAGGTGGAGATGCGGGGCTCGCCGCCGGCCGCCGCGTCGGACCCGGCGGGGGAAGGGTCCGGGTCGGTGATGCCGGCCCGTGCGAGGGCTTTGCGTACGCGTTCGGCCAGCTCTCCGGCGGCCTTGTTGGTGAAGGTGAGGCCGAGGACCTGTTCGGGGGCCACGGCCCCGGTGCCCACGAGCCAGACGACGCGGGCGGCCATCACGGTCGTCTTGCCGGAGCCGGCGCCCGCGACGATGACCTGGGGGGCGGGCGGGGCGGTGACGCAGGCCAGCTGTTCGGGCGTGAAGGGGATCCCGAGGAGCTCCTTGAGCTGCTCGGGATCGTCGAGGACGGGGTCGCGCCCGGACACGTACGCGGTCACCTCAAAAGGCTAGCCGCCCGCGCCGACACTCCCGGCCGGCGTCTCATTCCACGGTCTGGCGGCCCTCGGGGAGGGCGCTGCAGGAGCTGCGGAAGGAGCAGCGCTTGCAGTGTTCGCCGGTGGCGGGTGCGAAGCGTTCGTCCAGGACGCGGCCGGCGGCGGTGGCCAGCAGGTCGCCGACCCACGCGCCCGAGCCGCCGGGGGACAGCGCCTCCTGCGCCTGGATCTTCGGGACCTCGTCGCCGCCGTCGCGCTTGGCGGCCCCCTGGCGCAACTGGACGAGTTCGGCGCCGCCGGGTTCGGGGCGGCGGCCGTCGAAGACCTCGTCGACGGCCCCCTCGCGGACGGCGAGCTGGTAGACGGCGAGCTGGGGGTGGCGGGCGACCTCGTCGCGGGTGGGGGCGCCCTTGCCCGTCTTGAAGTCGACGACGTACGCGCGGCCCTGCGGGTCGGCCTCGACGCGGTCCATGGAGCCGCGGATGCGGACGGCGTACTCGCCGGCGTCGAGGGTGACGTCGAAGTCGTGCTCGGTGGCGACGGCGGTGCGGCCGCCGCGGTCGGTGGTGTGCCAGCGCAGGAAGCGTTCCAGGGCGGCGCGGGCGTTGTCCTTCTCCTGGCGGGACTTCCAGGGGGCGTCGAAGGCGAGGGCGTCCCAGACGGAGTCCAGGCGCTCCATGAGGACGGCGAGGTCGGCGGGGGTGCGGCCGGAGGCGACCTCGTCGGCGAGCACGTGGACGACGTTGCCGAAACCCTGGGCGGCGGTGGAGGGGGCGTCGGCCTTGACCTCGCGGCCCAGGAACCACTGGAGGGAGCAGGTGTTGGCGAGCTGGTCCAGGGCGCTGCCGGAGAGGGTGACGGGCCGGTCCCGGTCCCGGAGGGGGACGGTGGAGGCGGTGGGCTCGTACAGGCCCCACCAGCGCTGCGGGTGCGCGGCGGGGACCAGGGGGCGGTCCTCGTCGTCGGTGAGCGCGGCGAGCCGGGCCAGGCGCCGGGCGGCGGCGTCGCGCAGGGCGGGCGAGGCGTCGGGGTCGACGGTGGTGGCGCGCAGCTCGGCGACGAGCGCGGGGACGGCGAGGGGGCGGCGGGGGCGGCCGGTGACGTCCTTGGGGGTGACGCCGAGTTCGGTGAGGAAGCGGGAGGGCTGGTCGCCGTCCTCGGCGGGGGCCTTGACGGCGGTGACGACGAGGCGGTGGCGGGCGCGGGTGGCGGCGACGTAGAACAGCCGGCGCTCCTCGGCGAGGAGGGCGCCGGGGGTGAGGGGTTCGGCGAGGCCGTCGCCGCCGATGCGGTCGGCCTCCAGGAGGGAGCCGCGGCGGCGCAGGTCGGGCCAGAGCCCTTCCTGGACCCCGGCGACGACGACCAGGCCCCACTCCAGGCCCTTGGAGCGGTGGGCGGTCATGAGGCGTACGGCGTCGGAGCGGACGGTCCTGCCGGCGAGGGTGTCGGCGGCGATGTCCTCGGCCTCCAGCTGCTCCAGGAAGTTGAGCGCGCCGCGGCCGCCGGTGCGTTCCTCGGCGCGGGCGGCGTTGTCGAAGAGGGCGCAGACGGCGTCGAGGTCGCGGTCGGCGTTGCGGCCGGCGGTGCCGCCGCGGCGGGCCTGGCGTTCGAGGCGCTGCGGCCAGGGGGTGCCGTCCCAGAGGGTCCAGAGGGCCTCTTCGGCGGTGCCGCCGCCCTGGAGGAGCTCGCGGGCCTTGCGCAGGAGCAGGCCGAGGCGCTGGGCGCCCCGGGCGTACGCGGGGTCGTGCGCGGTGAGGCGTTCGGGCTCGGCGAGGGCGCGGGCCAGCAGGACGTCGGAGGGCGCGGGGACGGCGACCCCGGCGGCCCGCTCCTCGTCCCGCAGGGCCCGCCCGAGGCGGCGCAGGTCGGCGGCGTCCATCCCGCCGAGCGGGGAGGTGAGCAGCTCGACGGCGCCCTCGACCCCGACCCACCCTTCGCCTCCGGCGGCCGCGGACTCGTGCGCCTCGGCGCCGGTGGCCGTCGGCACCTCCGCGTCCGGGCCGGGGGCGGTCGGCGCAGCGGCCGTCCCGGGGGCGGTCGGCGCCGCCGCGGCCGTCGCCGTGATGCGGAGGGCCGTCAGGAGGGGGGCGAGGGACGGTTCGTGGCGCAGGGGGGTCGTCGTGGCGTCCGTCTCCGCCGGGACGCCCGCCGCGATCAGGGCGCGGCGCATCGCCGGGAGGGTGCGGCCGCCGGAGCGCACCAGGACGGCCATGTCCCCCCAGGGGACGCCGTCCTCCAGGTGGGCCCGGCGCAGGACGTCGGCGATGTTGTCGAGTTCGGCCCCGGCGGTGGGGTACGTGTACACCTCCACGCCGCCGCCCTCGCGGGTGGGCGTCAGGTCGCGGTGGGCCCGCACGGCGGCGGCGGGCAGGCGCGGGACCGGCATGCGGGTGGTCAGGAGGCGGGTCGCGGCCAGCAGGTTCGCGCCCGAGCGGCGGCCGACGGTGAGGGCGCGGACCCGCGCGCCGGGGAAGGACGTCTCGAAGTCGAGGACGTTGTTGATGTCGGCGCCCCGGAAGGCGTAGATCGACTGGTCGGGGTCGCCGAAGGCGACCAGGGTCCCCGCCGGGCCGTTCAGCGCGCGCAGCAGCCGCAGCTGCGAGGCGTCCGTGTCCTGGTACTCGTCCACGTAGATCACGTCGTAGGAGGAGGACAGCGACGGGGTCTCCTCCGCGAGGAGGACGGCGCGGTGGACCAGCTCGGCGTAGTCCAGGGAGCCCTGGAGGTCCAGGACGTCGAGGTACTCGGAGAGGAAGGCGGCGGCCGCCTTCCAGTCGGGGCGGCCGATGCGGTCGGCGAAGGTGGCGAGGGCGGTGGGGCCCAGGCCCAGCTCACGGGCGCGGGCCAGGACGGCGCGCACCTCGTCCGCGAACCCGCGGGTGGTCAGCGCGGCCCGCAGGTCCTCCGGCCAGCGGATCGAGCGCAGCCGGCGCTGGCCCTCCAGGAGGGTGCGGACCATCACGTCCTGCTCCGGACCGGACAGCAGGCGCAGCGGGTCCGCGAACAGCTCGTGGTCCTGGTGGGCGCGGACCAGGCCGTAGCAGAAGGAGTGGAAGGTGGTGGCCTGCGGGGCGCGGGCGCCGCCGAGCCGCAGGGCGGCGCGGTCGCGCAGTTCGACGGCGGCCTTCCGGCTGAAGGTGAGGACCAGGATGCGGGCCGGGTCCGTGCCGGCCTCGACGCGGGCGGCGGCCGCCTCCACGAGGGTGGTGGTCTTGCCGGTGCCGGGGCCGGCCAGGACGAGCAGCGGTCCGCCGGTGTGATCAACCACCGCCCGCTGGGCCGCGTCCAGAACAGGGGGGGCCACCTGCCGCGGGCCGGTGCGCACCAGGCGGTACGCGTCGGGCGTACGCGTACGCCGCTCCGTGCGGCCGGGAGAAGAGGTGATCACGTGGGGTGCCGGTCCTGGTGGGTCTGCGGGTGCTGTCAGCGGGGCGGACGGCGCGGGCGCCGGAGCCGAAGAGGCAACGCTACGGCAACCGGCGGGGCCGCCGCAGTCCCTCCCGGTGGGCCCGGACGCCGGCCCGCGGGGCCCGCGGCCCGTCCCCCGTACGGGCCTTCGGCCGCACGTCCGCCATCCGGATGGCCGAAGCTGTCAGGTGTGAGCCTCGTCGCCTCCGGGCCCCTCCCCGCGCCCGTCCCAGCGTGCCCGCCGCATGGCCAGCCGGGGCTCGCCGGAGGGGGTCTCGCGCAGCGGGGTGCCCTCGGTCCGGTAGTGCTCCAGCGCGCGCCGCTCGTGCCCGGGCAGGGGTACGCCGTCCGCGCGCACCACCCGCCACCAGGGCACGGCTCCCCCGTACAGGGCCATGACGCGGCCGACTTGGCGGGGTCCGCCCTCGCCGAGCCACTCGGCGACGTCGCCGTACGTCATCACCCGGCCGGGCGGAATCCGCTCGGCCACCTCCAGTACCCGCTCCGCGTACGCGGGCAGCTCTCCGCTCATTGGGCCCATGGTGCCGGATGCCTCGGGCGGCGCGTCGGAAGCTTCGGTTCCATACCGGCGCGCACCCTGATGCCCCGCTGGGCGGCCGGTCCGTGCCACCATCTTCCGGGCGGTGACTGGTGATACGTGATCAAGAAGAGACGGAAGTGACGGCGAAGGAGCGGGGTGTGAGCCCTCCGGACGGTGCGGGAACGGGCGGGGACGCCCGCCCGGACAAGGACGCGCCCGACGGGGATGCCGCACGCCGTGCGGAGCCCGCCGGGAGCCGCGGCGGCGACCCCGAAGGGGACGCGCACGCGCACCCCGCCGGCGACCCGCCCGCCGCGGGGCCGCGCCCGCACGACCCGCACCCCGACGACCCGCCCGGCCACACCCCGACCGCGGCCGACCGCGTCGAGGTGGACGAGCCGCTGCTCGCCGCCCGTGTGCACCGCCCGTCCGACCTCGTACGCCTGCTCGTCGGCCTCCTCGGCATCGCCGTCGTCCTCGGCATCGCCGCCTTCGCGCACGGCACGACGGTGGGCCTGGAGGCCGACATCAGCAAGGGCACCGGCCAGGCGCCCGACCTGCTGATCAAGGTGGCGGGTCTGGTGTCGAGCATCGCGGTGCTCCTCGTCCCCGTCGCCTTCGCCATCGAGCGGCTGATCAAACGCGACGGGCTGCGCATCGCCGACGGGGTCCTGGCCGCCGTCCTCGCGCACGGGGTCACCCTCGCCACCGACCTGTGGGTCTCCCAGGGGGCCGCCGACACCATCCAGGAGGCGTTGACCCGCTCCGCCGGTGACGGGGCGCTCACCGACCCGGTGCACGGCTACCTCGCCCCGGTGATCGCGTACATGACGGCCGTCGGGATGACGCGGCGGCCGCGCTGGCGGGTCGCGCTGTGGGTGGTGCTGCTGCTGGACGCCTTCGCGATGCTGGTCGGCGGGTACACCACCCCCTTCTCGATCATCCTGACCGTGCTGATCGGCTGGAGCGTGGCGTACGGGACCCTGTACGCGGTCGGCTCGCCCAACGTCCGTCCCACCGGGCAGCACCTCCTCGCCGGGCTGCGCCGCGTCGGCTTCCAGCCGGTCAGCGCGATGCGCGCGGAGGCCCCCGACGGGGACACCGCCGAGACCGGGGACCGCGGCAGGCGCTACCACGTCACCCTGGAGGACGGCCCGCCGCTGGACGTCACCGTCGTGGACCGCGAGCAGCAGGCGCAGGGGTTCTTCTACCGGGTCTGGCGGCGGCTGACCCTGCGCGGGATCACCACCCGGCGCAGCATCCAGTCGCTGCGCCAGGCCCTGGAGCAGGAGGCCCTCCTCGCGTACGCGGCGATCGCGGCCGGGGCGAACGCGCCGAAGCTGATCGCCACGTCCGAGCTGGGCCCGGACGCCGTGATGCTGGTCTACGAGCACCTGGGCGGGCGCACCCTCGACGCCCTGTCCGACGAGGAGATCACCGACGAGCTGAGCCGCAACGCGTGGGAGCAGGTACGGGCCCTCCAGTCGCGCCGGATCGCGCACCGCCGGCTCACGGGGGACGCACTGGTGGTGGATCGTTCCGGCAAGGTCGTCCTGACCGACCTGCGGGGCGGTGAGATCGCGGCCGGTGACCTGGTGCTGCGGATGGACGTCGCGCAGTTGCTGACCACGCTGGGCCTGCGGGTCGGCGCGGAGCGGTCGGTGGCGTCGGCGGTGTCGGTGCTGGGCCCGGACACGGTCGCGGACTGCCTGCCGCTGCTCCAGCCGATCGCGCTGAGCCGCTCCACGCGGGCGACGCTGCGCAGGCTGGCCCGGGAGCGGGCCGACCGGCAGCGGGAGGCCGTACTGGAGTCCTCGCGGGCGGCGAAGGCGGCCCGCGAGGAGGCCGCGGGCACGGCCGGGACCTCGGGGACCTCGGCGGCGGCGGAGCGCAAGGCGGAGAAGAAGGCGCTGGACGACGCGCTGGAAGGGGCCCGGGAGGAGGACCTGCTGAGCCTGATCCGCAAGCAGGTGCTGCTGATCCGCCCGCAGGCCCCGGTGGAGCCGGCCCGGCTGGAACGGATCCGGCCGCGGACGCTGGTGTCGTTCATCGCCGGTGCCTTCGGTGCGTACTTCCTGCTCACACAGCTGGCGCACGTGGACTTCGCGACGATCGTCGGCCAGGCGCAGTGGGGCTGGGTGGGCGCCGCGCTGGCCTTCTCGGCGCTGACGTACGTGGCGGCGGCGATGAGCCTCCTGGGCTTCGTGCCCGAGCGGGTGTCGTTCCTGCGGACCGTCGTCGCGCAGGTGGCGGGGTCCTTCGTGAAGCTGGTGGCCCCGGCGGCGGTCGGCGGCGTCGCGCTGAACACGCGGTTCCTCCAGCGGGCCGGGGTGCGGCCGGGGCTGGCGGTGGCCAGCGTCGGCGCCTCGCAGCTGTTCGGGCTGGCGAGCCACATCCTGCTGCTGTTGTCGTTCGGCTACCTGACGGGGACCGAGAAGACCCCGGAGATGACCCCGTCGAGGACGGTCATCGCGGGTCTGCTGACGGTGGCGGTGCTGGTGCTGGTCGTCACGGCGGTGCCGTTCCTGCGGAAGTTCGTGGTCACGCGGGTACGGGCGCTGTTCGCCGGTGTGGTGCCGCGCATGCTGGACGTGCTCCAGCGGCCGCAGAAGCTGATGACGGGCATCGGCGGGATGCTGCTGCTGACCGGCTGCTTCGTGATGTGCCTGGACGCGTCGATCCGTGCCTTCGGGGGCGGGGAGACGCTGAGCTACGCGAGCATCGCGGTGGTCTTCCTGGCGGGCAACGCGCTGGGCTCGGCGGCGCCCACGCCCGGCGGCATCGGAGCGGTGGAGACGACGCTGACCCTCGGGCTGATCGCGGCGGGGCTGGAGAAGGAGGTGGCGATCTCCGCGGTGCTGTTGTTCCGGTTGATGACGTTCTGGTTGCCGGTGCTGCCGGGGTGGGTGTCGTTCAACTACCTGACGCGCAAGGAAGCGATCTAGCTCCGGGAGGGGCGTCGGGTCACCCGGGTGGACCGTCAGCGGGCGGAGGGCGGGGCGGGCGCACACGATGGGGGTATGCCGACGATCGTCCTGCGGACCACCGCCGCCACCGCCCTCGCCGCCGCGCTGCTCACCACCAGCGCCTGTTCCGCCGGCAGCGGCGGTGGGAAGCAGGCCCCGGCCGGAGCGGCCGCGGACACCAAACCCCTCGTGTGGGGGGAGTGCGCGGCCCCCGACGCCGCCGAGGGCGGGGGACAGGCGCCGCCCCCGGACTGGCAGTGCGCCACCCTCGACGTGCCGCTCGACTACGCCAAGCCCGAGGGGGAGACCATCCCCATCGCCCTGATCCGGGCGAAGGCCACGAAGCCGAAGGAGCGGCTCGGCTCGCTGGTGTTCAACTTCGGCGGCCCCGGCGGCTCCGGCATCACCACCCTGCCCGGCGCCGCGAAGGACTACGCCGCCCTGCGCACCCGCTACGACCTGGTGAGCTTCGACCCGCGCGGCGTCGGCCGCAGCGCCCCCGTGCTGTGCGAGAACGACAAGCAGCTGGACGCGTACTACGCCCAGGACTCCTCCCCCGCCACCCCCGAGCAGGAGAAGGCCTTCACCGACGGCCTGCGCACCTACCAGCAGGCCTGCCGGGCCAGGTCCGGCAAGGTGCTGCCGTACGTGGGCACCGAGAACGCCGCCCGGGACCTCGACCGCATCCGCCAGGCCCTCGGCGACCCGAAGCTGAACTACTTCGGCATCTCCTACGGCACCGAGCTCGGCGGCGTCTACGCCCACCTGTTCCCGAAGAACGTCGGCCGGGCCGTCTTCGACGCGGTCGTGGACCCGACGAAGGACTCCGAGCAGGGCGCGCTCGGCCAGGCGAAGGGCTTCCAGCTGGCCCTGGGCAACTGGGCGCAGGACTGCGTGGACCGGGGCGAGCAGTGCAGGCTCCAGGGCACCACCGCCAAGGAGATCGAGGACAACATCGTCACGCTGCAGAAGCAGCTGGCGGCCAAGCCGATCCCCGGCATCGGCGACCGGATGCTCACCGAGACGATGGCGACGAACGGCATCGCCCAGGCCCTCTACTCGAAGGAGCTGTGGCCGCTGCTGGAGCAGGGCCTGGACGAGGCCGAGGGCGGTCAGGGGCAGCTGCTGATGGCACTGTCCGACGCCCTCAACGGCCGGGACCAGCAGGGCCGTTACAGCAACATCGGCGCCGCCAACACGGCCATCAACTGTGCCGACTCCAAGGACCGGTACAGCCTGGAGGACACCAAGGCGAAGCTGCCGGAGTTCCGCAAGGCCTCCCCGGTCTTCGGGGACTTCCTGGGCTGGGCGCTGATGAGCTGCACGGGCTGGCCGGTGGCCGGTTCCTGGCAGACGCCGGACGTCTCCGCCCCCGGCTCGGCCCCGATCCTGGTGGTCGGCAACACCGGCGACCCGGCGACCCCGTACGAGGGCGCGCGGAAGATGGTGGAGCGGCTGGGCAAGGGCGTGGGCGTGGAGCTCACGTTCAAGGGGCAGGGGCACGGCGCGTACAACAGCGGGGACGCGTGCGTGCAGCGGGCGGTGAACGCCTACCTGCTGGACGGGAAGGTGCCGGGCGCGAACACCGTGTGCACTCCCGGGACGGGGAACGACGGAGGGGTCGTACCGCCGAGCGGTACGACCCCTCCGGGGCAGGTCTAGTAGACCGGCTTCTCGGGCTCGATCTGGTGGACCCAGCCGATCACGCCGCCGCCGACGTGGACGGCGTCCGCGAAGCCCGCGTTCTTCAGCACCGCGAGGACTTCCGCACTGCGGACACCCGTCTTGCAGTGCAAGACGATCCGCTTGTCCTGCGGGAGGTCCTGGAGGGCGGTGCCCATCAGGAACTCGCCCTTGGGGATCAGCTTCGCGCCGGGGATCGAGACGATCTCGTACTCGTTCTTCTCGCGGACGTCGATGATCTCGATGTTCTCGCCCTCGTCGATCCACTCCTTGAGCTGCTTGGGAGTGATCGTCGAGCCGGCGGCGGCCTCCTGGGCCTCCTCCGAGACGACGCCGCAGAAGGCTTCGTAGTCGATGAGCTCGGTGACGGTCGCGTTCGGACCGCAGACCGCGCAGTCGGGGTCCTTGCGGACCTTGACCTGGCGGTACTGCATCTCCAGGGCGTCGTAGATCATCAGACGGCCGACGAGCGGCTCGCCGACCCCGGTGAGGACCTTGATCGCCTCGGTGACCTGGATGGAGCCGATCGACGCGCAGAGCACGCCGAGGACGCCGCCCTCGGCGCAGCTCGGGACCATGCCCGGCGGCGGGGGCTCCGGGTAGAGGCAGCGGTAGCAGGGACCGTGCTCGGACCAGAAGACGGAGGCCTGGCCGTCGAAGCGGTAGATCGAACCCCACACGTACGGCTTGTTCAGCAGCACGCAGGCGTCGTTGACCAGGTAGCGCGTGGCGAAGTTGTCCGTGCCGTCGACGATGAGGTCGTACTGGCTGAAGATCTCCATCACGTTCTCGGCTTCGAGCCGCTCTTCGTGAAGGACCACGTTGACGTACGGGTTGATGCCCAGCACGCTGTCACGGGCGGACTCCGCCTTGGAGCGGCCGATGTCCGACTGGCTGTGGATGATCTGGCGCTGCAGGTTGGACTCGTCGACCTCGTCGAACTCCACGATGCCCAGGGTGCCGACGCCGGCCGCGGCCAGGTACATGAGGGCGGGCGAGCCGAGGCCGCCCGCGCCCACGGCCAGCACCTTGGCGTTCTTCAGGCGCTTCTGGCCGTCCATCCCGACGTCCGGGATGATCAGGTGGCGGGAGTACCGACGGACCTCGTCAACGGTGAGCTCAGCAGCTGGCTCGACCAGGGGTGGCAGCGACACGGGGACTCCGTAGATGGGTAAGTCTGAACGGTGGTTCTTCCCGTAACACTGCCACGCCCTTCTTCATTCCGAGACACCCGGTCCGATACGTGAGACGAATTCGTCCCAGTAGGCGGGCATCGACTCCCAGGGGTCCCGGTCGGGGGTCGCGCGCCGGTCGGTGAACCAGATGGTTCCGGCCCCCTGCCAGCGGGCGATGCGGACCGCTTCGTCCAGGTGGGTGCGGGGCACCCCGTGGACCAGGTGGCAGAACCGCTCCGGCGGGTGGTCGGCCGTCCACTCCGCCACCTGCGACCAGCGGTAGTCGGCCCAGGCCCCGGAGAAGGTGACCAGCTGGTCGGCGGCCTCCAGGTAGCCCTCGCAGGGGTGCGTGCCGTGTCCGAGCACGATCCGCAGCTCGTGCCCGAGCCCGCGCAGGGCGTCGGTGAGCCGGCGGACCCCGGCGAGCCCGGAGCGGCCGGCGGGGGCGTCGGCCAGGTAGAAGCCGCCGACGCCGTACCAGTCCCGGAAGCGGTGGGCGTCGGAGACCAGCTCCCCGAACGGGCGGGCGCCGCCCCGCAGGGCGAGGTGGCCCAGGACCGTCCCGCCCGCGCCGCGGAGCTTCGCGGCCGCCTCGGTGCAGTGCGGGTCGGGGCGGCCGCCGGGGCCGCCGGAGACGTTGAGCACGGCCCAGTGCAGTGGGGTGCCGGGGCGGGTCAGCTCGGCCCACTCCACCGGGGCGAGCAGCGGGTGCGCGTAGCCGGGGATGCCCAGGCCGAGGCGGCCGGACTCGGTCGCGGCGGCCGCCGTGGCCCCGGGCGGGGTGGTCAGATGCGGCACGCCGCCTCCATCCAGATGTCCGCGAGGGACTCCTCCAGGTTGATCCGGGGCCGCCAGCCGAGCCGGTCCCGGGCGGTGCGGACGTCGGCCTGCTGCCAGGCGCCGCAGCCGTCGGGGTACGGGAACGGCTGCGGGGCCGCGGTCGCGAGCTGTTCGGCGGTGGCCTCCGAGCGGGGGGAGCCGATGCCGGCGAGGCCCTGCGGGCGGCCGGGGTGGCCGTGCTGCGGGGTGTTGTGCGGTCCGCCGTGCGGGACGTCGAGCTCGTTGAGGGCGCCGCCGTACCCGGCGACCCGGGCGAGGACGGCCGCCGCGTCGCGCAGCCGGACCGCGCGGCCGGTGCCGATGTTGACGACGCCCTGGGCGGCGGACAGGGAGGCGGCGTGCACGGCCCGGGCCACGTCCCGTACGTCGACGAAGTCGCGCTGCACGCCGAGCCCGCTGAGCTTGAGCTCCCCGTCCCCGGACTGCATGGCGCGCCGCATGGCCTCGGCGAGCCGGCCGAGCGGGGACCCGGCCGGGGTGCCGGGGCCGACGGGCGAGAACACCCGCAGGACGACGGCGTCCAGTCCGGAGCCGAGCACCAGCTCGGTGGCGGCGAGCTTGCTGACCCCGTACGGCCCTCCGGGTCTCGGGACGGCGTCCTCGGCCGTGGACGAGCCGGGCTGGCTGGGCCCGTACTCGGCGGCGCAGCCGAGCTGGACGAGCCGTGCCCCGCAGCCGCTGCGGCGCAGGGACTCGCAGATGGTGGCGACGGCGACGGTGTTGTGGCGGGTCAGTTCGCGGGCTCCGCCGCGGGTGGCGCCCGCGCAGTTGATGACGACGCCGGGGTGGACGGCGTCCAGGAACCGGGTGAGGGCGCCGGGACTGCCCGTGGCGAGGTCGAAACGGACGTCGGCGTCGTCGCCCCGGCCCAGCGCGGTGAGCTGGACGGCGGGGTCGGCGAGCAGCCGGTCCGCGACGTAGCGGCCGAGGTAACCGTTGGCTCCGATCAGCAGCACCCTCATCGCGCGGCCCCTCGGTTGGTTGGCTGGCCGGTCATCCTTTTCTCCTTGGTGAGTTGTCGTTGTTCAGGGGGTACGGCGCTCAGGGACGCGCGTGTGCGGAGGCACGGGACAGCGCGAGGAAGGCGTGTACGAGGAGTGCCGCGACGGCCGCGTACACCGCGGTCGGGGCGGGGACCAGGGCGAGCGCCAGGGCGGCGGCCACCGGTGCGCGGTGGGCGCCGTGGCGCAGGAGGAGCCGGGCCAGGAACAGCAGCACCGCGAGGGGTACGGCCGTCGCCCGGTCGGCTCCGGCGAGCGCGGCGGCCCCCGTGGCGGCCGCGGTGGACAGCAGGAGCGCTCCGGCCAGCAGGGGCCGGGCCCCGGCGGCGAACTCGTCCAGCGCCCGGCTCCCGGCGAGCCGGCGCCGGGCCCGGGCGGCGTAGAGCGCGGCGGTGAGGTGGCCGGGGGCGACGGCCAGGGCGAGGGCCGCGCCGAGCGCGGGCCCGTCCCGGTGGGCGGCCCAGCCGGCGACGGCCGCGGCGAGCAGGTGGGCGGCGGCGGGGAAGCGCCCGGCGGCGGCCCGCCCGGGCCACACCAGCGCGGCGGCGGCGAGCAGCCCCCCGAGCACCCCCGCCCCGGGGACCCCGGCGGCGACCGCCGCGCACGCGAGGGCGCCGGGCAGCAGGGCGCAGCCGAACCGCCGCATCCCCGCCCGGGCCGCGGCCGGGGCGGGAGCGGGCCGTTCGGCGGGCTCCTCGCCGCGGGGGGTCCGTGCGTACAGCTCCTCGGCGAGCGAGAACACGTCCCGGTGCCGGAACCGCGCGGCGGTCCGGTCGGTGATCCCGCACGCCTCCAGCCCGGCGGCGACCTCCAGCGCGTCGACGGCCCGTTCGCAGAGCTCCCGGTGCCGGTGCAGCAACGCCTTGACGGGATCCCCGCCCCGCCGCGCTCCGATCCCGCCCGGGGGTCCCCCCGCGCGGGGCCCGGGGGAGTGCGAGGCGTGGGGGCCCAGAGGCAGGGCCCCGGGCAGCGGCGCCGCGCCCCCGATGTCCGACGTCGTCATACCGCCGCCTCCTCGGCGGCGGCACGGTCGGCCCCGGCCGGCTCGGCGGCGGTCCAGGTCGGCGTGCTCCAGTGCCCCGGCACCCGCGCCTCCGCCGGCCGGGCGAAGGGGACCTCCCCCTCCGCCCGCGAGGAACCCCGGGCCAAAAGGCGCAGGTAGCTCTCCCGGAAGGCCTCCACGTTCTGCTCGACCGTGAACAGCTCCAGCGCCCGCGCCCGCGCCGCCGCCCCCAGCCGCTGGGCCCGTTCGGGGTCACCCAGCAGGGCCAGGCAGGCGTCGGCCAGGGCGCGAGGGTTGCGCGGGGGGACCACGAGCCCGGTGCCGCCGATGACCTCGCAGACGGCCCCGACGTCCGTCGACACGGTGGCCCGGCCGCACAGCATCGCCTCGGCGAGGGTGATGGGGAAGCCCTCGATCACCGAGGACAGCAGCACGATCCGCCCGGCGGCGTACGCGTCGGCCGGCGAGGGCGCCTCCGGGCCGCCGATCTCCTCGAAGCCGACGGGGTTCTCCCCGACCGTCCGCGCGTCGGCGGCCTCGTCGGGGAAGAGCTGTGCGGCCAGCGAGCGGCAGTCGGCGAGGTAGCCGGGCGCGGCGGCCGTCGCGAAGATCCGCAGCCGGGTCCGCGGCGCGGCCCGGCGGACCTCCGCGAAGGCGTGCAGCAGGCCGATCAGGTCCTTGGCCGGCTCCACCCGCCCGACCCACACCAGGGTCTCCGGGTCCCCGCACCCGGGGTCCTCCCCGACGGCGGCGAATCGGTCCGCCTCCATCCCGGGGTACACGGTCCGCAGCCGCTCGCGCGGCGCACCGCACCGCTCCTGCCAGCGGCGGGCGTGGGCGTTGCCGGGGGTCAGCAGGTCGGCGCGGGCGTAGATCTCCCCGGCCAGCCGGACGTGGAAGGCCGCGAGGAGCGCCCGGACGGCGAGCCGGGGGGCGCCCACCGCGCCGCCGGGCGCCGCAGGGGTGCCGGGGACCTGGTCCAGGTAGTGGGCGCGCAGCTGCACCCCGTACTCGGTGACCAGCAGCGGGACCCCGCAGAAGCGTTTGGCCAACAGCCCGGGGAGGGCCGCCACCCCCCCGGCGGCGGCGTGGCAGACGTCGACGGCGCCGAGTCCGGGCTCCCCGTACCAGTCGAGGGACAGCGGCCGCAGCAGCCGCTCCAGTTCGTCGGCGAACTCCAGCAGGTCGGGGACCCGCGCCGCCCGTACGCCCCGGCCCGCGCCCGGGGCCCGGCAGCCGGCCTCCAGGACCCGTACCGCGGTCTCCGAGCGCAGGGCCGCGTACATCCCGCCCTGGGTCCGGGCGAGTTCGGCGAGCCCGTACAGCCCGGCCGCGAAGGCCTCCGCCGATTCCGGGCCGGCCGGGGCCCCGCTGCCGCCGCAGACGCCGCGCACCAGTTCCCGGAAGCAGTCGGCGAAGCGCCGCCGCTCGCGCCGCGAGTGGGTCCGGCCGTCGTCGGCGGGGGCCCACAGCGGGGCGGTGCGCACGCGTGTGACGTGCCGCGGGAGCGGGACCCGGCCGCGCTCCTCCTGTGCGGCGCTGCGGCTCAGCGCGTAGAGCTCGAACTCGTGCTGCGGGAGTCCGCGCACGAGCCGGTCGCACCAGAGCCCCGCCTCTCCCGCCGCATACGGATAACCACCTTCGGTGAGCAGTCCGATCCGCACGAGTGGCACCCCCGTTCTCCCGTTCCTGGCGGCCGCCGTAGGTCCGGTGACCCGCCGCGGGAGAACTCAAGCGGATACACCGGTGGCACGACGGACGGTTGTCCGTCGCGCCACCGGAAGGGGTGAAGAGTCGTAACTTTCCCGTACGGTTCGCGTTCGAGCGCGCTAGGAAATGGCGGGCCGCGGCGGCTACGCGTACACCTCCTGGCGGGCCGAACGGCGGCGGGCGGCGAGCTGCGGGTCCAGCGCGGGCACGGCGTCGAGGAGCCGGCGGGTGTAGGGGTGCGCGGGCCGGCCGTAGACCTCGTCGACGGGGCCCTCCTCCACGATCCGGCCGGCCCGCATGACGGCGACCCGGTCGCTGACCTGCCGGACCACCGCCAGGTCGTGGGCGATGAAGACCAGGGCGATGCCCAGTTCCCGCTGGAGCTCGGCCAGCAGGGCGGCGACCTGGGCCTGGGTGGTGACGTCCAGGGCGGAGACGGGTTCGTCGCAGACGATCAGCCGGGGCCGGGGGGCCAGGGCGCGGGCGATGCCGACGCGCTGGCGCTGGCCGCCGCTGAACTCGTGCGGGTAGCGGTCGTAGTGGGAGGGCTCCAGGCCGACCCGGGTGAGGAGTTCCTCGACGCGGGCCCTGACCGCGGTCCCGTCGCGTTCCCCGGCCGCGCGGAGCGGGTCGGCGATGGACTCGCCGATGCTGCGGCGGGGGTTGAGGGAGGCGACGGGGTCCTGGAAGACCATCTGGGCACCGGGGGCGACGCCGGTGGTCCGGGCGCCGTGGTGGCGGAGCTCGCCGCTGGTGGGGGGCAGGAGGCCGACGAGGATGCGGCCGAGGGTGCTCTTGCCGCTGCCGCTCTCGCCGACGATGCCGAGGGTTTCGCCGGGGCGCACGGTGAGGGAGACGTCCTCCACGGCCGTCAGCCTGCGCCTGCCGCGGCCGAACTCCTTGTAGAGGGCCACGGCTTCGACCGCCGGGGCGTCGCCGTCGCCCGGATCCGGCTCGGCGGCGCCGGACGTGCGCGCCGCGCCGGCCGGCCGGTCGTACGGCGCGTCGAGGCGCGGCACCGCCGCCAGCAGGGCTCGGGTGTACGGGGCCCGGGGGGCGGTCAGGACCTCCCCGACCGGTCCCCGTTCCACCACCCGGCCGTCCTTCATCACCAGCAGGTCGTCCACGCTCTCCGCCGCCACGCCCACGTCGTGGGTGACGAGGAGCAGGCCCAGGCCGTGTTCCCGGCGGAGGCCGTGGAGCAGGTCGAGGATCTGGGCCTGGACGGTGACGTCGAGGGCGGTGGTCGGTTCGTCGGCGATGAGCAGGCGGGGTGCGCAGGCGAGGGCCATGGCGATGAGGGCGCGCTGGCGCATGCCGCCGCTGAACTCGTGGGGCCGGGAGCGGGCGCGGCGGGCGGCGTCCGGGATGCCGACCCGGTCGAGGACCTCGACGGCGCGGGCGCGGGCGGCCCGGCGGGTGGCGGTGGTGTGCACGCGGTACACCTCGGCGATCTGGTCGCCGATGGCGTGGTACGGGTCCAGGGAGCTGAGCGGGTCCTGGAAGACCATGGCCGCGGTCCCGCCCCGCAGGGCGCGCAGGGCGGCCGGGCCGGCGGTGGCCACGTCGGTGCCGCCGACCCGGACGGTGCCGGTCAGGCGGGCGCCCGTGCCGCGGTGCAGTCCCAGGAGGGCGGCGGCCACGGTGGACTTGCCGCTGCCGGACTCGCCGACGATGCCCAGGGCCCGGCCGGGCTCCAGGGTGAAGGAGAGCCCGTCGACGGCGCGCGCGTACGGGGCGGGGCCGCCGACGGGGAAGTCGACCGTGAGGTCGGTGACGTCCACCAGGTGCTCGGTCATGTCAGGACCACCCTTCGGTCGGCGAGGGCGTAGAGGAGGTCGGCGACGGCTCCGGCGAGGACGACGGCCGTGCCGATGGCGAGGACGACGCCCACGACGACGGGCAGGTCGACGACCCGTACGCCGTCGATGAGGGTCTTGCCGAGGCCGGGGATGCCGAAGAGGGACTCGGTGAGCACCGCGCCGCCGATCATCGTGCCGAAGTCCACGGCGCTGAGGGCGATCACGGGGGCGACGGCACCGCGCACCGCGTGCCGGGTGACGATCCTGCGCTCCCCCACCCCGTAGGCGCGGAAGGTGCGGATGTGGTCCTCGGCGAGGGTCTCCAGGGTGGAGCTGCGGGTGAGGCGGGCGTACTTGGCGCTCTCGAACACGCCGAGGGTGACCCAGGGAAGCAGCAGGTTCCAGGCCCACTGCTCGGGGTCCTCGCCGAACGGCACGTACGTCGGGAACGGCAGCCACCGGAGCTGGGCGCAGACGGCCATGAGGAGCAGCAGCCCGAGGATGAAGACGGGGGTGCCGGTGGCGGCGAGGGTCAGCACGGTCAGCAGGCGTTCGGTGACGCCGCCCCGGCGGACGGCCGAGAGGACCCCGGTGCCGACGCCGACGACGAGCCAGATCACGAGGGCGCCCAGTGCCAGCGAGAAGGTGGCGGGCAGCCGGTCCAGGAGGAGCTCGGTGACCTGGCGGTCGTTCTGGTACGAGAAGCCGAGGCAGGGGGCGTCGCAGTGCAGGACGAGTCCGGCGCCGCCGGAGTAGTCGCGGCCGGCCACCAGCCCCTGGAGGAAGTGCAGGTACTGGGTGACGGTGGAGTCGTTCAGCCCGAGCTGGGCGCGGACCTGGGCGATCTGCTGCGGGTCGCAGCGCTCCCCGCAGGCCAGGCGGGCGGGGTCGCCCGGGGCGATGTAGAAGAGGGCGTAGACGACGGCGGACAGGGCGAGCAGGACCAGCAGGGCCCCGCCGAGCCGTCTGAGCACGAAGGAGGTCACGCCGTGCGCTCCTTTCCGGTGCCGACGCGCAGGCGCGAGCCCTCGCGCGGGTCGAGGGCCGTACGGACGGCGTCGCCGAGGACGGTGAAGGCCAGCACGGTGACGAAGAGCAGGCCGGCGGGCAGCAGCACGTAGGCGGGGTCGGCGCGGAACCAGGTCTGGGCACTGGAGAGCATCTGCCCCCAGGACGGGGTGGGCGGTTTGACGCCGACCCCGAGGAAGGAGAGGGAGGCTTCGATCACCATGTTGGTCGGGACCTTGAGGGCGGCCAGGGTGATGACGGGGGCGGCCAGCGACGGCAGGAGTTCCCGGCGGGCGATCCGCACCCGGCCCCAGCCGGACAGCCGGGCGGCCTCCACGAAGTCCAGGCCGCGCAGCGAGAGGGTCTGGGCGCGGACCAGGCGGGCGGTGCCGCCCCAGTCGAGGACGCCGATGACGAGGACCAGCAGCAGCGGGCGCGGGAAGCCGGGCGGGACGACGGCGGTCAGGGCGACGGCGAGGACCAGCAGGGGCAGGGCGATCATCACGTCGGTGGCCCCGCCGATGAGGCGCCCGAGGTGGCGGTTGCCGAGGGCCGCGGTGAGTCCGGCGGTGACGCCGAGGGACACCTGGACGGCGGTGGCGCCGAGGGCGACGAGGAGGGAGACCTGTGCCCCGTACAGGAGGCGGGTGAACAGATCGCGGCCGGTGCCGGGTTCGACGCCGAGCCAGTGGTCGGCGGAGATCCCGCCGAAGGAGCCGAGGGGGACGCCGCCGCGGGCCGAGTCGACGAGGTCGTCGTGGTAGGCGTTCGGGTCCTGGCCGCTGAGGTGGGCGATCAGGGGTGCGGCGAGGGCGAGGAGGACGAGGAGGGCCAGGACGGCGGTGGCCGCGAGGGCGGACGGACGCCCGCGCAGCCACCGCCGGACCCGGCGGCCGGCGCGCGCGGCCGGGGCGGGGGCCCCGGCCGCGGGCGCCGGCCGGTCGAGGAACGTGCTCACTTGACGGCGACCTGCGAGATGTCGAGGACGCCGGTCCAGTCGCTGATGACGACGTTCTTGACGTCCTTGCCGACGAGCCGCTTGTAGACCGGGTGGAAGAGGGGGACGGCGAGGGCCTGCTCGCCGATCTTCTTGTCGAGGGCGCCCCAGCGCTTGCCGGCGGCGGCGAGGTCGGTGAGCTTGGCGATCTCGTCGATCTCGGTGTTCACGGCCGGGTCGTTGAGCTGGGCGTGGTTGTAGTTGGAGCCGTTGGTGACGATCTGGCGGCCGTCGTAGATCGGCGCGAGGAAGGGGCCGCCGGAGGGCCAGTCGGCGCCCCAGCGGGAGAGGAAGAAGCCGGGGGTGTTCTTGGCGTCCCAGCGGCGCTCGTTGAAGGCGTTGTTCTCCAGGCCTTCGAGCTTGACGGTGATGCCCGCGGCGGCGAGGGCCTGCTGGACGGCGGTGGCGATCTCGGGGCCGGTCTGGCGGTTCTGGGCGTTGGAGTGGGTGAGGGTGACGGTCAGGCCGTCGGGGAAGCCCGCCTCCTTCAGGAGCTCCTTGGCCTTGGCCGGGTCGCCGGTCTTCCCCGCCGGGAAGTGGTCGTAGGCGGTGTAGCCGAAGGCCTCGCGCTCGGGGAGGAAGGTGGTGGCCGGTTCGGCGAGGGCGGAGCCGCCGGCGGCGTTGACCACACTGGTGCGGTTGATCGCGTAGGAGATGGCCTGGCGCACCTTCGGATTGTCGAAGGGGGCCACCTTCGGGTTGAAGGCCAGGTAGTTGACGTAGCCGAAGTGGCCGGTGCCGACGCGGGAGGCGAGCTCCTTGTTGTCGCCGATCTGGGCGAGTTCGGCGGGGCCGAGGTTGGTGTCGGTGGTGACGGCGGCGGCGTCGGGGCCGGAGCTGGTGGACAGCCGCTGGTTGATGACGGCCGCGTCGAGGCCGGAGCGGACGTCGATGCGGTCCGGGTAGGCCTTGCGCTCCTCGTCGGTCTTCGGGTCCCAGTGTTCGTTGCGCTCCAGCAGCAGGGTCTCGCCGTCGCCGGTGTTCTTGACGACCTTGTAGGGGCCGGAGGAGAGGGGGTGCTCCTCGTACTTGACGCCGGTGTCCTTGGCCTTGGGGACGGGGGCGAACTGGGTCTGGGTGGCGAGGAAGGGGAACTCGCCCTCGGGCTTGCGGAGTTTGAAGACGATGGTCCTGGCGTCGGGGACCACGATGGAGTCGAGGCCCTTTCCGCCGTCCTTGTAGGGGCCCTCGTAGGTCTCCCCGCCGACGAGCCAGTCGCGCAGGTAGGGGGCGCCGCCGGAGAGTTCGGCGGCGAAAGAGCGCTCGATGCCGTACTTGATGTCGGCGGTGGTGATCGGGCTGCCGTCCTCGTACGTGAGGCCCTCCTTGAGGGTGTACGTCCACTCGGTGGCGTCGGCGTTGGGCTTGCCGAGGTCGGTGGCCAGGTCGGGGACGACCTTGGCGCCGGCCGGGCCGTCCTCGCGGTTGCGGGTGGTCAGCGTGCGGAAGACCAGCGAGGGAACGTTTCCGCCGCCCGAGGTGTAGAGGCGGGCCGGGTCGAAGTCGTTCTGCGGTTCGGCGTTGAGGACGGTGAGGGTGCCGCCCTTCTGCGGGGCGCCGGCGGCTCCGGGCTTGCCGGAGGACTGGCCGCCGGAGCCGTCCGCCGCGTCCTTGGGCCCGCACGCGGCGGCGCCCCCGGCCAGTACGAGGCTGACGGCGAGCGCGGCGACGCGGCGCGATGGGTGGGACTGACGGGACATGGCGGAGAGACCTCTCGGCGTGAAGGCGGGTGTGGAAAGGCCACGCGAGGGGCAGCACCGGAGGATGACCGGCAGCGGGAAGCGCCGGGACAAAGGGGAAGCCGCGCCTGCGGGCACAAGGGCCCGGGCGCGGCGGAACCAGGAAAGGGGGTCGCGCGCTCAGGCCGGCGTCAGCGACAGGAGATGTCGGCCACGCTGTGCGCGGCCACACCGAGGAGCGCCAGCTCTATGGCGGCGCTCGCGGGGGAGGTGTGGCGGTGCGACATGCGGAGAACAATTACCGATCATCGGACGGCTTGTCAACGAAAGAACCGGCCACTCCCCCGCACCGTGCGGTCAATTCCCGGGATATACCCAGGGGTTGGGAAGACAGTGAATGTTGTCGATGTCGAGGGATTTCGTCTGCTGCTGCATGATCGGCGCGAGGGAGCCCGGTGTGCGGCAGCTCTCGTGCCCGTGTCCCAGCCGGTGGCCGACCTCGTGGTTGATGAGCATCTGCCGGTAGGCGAACATCTGGTCGGCGCCGTAGGTCACCGACCCCTGGCCCCACCGGAAGGCGTTGATCATCACCCGCTCGGTGCTGGCGGAGTCGCAGGAGACGTTGTCGATCGTGGTGTCCAGGTCGGACTTGGCGCACCACGCCCCGGTGGTGCCGGGGCTGGCCAGGGTGACGACGAAGTCGGCCTTGCCGTCCGCTACCCGCTCGAAGGTCATCGCACCGCCGTGGCCCCAGCTGCGCGGGTCGTTGAGGGTGCGCTGGACCGCCTCGGCGAAGAGCTGCGGGTCCATGCCGAGGCCCTGCTCCACATCGACCCGGTAGCGCACGATCTTGCCCTTGCCCGGCGCCTTGGCGACGCCGGGGACGGTGTCGAAGGCGCCCGTGCCGGTGAGTCTGGCGTCGATGGGCAGCTGCTGCGCCATCCGCTGTTCGTACGTCGCCGGCTGCGCGGGCGGCGGGGAGGCGGGGGTGGGGCGGCCGTCGGAACGGGAGGCGGCCTTGCCGCCCCCGGCCCGCTGGGGGTCGTCCCCGGCGGCGCGGGCGCCGGCGGCGGCCGGGTCGCCCTCGGTGGTGACCTGGCCGGCGACGAAGACGGCGAGTGCGGCGGTGACGGCCAGGGCGGCGACGCCGGCGCAGATGCGGACCCGCGTGCCGCGGCCCCTCGCGTTCGGGCCGGCGTCGGGGGCCGCGGGCGTGCGGGGGCCGGGGACGCGGCGGTGCGAGCCGGTCGAGGTGAGGGGGTCGGGCGCGGGGGCCGGGGGCTTCCCGGTGGTGCGGAGGGACCCGGCGGCCGGGGTGTCGGCGGCCGGGGTGTCGGCGCCCTGGGCCGGAGGGGCTACGGACGCCGCGGCGCGGGGGGCCCCGCGCCAGTCGCCGTACAGGGTGGTGCGTGAGGGGTCCGCGCCCCAGGCGCCGCCGTCCTCGCGCTGCTCGGGGTGCCCGCCGGGGCGGGCCTCGGGCGGGGCGTAGCCCTGGTGGACGACCGTGGGGTCGGCGGACCGGGCGTGCGGGTCGGCGGCGTACGGGTCGGGCCGGTAGGGCTCGGGCTCGTACGGCTCGGCCGCGTAGGGCTCCGGCTCGTACAGTCCGTCCGGGCCGGTCCCGTACGGCGCCGGCGCGGGCGCCGGCTGCGGACGCTCGGGTGCGGGGGCCTTGCGACTATGTCGTCCCACGTCCTCAGCCCTTGCCGTCTGCGGTATCTCGGTCGGTCTCCCCGGTGGCGGCGTCGCGCAGCAGCTCCCGGAAGGCGGCGGCCACCACCTCGGGGTACTCCATCATCGCCACGTGCCCGGCCTCGGGCAGGCTCAGCAGCCGCGAACCCCGGAAGGCCGCGGCGGCCTTGCGCGCCATACGGTACGAGACCAGTTGGTCCCGGCCACCGTAGACCAGCAGGGTCGGCGCGAGCACGCGCTGCGCCTGGCGCCACAGCCCGTGTTGCCCGCCGAGGGTGTACGCGTCGACGATCCCGCGCGAGGAACGGCTCATCGCCTCCCAGAAGTAGGGCAGCGCCATGCGCCGCTCCATCTCCTCGACGGCGTGGGCGAAGCCTTCCGGTGTCACCCGTGAGGGGTCTCCGTAACAGAGGTCCGTCACCCCTCTGGTGCGCTGTTCCGCCGTCAGGTGCCGGGTGAGGCGCACGAAGAGCGCGGGCACGCCGGGCAGCGCCAGCAGGGCGGTGGGCACGGCCGAGCCCTGCACGCGCAGCTCGGGCAGCGCGGGCGAGACCAGCGTCAGGGTGCGCACGAGGTCGGGGCGGACCGCGGCGACGCGGGTGGAGACGGCGCCGCCCAGGGAGTTGCCGAACAGGTGCACGGGGCCGCGTCCGGCGGCGTCGAGGTGACGGATGACGGCACGGGCCAGCGCCGTGACCGAGTAGTCCCGGTCGGCGGGCGGCGCGGACCAGCCGAAGCCGGGCAGGTCGACCGCCTCGCCGTCGACGGAGTCGGCCAGCTGTTCCATCAGCGCCGACCAGTTCTGCGAGGAGCCGCCGAGCCCGTGGACGAACAGCGCGGGCGGCAGGCCCTCCCGCCGCGGCGGCCGGAAACGTACGTTCATCTCCAGGCCCGGCAGCGTGACGGTGCGCAGCCCCTCTCCGTCGGCCACTCGGACGGCTCCCACCTGGGAGGTCGGTTCGGCGGTGGACCTCACGCCCGGCAGCTCGGTCGAAGACATGGCGCCAATGTTACGAGACGATCACGCTCGCCCCCCTGCGTTCCCTTGTGTTCGCGGTCACAGGACCGCCTGGCGGCGGGCTCCCGATCCTCCTAGGCTCTTAAGAGGACGAACGAAAGGGAGGGGAGTGGAATGACTGTCGACCCTGCGGAACCGGACACCTTCCGGGACCGGTTCGCGGACCCGCTCGACGCCGAGGCTCCGGAGGCGGACGCCGCCGAGCAGCTCACCGACGTCCAGCCGCAGGAGGACGACCCGCTCACCGGCGGGTACCGGGGCGAGGCCCCGGAGGCGGACGCCGCCGAACAGGCCCGGGTGGTACCCCTGGACGAGGAGGAATACCGCTGACAGCATCTGCCAGGCGCTGACCAGCATGTCCGGGGTGTGTCCAGGCGTCCGCACAGCGAGAAAACCAGGCTTGAACCCACCAGATTCGGTTACCGAAAAGTACGATGGCGGCGCGGCGCAGAGCGCACTGTGTTCTTAGAGAAAGTGGGAGGCGGCGTGACAGCCATCGAGCAGACCGAGGCAGCGCGTCCGCGGGGTACGCGACTGCCGCGCCGTGCCCGGCGCAACCAGCTGCTGGGCGCCGCCCAGGAGGTGTTCGTCGCACAGGGTTACCACGCTGCGGCCATGGACGACATCGCCGAGCGGGCGGGCGTCAGCAAGCCGGTGCTGTACCAGCACTTCCCCGGCAAGCTCGACCTGTACCTGGCCCTGCTGGACCAGCACTGCGAGAACCTGCTGCAGGCGGTGCGCGGAGCGCTGGAGTCCACCAGCGACAACAAGCTGCGCGTGGCGGCGACGATGGACGCCTACTTCGCGTACGTCGAGGACGAGGGTGGCGCGTTCCGGCTGGTGTTCGAGTCGGACCTGACCAACGAGCCGGCGGTGCGCGAGCGGGTCGACCGCGTGTCGCTCCAGTGCGCGGAGGCCATCTCGGACGTGATCGCCGAGGACACCGGCCTGTCGAAGGACGAGTCGATGCTGCTGGCCGTGGGCCTGGGCGGGGTCTCGCAGGTCGTGGCCCGGTACTGGCTGTCGAGCGAGAGCCCGGTCGCCCGTGACACGGCGGTGGGGCTGCTGACCTCGCTCGCCTGGCGCGGCATCGCCGGTTTCCCGCTGCACGGCACGGAGGCCTGACCGGCGGCTGTTCGCTGCGAGCGTGTCCGCCGCGAGCCGACCGTGTCCCCTCACCGGGCTAATGTGGACCGCGTACGGCGCGGCTGATCGCGCGAAACCGGACCGTCGGAGGGACAAAGCCGTGGAGGTCAAGATCGGCGTGCAGCACGCACCCCGGGAGATCGTGCTGGAGAGCGGCCTGAGCGCCGAGGAGCTGGAGGGCATCATCGCCGACGCCCTGACCGGCGCCGCGCCGCTGCTGAGCCTGACCGACATCAAGGGCCGCAAGGTCCTGGTGCCGTCCGACCGTCTGGCGTACGTCGACCTCGGTGAGCCGGCGCAGCGCAAGGTCGGTTTCGGAGCGCTCTGAGGCACTGGAGTACGACTGGAACGGCCCGGCGGACACCTCCGCCGGGCCGTTTCCGTTTCTTCCGCTTCGGGTAGGACCGCAGTGACCCGGTTTGCCCTGACGCAGGGGAGTGACCAGATGATGCTGATGGAGGCCCTCGGCTCCGGTCTGCTGGGCCTCGCCCTCGCGGGCGTGGCCGTGCGCGTACTCGCCAAGCGGCTGCCCTCCACCAGAACGGTGCTGGTCAGCGGGGTGAGCGGGGCCCTGTTCGGGGCCTACCTCACGCACATGTCGCTGGGGCCGGGACACAACACCCTCTTCGCCACGCTGCTGGGCGGGCTCGGGGTGTCGGCCGTGGTCCTGTCCCTGCTGCTGCGCCCGGCCGCCGGTGGCGGCCGGGGCCCGCGCCGCCCTCCGTTTTCGCTCCCGTCGCGGAGCTGAGGGAGGGCGGCGGCCGCAGGACCCCTAGAGGACTAGGCCGCGAGGCCGAGGGCGGCCATGCGCTTGGTGTGCGCCTTGGTGATCCGGGTGAACATCTCGCCGACGGCCGCCAGGTCGAAGCCGGCCGCCATCCCGTCCACACCGCCGACCAGCATGGTGGACAGCGCGTCGCGCTCGGCCACCACCCGCTGGGCCTGCGAGAGGGCCTCGCCCATCAGGCGGCGCGCCCACAGCGCGAGCCGGCCGCCCACGCGCGGGTCGGCCTCGATCGCGGCGCGGACCTTCTCCACGGCGAAGCCGCCGTGGCCCGTGTCGTCGAGGACGCCGACGACCAGGGCGCGGGTGTCCGTGTCGAGGTGGGTGGCGACCTCGCGGTAGAAGTCGCTGGCGATCGAGTCGCCGACGTACGCCTTGACCAGGCCTTCCAGCCAGTCCGAGGGCGCGGTCTGGCGGTGGAAGTCGTCGACGCCCTTGGCGAACGGCTCCATCGCGGCGGTGGGCTCGGCGTCGATCGCCGCGAGCCGGTCGCGCAGCCGCTCGAAGTGCTGGAACTCGGCGGAGGCCATCTTCGCCAGTTCGGCCTTGTCCCCCAGGGTGGGCGCGAGCTTCGCGTCCTCCGCGAGGCGCTCGAAGGCCGCGAGCTCTCCGTACGCCAGCGCGCCGAGGAGGTCCACGACGGCGGCCCGGTACTGCGGGGAGGCGGAGGCGGTCGCCCAGTCCTGGTCGGCGATGCCCTGCGCCCCGGCCTGGGCGTCGTCGTCGGCGGGAGATGCGTTTTCAACGGTCGACATGCTCCGCACAATAGCCCGCCGAAAGGCGGGACAAGTCACCACTCCTACGTGGTCCCGGTCCGGGTAAACACGCCTACCTGGTGAATTCACCCGACACACCTGCGCGATTCCGGGGTACAGTGGTAATGCGCCTGCCGGATACTCGGCGGGCCATCCGAATGAGGATGCCCGGTCGGTGGCCCGATCGGCTCCACCCGACCGCCCTCGGCGCGGGGAGTACGCCCATGCGTACCGCCTCCACGAGGGGCCCCCTCAGCGGCATGAGCGCCTGAGCGATGGCAGTGGTCCCGCGCAGCTTCGTACGACCCGCCCCACCCCGGGCGGGCGCAGTACCGCAAGCCCGGCACGGTAGGACCCCCCTCGCCGCCTCGCGCCGCGTCTCACAGAAGAGGCAGCACCCTGACTACGTTCCGAGAACTCGGGATCTTCCCCGAGACCGCCGAAGCCCTTGAGGCCGTCGGCATCGTGTCCCCCTTCCCGATCCAGGAGATGACCCTCCCCGTCGCCCTTTCCGGCACGGACGTCATCGGCCAGGCCAAGACCGGAACCGGCAAGACGCTCGGTTTCGGCCTTCCGCTGCTGGAGCGGGTCGTCGTCCCCGCGGACGTCGAGGCCGGCCGGGCCACGCCCGAGCAGCTGACCGACGCCCCGCAGGCCCTCGTGGTGGTTCCGACCCGCGAGCTGTGCACCCAGGTCACCAACGACCTGCTGACCGCGGGCAAGGTCCGCAACGTCCGCGTCCTCGCCATATACGGCGGCCGCGCGTACGAGCCCCAGGTCGAGGCGCTCCAGAAGGGCGTCGACGTGATCGTCGGCACCCCGGGCCGCCTGCTGGACCTGGCCGGGCAGAAGAAGCTCGACCTGTCCCGCGTCAAGGCCCTCGTCCTCGACGAGGCCGACGAGATGCTCGACCTGGGCTTCCTGCCCGACGTCGAGAAGATCATGAACCTGCTGCCGGCCAAGCGGCAGACGATGCTGTTCTCGGCGACCATGCCGGGCGCGGTCATCGGTCTGGCCCGCCGCTACATGTCGCAGCCGACGCACATCCGCGCCGTCTCCGAGGACGGCGAGGGCGCGACCGTCGCCAACATCAAGCAGCACGTCTTCCGCGCGCACAACATGGACAAGCCGGAGCTCGTCTCCCGCATCCTCCAGGCCGACGGCCGCGGGCTGGCGATGATCTTCTGCCGTACCAAGCGCACGGCCGCCGACATCGCCGAGCAGCTGGAGCGGCGCGGCTTCGCCTCCGGCGCCGTCCACGGCGACCTGGGCCAGGGCGCCCGCGAGCAGGCGCTGCGCGCGTTCCGCAACGGCAAGGTCGACGTGCTGGTGTGCACCGACGTCGCCGCGCGCGGCATCGACGTCGAGGGCGTGACCCACGTCATCAACTACCAGACGCCCGAGGACGAGAAGACCTTCCTGCACCGCGTGGGCCGCACCGGCCGCGCGGGCAACAAGGGCACCGCCGTCACCCTGGTCGACTGGGACGACATCCCGCGCTGGCAGCTGATCAACAAGGCGCTGGAGCTGGACTTCCACGACCCGGTCGAGACGTACTCCACCTCCCCGCACCTCTACGAGGAGCTGGGCATCCCGGCCGGCACCAAGGGCATCCTGCCGCGCGCCGAGCGCACGCGGGCCGGCCTGAAGGCCGAGGAGCTGGAGGACCTGGGCGAGACCGGCGGGCGCGGTGGCCGTGGCGGCCGCGGCGCGGCCCCGGTGGCCGAGGAGCGTCCCGCCCGGACCCCGCGCCAGCGCCGCCGCACCCGTGGCGGTACGGACCTGGGCGCCGAGGCCGAGACCGTGGCCGCTCCGGCGTCCCCGGCCGCCGAGGCCCCGGCGGGTGAGGAAGCGCGCCGCCCGCGCCGCCGCCGCACCCGGCTGACGGCCGCGGCCGTCGCCGCGGTGAACGAGGCCGAGGCGCCGGTGGCCGAGGCCGCCGTCGTCGAGGCTCCGGCCGCGGTCGTGGCCCCGGTCGTCGAGGCTGCGGTTCCGGTCGTGGCCGAGGAGGCGACGGTGGTCAAGCCGCGTCGCAGCCGGACCCGCAAGGCGGCGGCTCCGGCCGTCGAGGTGCCGTTCGCGGAGGCCGTCGTGGTGGAGGCCCCCGTGGCCGAGGCCCCGGCCGTCGCCGAGGAGGCGCCGGCGAAGCCCAAGCGCACCCGGACCCGTAAGGCCGCCGCCGTCGCGGAGGCCCCGGTGGAGGCCCCCGCGGCCGCCGCTCCGGTCGCGGACGCTTCGGCTCCGGTCCGGCCGCGCCGGGTCCCGACCCGCAAGGCCGCCCCGACCCCGATCCCGGCCGTGGTCATCGACGAGGCGCCCGTCGCGCCCCGCCGCCGGACCCGCAAGGTGACCACCCCGGACTCCGAGCCGCAGTTCCAGATCGCCCCGCCGACCGAGCCGGCCCGCACGACGCGCCGCTTCCGCTAGGCACCGCCGCTGAGGCGAACGGCCCCGGCCCCCCGTATCGGGGGGCCGGGGCCGTCCTCGTACCCGCGCCCGGCCGCGGTCTACGGGCCGGTAACCTCGGGCCATGAGCAAGCCGCCGCGCCTCACCCTGCCCCCCGCCGCCCGCGCGTACCGCCTGGACACCTCCCGCGGCGAGTTCGCCGTCCACGAGGCGGGCGAGCCGGTGCTCGGTACCGCCCTGCTGGTCCCCGGGTTCACGGGCAGCAAGGAGGACTTCATCGCCCTGCTGGAGCCCCTGGCCGCCGCCGGTTTCCGGGTGGTCGCCGTCGACGGGCGCGGGCAGTACGAGAGCCCCGGCCCGCGCGAGGAGTCCGCGTACGAGCTCCACGAGCTGGCCCTGGACCTCCTGGCCCAGGCCGGGGCACTGGGTGCTTCCGGCCCCCTCCACCTGGTGGGCCACTCCCTCGGCGGGCTGATCTCCCGCGCGGCGGTGCTCCGCGACGCCTCCCCCTTCGCCTCCCTCACCCTGATGAGCAGCGGCCCCGCCGCGATCGCGGAGGAGCAGCAGGCCCGCACGAAGCTGCTGGTGGCGGCTCTGGAGGCGATGCGCGAGGACATGCCGGCCATCTGGGAGGCGATGCGGGCCCAGGACCCGGCGGACGCCGTCCCCGACTCCCCCGAGCTGGCCACGTTCCTGCGCGCACGCTGGCTGGCCACCGTCCCCGAGCAGCTGATCACCACCGGCCGGGTCCTCGTCTCGGAGCCGGACCGGGTGGCGGAGCTGGCGGAGGTGCCGCTGCCGAAGCTGGTGCTGTCCGGGGTGGTCGACTACGCCTGGCCGGTCCCCCTCATGGACGAGATGGCCGTCCGCCTCGGCGCCTCACGGGTCGTGATCGAAGGTGCCGAACACTCCCCCAACGCGGAGAGCCCGCAGCTCACAGCGGGTTCTCTAGCCACCTTCTGGCGATCCTTGACCACGCAGTAGTTAGCTAAGGAAAAAATTTCCTTAGCGTAGGGAATGTTTCTGGAGCGCTCCTGGTTGACCCCTGTGCAAGGAGAACACCGACGAAGGGAGAAGCCGTGCGCTTCGAGATTCTGCGCCTGGACGACGTCGACGGAACCGCCGTGGACAGCACCGTCGTGGACGCGGCCTCCGTCAACCGGATCGTGCAGCAGGCGGCCGCCATCGGCCAGCGCATCCTGATCCGACCGGCCGAGAGTGCGTCCTCCTGATGCTTCCGAAACGCCCCCGTACCGATCCGGTACGGGGGCGTTCGTATGTGCGGGGCGACCCGGGGGCGGCCCGGGGCGGTTCAGGCGCCGTGGACGACCTGGAGGACGCCGTTGATGATCTGCTGGACGGCGATGGCCGAGAGCATCATGCCGGCGAGGCGGGTGACCAGGACGACGCCGCCGTCCTTGATGATCCGGATGATGACGAGGGAGTACCGCATCGTCAGCCACAGCACCACGTGCATCGCGGCGATCGCCGTCCACACGGAGAGCTGCCCGCCGAACCCGTCGGCCTTCTGCACGGCCAGGATGACGGAGACGATCGCACCGGGACCGGCCAGCAGCGGCATGCCCAGCGGGACGAGGGCGACGTTGACGTCCTTGGTCTGCTTGGGCTCGTCGGTCTTGCCGGTGAGCAGGTCGAGCGCGATCAGCAGGAGCAGCAGACCACCGGCGATCATCAGCGCCGGGACGGAGACGTGCAGGTAGTCGAGGATCTGCTGGCCGCAGATGCCGAAGGTGGCGATCACACCGAAGGCGACGCAGACGGCCTGCCAGGCCATACGGCGCTGCACCTTGGCCGGGCGGCCGGAGGTCAGCGCGAGGAAGATCGGGGTGATGCCCGGCGGGTCCATAATCACAAAAAGCGTGAGAAAAAGGGATCCGAAGACAGCGAAATCGAACACAGTGATGCCTTGCATAGAGGGGTGTCACGAAAAAGGGCGAGGGGACGGACGCGCGGGGGCCCGGCGACCGCATGCGTCAGCAGCGGCAGCAGCGGCGGCGGCGCTCAGGCGCGGGCGTCTCCGCCGGCGCCCGGCACGGGGAACGCCCCCGTGGCCCGGCGCGTGATCTCGCCGTAGATCTCGGGGTCGGTGGTGTACTCCCCGAGACGGCAGGTCTTGCGGCTGCCGTGGTAGTCGCTGGAACCGGTGGTCAGCAGACCGAGGTCCCCGGCCAGGCCGCGCAGGCGCGCGCGGGTGTCGGCGTCGTGGTCCATGTGGTCCACCTCGATGCCGTCCAGGCCCGCGGCCGCGAGGGCGGCTATCGCCTCCTCGGGCACGCACGTGCCGCGCTTGACGGCTGCCGGGTGCGCGAAGACGGTGACCCCGCCGGCCGCCTTGACCAGGCGGATGGCGTCGAAGGGGTCCAGCTCGTGCTTCTCGGCGTAGGCGCGGCCCCCATCGGCGAGCCACTCCGCGGTGAACGCGTCGGAGACGGTGGGGACGACGCCCAGCTCGACCATGGCGGTCGCGATGTGCGGGCGCCCCACGGAGCCGTTCCCGGCGATCCGGGCCACCTGCTCCCAGGTCACGCCGACGCCGAGCTCCCGGAGCTTGCCGACCATGGCCTGGGCGCGGGGCGTGCGGTCGTCCCGCACGAGCTCCCGCTCGGCGGCGAGCTCGGGCTCCTGCGGGTCGAAGAGGTAGGCGAGCATGTGCAGCCCCACCCCGTCGAGCCGGCAGGACAACTCGGCCCCGGTGACCAGCGTGAGGCCCTGCGGCAGGGCCGCGACGGCCTCGGCGTATCCCCCGACGGTGTCGTGGTCGGTCAGCGCGACCACGTCCAGCCCGGCCGCGGCGGCGTTGCGCACCAGCTCGGCGGGGGTGTCGGTACCGTCGGAAGCCGTGGAGTGGGCGTGCAGATCGATGCGCACAGCCGGACTCCAGGGTGCAGACGGACGAGGGGGACACTCCAGGATACCCGCGCCCCAACCCCGGCGGGGCCGTGGGCGGGGGGGCGGGGGGGTGGGGCGGCGGGCGGGGTCAGGGGTGGGCGGGACCCGAGCGGGGCGGTCTCAGAGAAGGGTTGGGGCTTTCCCGTCAGTCTCATCGTCCTTCCGTGTCGGGCCGGCCTGTCAAGGGCGCTCCTTCGTCGCGTCGCTTCGCGATGGCCTTCGGCCACCCTTGACAGACCGTCCCGCCACGGAAAAACGAAGACTGCCGGGAAACCCCCAAAGAAACGGAACGGATGTTCATGAGACATCCGGCCGTGTCAGGGAGCAGGCGAGGTCGTCGGGGGCCGCCTCGCTGGGCATCCGGCCCCGTCGTGAGGGCAATCGGGGACGACCTACGCGTCAGATCGCTACGCGCTCCTCTTTGCTTAGCGTCTGCCATCCGTCTGGGGTCGCTGCCCGCAGCCAAGGACGATGGGATCGTCATCCGGGGCCGCCCCGCGCCCCAGATCGCTACGCGCTCCTCGTTTCTCGGCGTCCAGGGGTGGTCGTGGGCTGGGATGCCCTGCCACCCGTCGTCTGGTGCGGTCAGAAAGCCAAGACGGCCGCCTGACGCTGAGACGCGAGGAGCGCGTAGCGATCTGGGGCGCCGGGCGGCCCCGGATGACGATCTCATCGTCCTTTCGTGCGGGCAGCGACCCCAGACGGGCGGCGGACGCTAAGCCGGGAGGAGCGCGTAGCGATCTGACGCGTAGGTCGTCCCCGCTTGCACCTTGAGGTCTGCCCGGATGCCCGGTCAGGCGACCCCCGACGACCTCGCCTGGTCCCTGACCCGGCCGCGTGGCCGAAGGCCATCGCGCAGCGACGCGACGAAGGAGCGCCCTTGACAGGCCGGCCCGACACGGAAGGACGATGAGACTGACGGGAAAGCCCCAACCCCTCCCTGAGACCGCTCAAGGGGACCCCGCCCACCCCCGACCCCGCCCAGCGCCCCAACCCCGCCCCGCCCCCTACGGCCCCAGGATCCGCGGGCTCAGCGCACCGCACGGGACCAGTTCCACCTCCGCGCCCGCGTCGCGGAGGTCGGCCAGGACGAGTTCGTCGTACATGAGGAGGCCCGACTGTTCCGGCCAGACGATGGCCCACAGCCACAGGCCGCGGGCCTCGCCCGCGAACACGGCGCGGTCCTCCGGGGCACCCTTGACGTGCCACAGCGGTGTCGGGCGGCCGTCGGTGACGACCTTGGCGTGCGGAGGGCCCGAGACGTCGAGGCCCGGGCCGGGGTCGGGGCCGTCGATGCCCGCGAAGCGGGCGCCGAGGCCCACGCCGAGCTCCTCGGCGACCAGCAGCAGCTCGCCCAGGCCGCCGAGCGGGCCGGGGCCGGTGCAGGCCACGACGGTGGCCCGGCCGCCGGTGCGGTCGTCGCCGGCGGAGCCTACCCCCGTGAACAGCCATCCCACCGGCAGCGGCCACGGCATCCACACCGGCACCTTCGACCGGTTCGCCACCACGCCCAGGCCCTCCACGCTGGGCGGGATGACGGGCTGGAGCGGGTGGACGGGGCCGTGCACGGCGCACTGCCAGGAGTCGGAGAAAAGACCGGGCGCGCGCACCCGGCCACCACACTTCGGGCAACTCGGTTCGCCCCTCATAGGAAGCACGCTCCTCCCCGCCCGGCGCCCCGTCAAGACGCGATCACCCGTCCGGATGGCACCCGCGCCCGGCGGGCCCCGCGCTCAGTCCAGTGCGACGGCCGTACGCAGAGGGTCCCGCAGATCGGTCCCGCGCGCGAGCCAGCGCTCCTGGAGGGCGGCCGCGCCGTGCACCCGCTTCCAGGCGGCCTCGTTCGCCGTCATGGGGAGCAGGGGGAGGAAGCGGACGGGGTCCATCGGCTCGTCCAGGTCGAGGTCCTCGACGAGTCCGCCCGGCTCGGCGACGAGGACCGAGGTGAACGGCGCCCCGTCCCACAGGGGTTCGCCGACGTCGAGGGAGGCGCCGGGGGCCACGACCAGACCCTCGACCATCGGGGAGGCCGCCAGCACCGCGAGGGGCCGCAGCACCTTGTCGGTGGGCGCGAGCCCCGCCCGTACGGTCAGCAGCAGCTCGGCGCGCGGGCCGCGCACCGGGTCGGCGACCACGGCGGTCGGGTCGGTCATGGGGTGTGCGGACATGCCGAGGGTCGCGTACCGGACGAGGTCGCCCTCGGCGAAGCGGAGGACCTCGATGCGGTCGGTGCCCAGGAAGGTGACGGCGGCGCGGGCGTCGGGTTCGCCGAACGCGCTGCGCAGCCGGGCTTCGACGAGGGCCGGAATTTCTGCCATGGAGCGAGCATAGAACTCCTATCCGCCGGGTAAAGACAGCCGTTTGACCATCTGTCGGCTGATAGTGTTGACAGCCGGTCGGGGCCGCGTGCAGAAGCATGATTCAGGGCTCCGGCGACAGGACGTCCCCCACGGGGGACCGGCCGGAGGAGGTGGGGCTGCGATGGATCGAAGTCGATCGTGCAGTACCAATCGCTCTTCGGCCACTTTCCAGGGCGGCTCCAGCCCCCTTTGATCTTCTGATCAGCAGAAGAGCGACGGCAGAACTTTGTCCTCCGTCCTGTTTCCCTCCGTCCGCCCGGGCCTGTCCGCCCGCTGCCGGAGGGCCTCCCACCCGTGCGGTCCGCAGCCGTGCGCGAGAAGGAGCCTGCCATGTCGATGCTGCCCTACCTCCGTGCCGCCGTCCGTCCGTCACTGCGCAAGTCCACGCCCGTACAGCCCGGCTACGACACCACCCGCGACCCCTCCGCGAGCAGCGCGGTCGTCGACTGCGCCGTCTACCGCGACGGCCGGCGGGCGCAGGGCGACTGCCTGACGCCGCGTGAGGCGCTGCGGCGGGTCCGGGAGGACGGCGGGTTCGCCTGGATCGGCCTGCACGAGCCCACCGAGGCGGAGTTCGCGGGGATCGCCGCCACGTTCGGTCTGCACCCCCTCGCCGTGGAGGACGCGGTCCACGCCCACCAGCGGCCGAAGCTGGAGCGCTACGACGAGACCCTCTTCACGGTCTTCAAGACGATCCACTACGTGGAGCACGCCGAACTGACCGCCACCAGCGAGGTGGTGGAGACCGGCGAGGTGATGTGCTTCACCGGCCCGGACTTCGTGATCACGGTCCGGCACGGCGGCCAGGGTTCGCTGCGGACGCTGCGCCACCGCCTCCAGGACGACCCCCAGCTCCTGACCCGGGGCCCGTCGGCGGTGCTGCACTCGATCGCCGACCACGTGGTGGACGGGTACATCGCCGTCGCGGCGGCCGTGCAGGACGACATCGACGAGGTGGAGAGCGCGGTCTTCGCCGCTCCGGCCAAGGGTGTCGCCCGGGGCGGCGACGCGGGCCGCATCTACCAGCTGAAGCGGGAGGTGCTGGAGTTCAAGCGGGCGGTCTCGCCGCTGCTGCGGCCGATGGAGCTGCTGAGCGAGCGGCCCATGCGGCTGGTGGACCCGGACATCCAGAAGTACTTCCGTGACGTCGCCGACCACCTCGCCCGGGTGCACGAGCAGGTCATCGGTTTCGACGAGCTGCTGAACTCCATCCTCCAGGCGAACCTGGCGCAGGCCTCCGTCGCCCAGAACGAGGACATGCGCAAGATCACCTCCTGGGCGGCGATCATCGCCGTCCCCACGATGATCTGCGGGGTGTACGGCATGAACTTCGACCACATGCCGGAGCTGCACTGGCGCTACGGCTATCCGATGGTGATGGCCGCGATCGTCGGCAGCTGCTTCGCCATCCACCGGGCGCTGCGGCGCAACGGCTGGCTGTAGCAGCCAACGGTAGCGCTGGGCAGCGCACGCCCTACGCTGTGCGCATGACTCTCAGCGCACTCGACCTGGCCCTCGTCGAGGAGGCCTCCAAGAAGTCCGGCCTGATCTGGGTCCGCGGTGCGGGCGCCGACCGGGCCCTGTGGCACGCCTGGGTGGACGGCGCCGCGCACGTGCTCGGCGACGGACCCGGCGAGCAGCCGTTCCCGGGGCTCGCGGACGGCGCGGCCGCCGAGGTGACCGTACGCAGCAAGGACAAGGGCGGCCGGCTCGTGGCCTGGACCGCGGCGGTACGGGAGCTCGCGCCCGGCTCCGGGCCGTGGGAGGCCGCCGTCGCCGAGCTCAAGGGCAAGCGGCTGAACGCGCCCGACTCGGAGGCGATGACGGAGCGCTGGGCCCGGGAGTGCCGGCTGCTGCGGCTGGAGCCGGTGGCGGTGGCCGACCGGCTGCCCGAGGGCTCGCTGGCCGCGGCGCCGCTGGGCTCCCCCGCGACGACGCGCCGGCCGATCCCGGCGGGGCTGCCGAAGCTGCTGCTGAAGCGGAAGAGGAAGTAGCGGAGGGAGCCGCGGGAGGCGGCCCGGCGCTCAGCCGCCGGTCGGGTTCGAGCCCTGGCCGGAGGAGCTGCCGCCGGAGCCGCCCGTGCCTGCGGAGCGGCCCGTACCCGTGGAGCCGCCCGTACCTCCGGAGCCGGCGGAGCCGCCGGTGCCCGCGCTCTTCGACGGGGCCGGGGAGGCGCCCGTGCCCGTCCCCGCTCCGTCCTTGGTGGTCGGCAGCTGGGAGCCGTAGTCCACGGTCTGGTCCTGGGCCGGCGCCTCCAGCGGGAAGGCCTTGCCCCACTCGGTCAGCTCCACCCGGCCCGCGCCGCCCGCGCGCTCCATCAGCAGCGGGTACGGGGTGCCCTCCAGGGAGACCGTCAGCTTGCCGCCCTTGCCCGCGTCGGCGGAGACCGGCACCGCCCGGGTGTGGCCGACGGTGGTGTAGCCGCCCTTGGTGAGCTTGCCCTGGAGGCCGAGGAGCCCGTCGAGCAGGACGTGCATGTCGGTGAACCCGCGGAACTGCTTGTACGTGGGGTCGCTCTCGGGGACCTTCACGTATTTGTCGCCGAGCTTGCCGGCCGAGTCCGACTTCCCCCAGAACGCGGCGCTGGCCTTCAGGTACAGCTGCTCGCCGACGCGCAGCACCTGGAAGGTGTCGGCCTGCGACTTGACCTGGCCGGAGCCGCCGTCGCCCTTGAGCCGCAGGTCGAGGGTGTAGGACTTGCCGCCGCTGACCAGGGTCCCGGAGAGGTGGACCGAGCCGGCGGCGGCGGCCGCGGCCTTCGCCTGGCTCTCGATCTTCTCCGGGGTCTGCTTGCCGACCCCGTTCGTGCCCTTGTCGGGGTCCGTCTTCTCCGCGCAGCCCGCCTGGGTGACGGCGATGCCCGCGCACAGGGCACCGATGACGGCGGCCCGGCGCAGCCGAACGGCGGAGGGGTAGGCGGTCACGTCGGGTGCCTCTCGTCGCTGGGTCGGCCGGGGGCGGCTCCCGGCCGGTGTCCCGGGGGAGCAGCAGGCAGCGTACCCGCCCCCGCGACGGGCCCCGCCGGACCCCCGGCCGGACCGCCCCACCAGGACGCTTTCCCCCGGCAGGGGCTAGCCTGAGGCACGGCAGGACTGGTGATCGACGCTCTAGGAGGCGCTCGGATGGGTGCAGGCGCCCCGCGGATCTTCGTCTCGCACCTCTCGGGCGTGCCCGTCTTCGACCCCAACGGCGACCAGGTGGGCCGGGTCCGCGACCTGGTGGCGATGCTGCGCGTCGGCGGCCGTCCGCCCCGGCTGCTGGGCCTGGTGGTCGAGGTGGTCAGCCGGCGCCGCATCTTCCTTCCGATGACCCGGGTGACGGGCGTGGAGTCCGGGCAGGTCATCACCACCGGTGTCGTCAACATGCGGCGTTTCGAACAGCGTCCGACCGAGCGGCTGATCATCGGCGAGCTGCTGGACCGCCGGGTGACGCTGGTGGCCAGCTCCGAGGAGGTCACCGTTCTCGACGTGGCCATCCAGCAGTTGCCGGCCCGCCGTGACTGGGAGATCGACCGGATCTTCGTCCGCAAGGGCAAGGGGGGCGCGCTGCGCCGCCGCGGCGAGACCCTGACGGTGGAGTGGTCGGCGGTGACCGGCTTCTCGCTGGAGGAGGAGGGCCAGGGCGCGGAGAACCTGGTCGCCACCTTCGAGCAGATGCGCCCGGCGGACGTGGCGAACGTGCTGCACCACCTGACGCCGAAGCGGCGCGCCGAGGTGGCCAACGCCCTCGACGACGACCGGCTCGCGGACGTCCTGGAGGAGCTGCCCGAGGACGAGCAGGTGGAGATCCTCGGCAAGCTGAAGGAGGAGCGCGCCGCCGACGTCCTGGAGGCGATGGACCCGGACGACGCGGCCGACCTGCTCTCCGAGCTGCCCGAGGACGACAAGGAACGGCTGCTGACGCTGATGCAGCCGGACGACGCGGCCGACGTGCGGCGTCTGCTGTCGTACGAGGAGAACACCGCCGGCGGTCTGATGACCACGGAGCCGATCGTGCTGCGGCCGGACGCGACGGTCGCCGACGCGCTGGCCCGCGTACGCCAGTCGGACCTGTCGCCGGCGCTGGCGGCGCAGGTGTACGTGTGCCGGCCGCCGGACGAGACGCCGACGGGCAAGTACCTGGGGACGGTGCACTTCCAGCGGCTGCTGCGGGACCCCCCGTTCACGCTGGTCAGCTCGATCGTGGACACGGACCTGCCGCCGCTGCCGCCGGACGCCTCGCTGCCCGTCGTGACGAGCTACCTGGCCGCGTACAACATGGTCGCGGCGCCCGTGGTCGACGAGAGCGGCTCGCTGCTGGGCGCGGTGACGGTCGACGACGTCCTGGACCACCTGCTGCCCGACGACTGGCGGGAGACGGACTTCCATTCCGAGGAGGCCGTACGTGGCCACTGAACGCGGACGGGGCGACGCGGCGCGCGAGCGTCGGCAGAGGCGCCGCGAGCAGACCCGCGAGGGGCTCTCGGAGCGGCTGGAGGAGGCGGCGCGGCTGCGTGGCGAACGGGCGGCGGAACGTTCCTCCGAACGGGCGCGCGCCGGCGCGCCGTCGGGGGCCAGCGCGCTGACGCGCTCGCGGGTGCGGCTGGACCAGCCGCGCCAGGACCGGCGCAAGCTGCTGCCCGAGTACGACCCGGAGGCCTTCGGGCGGCTGTCGGAGCGGGTCGCCCGGTTCCTGGGCACGGGCCGGTTCATCGTCTGGATGACCCTGGTCATCGTGGTGTGGGTGCTGTGGAACGTCTTCGCCCCGGACCACCTGCGCTTCGACCAGTACCCCTTCATCTTCCTGACGCTGATGCTGTCCCTCCAGGCCTCGTACGCGGCCCCGCTGATCCTGCTCGCGCAGAACCGGCAGGACGACCGGGACCGGGTCACCCACGAGCAGGACCGCAAGCAGAACGAGCGGTCGATCGCGGACACCGAGTACCTGACCCGGGAGATCGCGGCGCTGCGGATGGGTCTGGGCGAGGTCGCCACGCGCGACTGGATCCGCTCGGAGTTCCAGGACCTGATCAAGGAGATGGACGAGCGGCGGCTGTTCCCCGGTGAAAGTGACGAAGGCGACCGCTGATCGGCTTACCGGAGCCCTGCTACCGAGCCGTACCATCGGGGGCATGGCTACCGAGACACCCTCCGCCGCCGTGCCGGAGCAGGACGCGATCCTGGACGCGCTGGCGACGGTCAACGACCCCGAGATCCACCGGCCGATCACCGAACTCGGCATGGTCAAATCGGTGGAGATCGGCGACGGCGGCGCGGTCGCCGTCACGGTCTACCTGACGGTGTCGGGCTGCCCCATGCGCGAGACCATCACCAAGAACGTCACCGACGCCGTCGCGAAGGTCGCGGGCGTCACCTCCGTGTCCGTCACCCTGGACGTGATGAGCGACGAGCAGCGCAAGGAGCTCGCGACCACCCTGCGCGGCGGCACCGCCGAGCGCGAGGTGCCCTTCGCGAAGCCGGGCTCGCTGACCCGCGTCTACGCGGTGGCCTCCGGCAAGGGCGGCGTCGGCAAGTCCTCCGTCACCGTGAACCTGGCGGCGGCGATGGCGGCCGACGGCCTGAAGGTCGGCGTGGTCGACGCGGACATCTACGGCCACAGCGTGCCGCGGATGCTGGGTGTGGAGGGCAAGCCCACCCAGGTCGAGAACATGATCATGCCGCCGTCCGCGAACGGCGTGAAGGTCATCTCCATCGGCATGTTCACCCCGGGCAACGCCCCGGTGGTGTGGCGCGGCCCGATGCTGCACCGCGCGCTCCAGCAGTTCCTGGCCGACGTGTTCTGGGGCGACCTGGACGTGCTGCTGCTGGACCTCCCGCCGGGCACGGGCGACATCGCCATCTCGGTGGCCCAGCTCGTCCCGAACGCCGAGATCCTGGTCGTCACCACCCCGCAGCAGGCGGCGGCCGAGGTCGCGGAGCGGGCCGGTTCGATCGCGGTGCAGACGCACCAGAAGATCGTGGGCGTCGTCGAGAACATGTCGGGCCTGCCGTGCCCGCACTGCGACGAGATGGTGGACGTCTTCGGCACCGGCGGCGGCCAGAAGGTCGCGGACGGTCTGACGAAGACCACGGGCGCCACGGTGCCGGTGCTGGGCCAGATCCCGATCGACGTGCGGCTGCGCGAGGGCGGCGACAACGGCCGGCCGGTCGTCCTGGCGGACCCGGACTCCCCGGCGGGCGCGGCCCTGCGCACGATCGCCGGCAAGCTGGGCGGGCGCGCCCGCGGCCTCTCGGGCATGTCCCTGGGCATCACGCCGCGCAACAAGTTCTAGCGCAAGACAAGTTCCAGGGGTACGGGCAAGGGGCACCACCGGGCGGTGGTGCCCCTTTGCGCCGGGGCCGTCGCCTATTCGTAGGACCCCAGGTCGGCGATGGCCGAGAAGCCCAGCCCGTACGCGCTCATCCCCCGCCCGTACGCGCCCAGGTGCACCCCGCTCCCGGTGGAGCCGGCCAGCACCCACCCGAACTCGGACTCGCGGTAGTGGAACGGCGTCGGCTCCCCGTCCACGGGCAGCGACAGCGTCGACCAGTCCGGCCCCGTGAGGTCGTCGGCGAGCTCCCACGCGGCTTCCGTCTGCTGGTCGAGCCAGTCGTCGCGCAGGCTGTGGTCCATCTGCGGCGGCCAGCTGTAGGCCAGCAGCCCGGAGCCGGCCAGCCAGGCGGCCGAGGAGACCGAGGTGGCCTCCAGGACGCCGGTGCCGTCCCCGCTGCGGCGCAGGGGGTTGCTGGCGACGGTGACCACCACCGCGAACCGCTCCTTCTCGCCGGTGGCGATCTCGCCCCGGACCGAGGGCTCGTCCCCGTGCCCGGTGGAGCCGTGCTCCACGGCGCCGTCGGCGCCGGTGCCGACCTGCATGAGCCAGCGGGGGCCGGTGAAGGCCCCGTCCAGCCCGTACCAGGGGAACTCGGCCCTCAGGTAGCCCTCGGCGGCGCGGCGCGCCGCCGGGACGGGCGCGGTGGCGTCGGTGGTCCGGCCGGCGCCGGACCGCGCCGCCGGCTCGGGCGGCTCGGGCTGCGGAGTGGTGGCGTCGGGGGCGTCGGCGGGCTGTGTGCCCACCCGGCTGCTGCTCGTGCTCGTCGTCTCCATGGGCGGCCTCTCGTTCCGTGGGATCCGGAACGGCCCTCCCCCTCGCTTCGCTGGGGGGACCCCCACCCTCGGGCGTCCTGGCTCCGGACAGATGGAGGATAGCCATCCGTCCCCGGATCGCCGGGCAGGCTGGGGCTCAGGTGGCGTCGGCGTCGAAGGGCGTACGCGGTTCCTGGGCCGGTGCTGCGGGCTTCTTCAGCAGGTCGGGACCGGTGGCGGCGGCGGGCGTGGCGGACGCCGGGGAGGCGGGGGCCGCCTCGCCGGTCCCGCGGCTGTTGACCGCGTCGGTGACCTCGGTCAGCTCCTTGCGGAGGTCGAAGCTGCTGCGCAGCTCCTGGAGGTCCTCGTTCTCGGTCAGCTGCTTGCGGATGAAGGTCTTGGGATTCAGGTCCTCGAACTCGAAGTCCTTGAACTCGGGGCCCAGTTCGGAGCGGATGTCCTGCTTGGCGCTGTCCGAGAACGCGCGGATCTTGCGGATGAAGCCCGAGACGTCCTGGATCACCTTCGGGAGCTTGTCCGGCCCGAAGATGAGGATGGCGAGCACCACGATGGTGACCAGTTCGAGTGCGCCTATGTCGTTGAACACCTTGCCGCTCCTCGGCTCTCTCCACATCGGGCCCGGTCAACGGTACCCGGCGAACCCGGCCCGCCCCTACGCCGGTGCGGGCCCTTCGCCGGATTCACCCGGGCGTCGCCGCGCGTTCCTCCCGCGTATGCCGGTCTCAGGAGCCGCTGGCGGACCCGAGCACCACGTCCAGGGTGCGTTCCCGGGCGTCGCGCAGCACGGTCAGGGAGAGGTGGTCGCCGGGCCGGTGGGCCCGGATCTTGATGATCAGCTCGTCGCCGCCGTGCACGCGGACCCCGTCCACCTTGGTGATCACGTCGCCGGGGCGGATCCCGGCGCGGGCACCGGGGCCGTCGGCGACCACGGCGGGCTTGCCGTCCTCGCCCTTGGTGTCGACCCGGGCTCCGTCGCCGGTGTACTGCATGTCCAAGGTGACCCCGATGACGGGGTGGGTGGCGTGGCCGGTGCGGATGAGCTCCTCGGCGACGCGTTTGCCCTGGTTGACGGGGATGGCGAAGCCGAGGCCGATGCTGCCGCTCTGGCGGTTGCGGTCGCCTTCGTCGTCGCCCTTGTCGGCCCCGCGGATGGCGCTGTTGATGCCGATGACGCGGGCGCGGGAGTCGAGGAGCGGACCGCCGGAGTTGCCGGGGTTGATGGGGGCGTCGGTCTGGAGGGCGTCGACGTAGCTGATGTCGCTGCCGCCGGCCTTGTCGCCGCCCGCCGTGATGGGGCGGCCGGTGGCGCTGATGATGCCGGCGGTGACGGTGTTGGAGAGGTCGAAGGGGGCGCCGATGGCCACGACGGGGTCGCCGACGCGGACGTTCTCGGAGTTGCCGAGGGCCAGGGGGCGCAGGCCGCGGACGCCGGTGACCTTCACGACGGCCAGGTCGTAGCCGCTGTCGCGGCCGACCAGCTCGGCGGTGACGCTGTCCCCGGTGCTGAAGGTGACCGTTATGTCCTTGGCATCGGCGACGCGTGGTTGTTGGTGAGGATGTGGCCCTGCTCGTCCAGGACGAATCCGGTGCCCGTGCCGCCGCCTTCGCCGCCGCTGACGTGCAGGGTGACGACGCCGGGCAGGGCGGTGGCCGCGATGCCGGCCACGCTGTCGGGAGCCCGGCCCCGGTTGTCGACGGCGGCCTGGGGGAGCTCCAGGCGGGTGCTCGTGCGGCGCTCGGCGATGATGCCCAGCCAGCCGCCGACGCCGCCGGCGAGGAGGGCGATCACCACTCCGAAGACGGCCAGCTGCCAGCCCGGGACCCCGCCCCGGCGCGGCGCGCCCTCGCCGTCCGCCACCTGGAGGGGCCGCGCGCCCCAGGGGTCGTACCGCGGCCCGGCCCCGGTCTCTCCGTCCGCCGCGAACTCGGCCGCGGGTTCGGGGGCGGCCCCGGAGCCGGGCTCGCCCTCCGGGGCGGCGGCGGGCGCGGGGGCCGGCGTGGTCGCCGAGGGGGCCTCGGCCTCCGGGGGGTTCTGCGGCTCTTCCCCCGGGTCACGGGGAGCGGGGACGGCCGGGGCGTCCGCCGAGGGAGCCTCGTGGCCGGACGGGGCGGCGGGCCGGCTCCAGCGGGCGGGAGCCGGACCGTTCTGCTGGCTGTCGGACATCTGCGCTCCCCCGCGGGCCTGGCGCGCCGCGGGGCGGCACGTGTGCCGCAGATTCAATCAGGTGCCGGGCCCCCGCGCTGGCCCGGGGCGCGGCCGGGAGCGGCTCCCGGGGTCAGCGGGTGAGGGAGACAGGCTGGGCCGTGACCGGCGGCGGGGAGCCGGCCGAGGGCAGCGGGGCGGACGGGCTCGGGCCACGCATCCCGTCCCGCAGCGGCAGCCGGTCGCGGACGGCGGCGTCGGTCAGGGGGACCGTCGGCCCCGGCCGCGAGGCCGGCGCCTCACCCCGGGCGTTGGGCTCGATCGCGTCCATCGGAAGCGCACCACCCAGCGCGATCGCCGCCAGCGAGACGGCTCCGGCCGCGACGAAGGCGAGGCGGCGTCTGGGACGCCCCATCTCATGGATGCGGAACCCTTCCCGCGGGGCGGGCGGCACGGCGTAACCGAAGGCGGCGAAAGGGTCGGCCCCGGGCGCGGGGGCGCGCCCCGCGCCGGGACCGCCCGGCGGCCCGGCGGGGCCCTCGGGGCCCCCTCCCGGCAGCCCCTGCAGCCGGGCCAGCAGTCCGGCGGACAGCGGCGGCGGGGCGCTCTCCACGAACAGGGTCTTCAGCCGGCGCTGCGCGTCGGCCTCGGCCTTGCACTTGGCGCAGGTGGCCAGGTGCGCCAGCACCCGCTCGCGGGCGTCGTGCTCCAGCTCCCCGTCCACCAGCGCGGCGAGACGGTCGCCCAGGTGCTGTTCGGCGGGGGACGGACTGACTCCGCTCACTCCGGTCCGCCCTCTCCCCCGGCGCCCGGGACGCCCACCGCCACGCCCGCCAGGGCACGCTGCTCCGCGCGGGCCTGGGGAGAACGGTGCTTGAGCGCCTTGCGCAGGTGCGATCGGCCGCGGTGGATGCGGCTGCGGACGGTTCCCAGCTTCACGCCGAGGGTGGCGGCGATCTCCTCGTAGGACAGGCCCTCGATGTCGCAGAGCACCACGGCGGCACGGAACTCGGGCGCGAGGGTGTCCAGCGCCTGCTGCACGTCCGCGTCGAAGTGGGTGTCGTGGAGCACCTGCTGCGGGGAGGGCTCGCGGCTCGGCAGCCGCTCGGCGGCGTCGTCGGCGAGCGCGTCGAAGCGGATCCGCTGCTTGCGGCGGACCATGTCCAGGAACAGGTTGGTGGTGATGCGGTGCAGCCAGCCCTCGAAGGTGCCGGGCGTGTACGTGGACAGCGAGCGGAAGACGCGGACGAAGACCTCCTGCGTCAGGTCCTCGGCGTCGTGCTGGTTGCCCGTCAGGCGGTAGGCGAGGCGGTAGACCCGCGCGCTGTGCGTGCTGACGATCTCCTCCCAGGTGGGAGGGGTCCACGCCTGGGAGCCCGCATCGGCGGCAAAGGTCGCGGTGGTCGCGGTGTGGGCGGTGTGGAAACGGTCAGCGGTGTAGGTCACGGATTTCGGCTCACCCGCCGACCAGAAGAGACGTCTCAGTACGCCTCCACGATCCACAGGCGCAGCCGCACCTCCCCTGTCGGCTCTGGTGGTGTCCAGTGGAGCCCCTACCATAGCCACCCCTCCCGTCAGCTCTGGATAAGCCTTTTTGCAGTAACTTTGCCCGGGGCTCGGGTTCCGCACCGCCGATCTGCCCGCCGGCGTCCCCTCTATCCCGCCTCTCACCCTCCCAACGCCCGGTCCCATCTGCGGGTTCCCGACGTCAGCGGATACAGTCACCGTTGCGCCAACTATGGGGACAGGAGAGGGTCATTACCGGCAACCGGCAGACGAGCTGGGCGTTCGCCGACGCGTTTGTCGCCGAGGACGACGCTCTGCGATGGGCCCGCGACCGGTCCAGGGAAGCGGGCCTGCGCTCCGTCTCCCCCGGCACCGGGGCCGCGCTGCGCCTGCTCGCCGCCACGGCGGACGCCAAGGCGGTCGCCGAGATCGGCACCGGGACCGGGGTCTCCGGCATCCACCTGCTGCACGGGATGCGTCCGGACGGGGTACTGACCACGGTCGATCCGGAACCGGACCGGCAGGCCTTCGCCCGGCAGGCGTTCCGCGCCGCCGGCTTCGCGGGGAACCGGGCGCGGTTCATTCCGGGGCGGGCCCTGGACGTGCTGCCGCGGCTCGCCGACGGCGGGTACGACCTCGTGTTCTGCGACGGGGACCCCACCGAGTCGCTGGACTACCTCGCGGAATCGTTGCGCCTGCTGCGGCCCGGGGGGCTGGTGTGCTTCGAGGGGGTCTTCGCGGACGGGCGCACGGTCGACTCCGCCGCGCAGCCGGTGGAGGTGCTGCGGGTCCGGGAGCTGCTGCGCACCGTGCGGGAGAGTCCCGCGCTGGAGTCCGCGCTGCTGCCGGTCGGCGACGGACTCCTCTGCGCCGTCCGGCGGTAGTCCGGTGCGGCCGGTCCGCACAAGACGACACCGCCCCGCCGCGTGAGCGGCGGGGCGGTGTGAAGATCTCAAGGGTCGAGGGTCAGCCGACGACCTTCTTCAGGGCGTCACCCAGGGCGTCCGCCTCGTCCGGCGTCAGCTCGACGACAAGCCGACCGCCGCCTTCGAGCGGTACGCGCATGACGATGCCTCGCCCCTCCTTGGTGACCTCGAGCGGGCCGTCGCCCGTCCGCGGCTTCATGGCCGCCATGCTCGTTCCCCTTCCTGAAACCAGCTCATCGTCAGCCGACGGCCCCGTTCAGGCGCCTAATACCCGGCATCGAACACATTGCTTCCCAGCCATTATCCCGCATGTCAGGACCCGATGACCAACATCGGCGGGGAACGCTTGGGCAACGCGCTCGGCCAAAACCACTCATTTCGGGGATCCGCCTGCGATACTTCGCCGCTGCCCCCGGGGAAGCGCCTCCGCTTCGTTTGACGCACATCACATGCCCGGCGGTGGCCGCGTCCGCCATGCTGACCCTTGGACCGGCCGGTACCGGCCGGTAGCCACACCCGCGACGAAGGGGGACCCCCGCCATGGCCGACAGCGTGCTCTACGAAGTGACCGACGGACTCGCGAAGGTCACGATCAACCGGCCCGACGCGATGAACGCCATGAACACGGAGGCCAAGGTCGCCCTGCGCGACGCCGTGCAGGCGGCGGCCGCGGACCCGGCCGTGCGGGCCGTGCTGCTGACCGCCTCCGGCACCCGGGCGTTCTGCGTGGGCCAGGACCTCAAGGAGCACATCGGCAACCTGGCGGCGGACCGCGAGAGCGGCTCGACGCTCACCATGAGCACCGTCTCCGAGCACTACAACCCGATCGTCCGGGCCCTCACCGAGATGCCCAAGCCCGTGGTGGCCGGGGTCAACGGCGTCGCGGCCGGGGCGGGCTTCGGGTTCGCGCTGGCGGCGGACTTCCGCGTGGTCGCCGACACCGCCTCCTTCAACACCTCGTTCGCGGGTGTGGCCCTGACCGCCGACTCCGGCGTCTCCTGGACCCTGCCCCGCCTGATCGGCGCCTCCCGGGCCTCCGACCTGCTGCTGTTCCCCCGCTCCATCAAGGCGCAGGAGGCGTACGAGCTGGGCATCGTGAACCGCCTCGTCCCGGCGGACTCGCTGCACGCGGAGGCCGAGGCGGTGGCCCGGGCCCTCGCCGCCGGCCCGACGGTGGCCTACGCGGCCCTGAAGGAGTCCCTCGCGTACGGGGCCTCCCACAGCCTCTCCGAGGCCCTGGAGCGCGAGGACGTCCTCCAGACCCGTGCGGGCGCCTCCGAGGACCACTCCATCGCCGTCCAGGCCTTCCTCGCCAAGCAGCCGCCGCGGTACCTCGGCCGCTGACCGGTCACCGGGGGCTCACGCCCCGCGGGAGACGCAGCCCGCCAGGTGGTCGTCGACCAGGCCGCACGCCTGCATCAGGGCGTAGGCCGTGGTGGGCCCGACGAAGCGGATGCCCGCCTTCTTGAGGGCCTTGGCCAGGGCCGTGGACTCGGGGGTGACCGCCGGCACGTCGGCGGTGGTCCTCGGGGCCCGGCCCTTCTTCTTCGGGGCGTGGGACCAGATCAGCGCGTCCAGCTCGCCGGGCTCCCAGCCGGCCAGCACCTTGGCGTTGGCGAGGGTGGCCTCGATCTTGGCACGGTTGCGGATGATCCCCTCGTCCGCGAGGAGCCGCTCGGCGTCGGCCGGGCCGAATCCGGCGACCGTCGCGATCCTGAAGTCGCCGAAGGCCTTACGGAACCCTTCGCGCCGCCGCAGGATCGTCAGCCAGGACAGCCCCGACTGGAAGGCCTCCAGGCAGAGCCGCTCGTACAGGGCGTCGTCGCCGTGGACCGGCTTGCCCCATTCGGTGTCGTGGTAGGCGACGTAGTCCTCCGTGGACAGGCCCCAGGGGCAGCGCAGGGCGCCGTCCGGGCCGGCCAGCGGACCGGCGCCGCTCACCGCTCGTCCTTGGTGAGGTCGACGGGCCGGTCGGCGGGGGCCGGAGCCGCCGCCGGAGCCTGTGCGGCCGCCGGGGTGCGGGCCGCCGTCAGCTCCGCGATCCGCGCGTCCCGCTCGGCGAGCTCCGCCGCGAGCCGGTCCAGTACGTCGTCCACCTCGGCCATCCGGTAGCCGCGCGGCGCGAGGGGCAGCCGCAGCGCGTCGATGTCCTCCCGTACCACCGGACGGGTCTCGGGCAGGGCGTCGGCCACCCGGTCGGGTTCGGCCTCGGGCAGGACGGCCTCGGCGCCTCCGCCGATGACCGCGAGGGTGACCGCGGCCACGACCACGACCAGCGCGATCAGCAAGAACCAGAACACGATCAACTCCCCTGAGAGACTCCGGCCACCAGGTTAAGGTCGCAGACGAGGCGCGAGGGTCGCCGAAGGAGGAAAGAGCGGGATGCTGCGACTGGGCAGGCGCGAGTTCGACACGCACGAGCCGGTGATCATGGCCATCGTGAACCGGACCCCCGACTCGTTCTACGACCAGGGCGCCACCTTCCGCGACCAGCCCGCGCTGGACCGGGTGGAGCAGGCCGTGGCCGAGGGCGCGGCGATCATCGACATCGGCGGGGTCAAGGCGGGTCCGGGCGAGCACGTGGACGCGGTGGAGGAGGCCCGGCGCACGGTCGGCTTCGTGGCGGAGGTGCGCCGCCGCCACCCGGACGTGGTGATCAGCGTGGACACCTGGCGGCACGAGGTCGGCGAGGCCGTCTGCGAGGCCGGGGCGGACCTGCTGAACGACGCCTGGGGCGGGGTGGACCCGAAGCTGGCGGAGGTGGCGGCGCGCCACGGGGCGGGCATCGTCTGCACCCACGCGGGCGGGGTGGAGCCGCGCACCCGGCCGCACCGGACCTCGTACGAGGACGTGATGGAGGACATCCTGCGCGTGACGGTCGGGCTCGCGGAGCGGGCCGAGGCCCTGGGCGTGCCCCGGGAGTCGATCATGATCGATCCGGGTCACGACTTCGGGAAGAACACCCGGCATTCGCTGGAAGCCACGCGCCGGCTGGCGGAGATGACCGAAACCGGTTGGCCGGTCCTGGTCTCGCTGTCCAACAAGGACTTCGTCGGCGAGACCCTGGACAGGCCGGTCAAGGAGCGGCTGCTGGGCACCCTGGCGACCACGGCGGTGTCGGCCTGGCTCGGGGCCCAGGTCTACCGGGTGCACGAGGTGGCGGAGACCCGGCAGGTCCTCGACATGGTCCGCTCGATCCAGGGGCACCGGCCGCCGGCGGTCGCCCGGCGCGGGCTGGCCTGAGCCGGCCCGCGCCGCGGGCGGCCGTTACTTGCCGACTTCCTTCGTGACCAGGGCGATCGCCTCGTCCACGTCGTCCGTGAGGTGGAAGAGGTAGAGGTCCCTCTCGGAGGCCTTGCCCTGGGCGATGACCGTGTTGCGCAGCCAGTCGACGAGACCGCCCCAGTACTCGGTGCCGAAGAGCACGATCGGGAACCGGGTGATCTTCTGCGTCTGGACCAGGGTCAGCGCCTCGAACATCTCGTCCAGGGTGCCGAACCCGCCGGGCAGCACCACGAAGCCCTGGCTGTACTTAACGAACATCGTCTTGCGGACGAAGAAGTACCGGAAGTTCAGCCCGAGGTCGACGTGCTGGTTGAGCCCCTGCTCGAAGGGGAGCTCGATGCCGAGGCCGACCGAGATCCCGTTCGCGTCGCGGGCGCCCTTGTTGGCCGCCTCCATCGCGCCCGGTCCGCCGCCGGTGATGACGGCGAAGCCGGCCTCGACGAGGGCGCTGCCGATCCGTACGCCCGCCTCGTAGTCCGGGGAACCCACCGGGGTGCGGGCCGAGCCGAACACGCTGATCGCGGGCGGCAGCTCGGCGAGCGTGCCGAAGCCCTCGATGAACTCCGACTGGATGCGCAGGACCCGCCAGGGGTCGGTGTGCACCCACTCGGAGGGGCCGGCCGAGTCCAGCAGCCGCTGGTCCGTCGTGCTGCCCGCCTGGACCTGACCCCGCCTGCGCAGCACCGGTCCGAGCTGCTGCTCCTCGGGGCGCCGCGGCCCGTTGCCTTCGGAGTTGCCCATGATGTGCTCCCTCCTGCTGATCGTTGGATCAGGTTAGGCGCACAAAAGTGACGGGAGGGGGAATTCAGGAGGTCAGCCAGGCACGGAGTCGTTCCTCGCAGTGCAGGATCGCCTTGGTCTCGACCCGCTCGTCGACCTTGTGGGCGAGCAGCGCGTCGCCCGGACCGTAGTTGACGGCGGGGACGCCGAGGGCGCTGAAGCGGGAGACGTCCGTCCAGCCGAATTTGGGCATGGCGTGTCCGCCGACGGCCTCCATGAACGCGGCGGCCGCCGGGTGGGAGAGGCCGGGGAGGGCGCCGGGCGAGGAGTCGTCGACGGTGAAGGAGTCGACGCCGCAGTCGGCGAAGACCTCCTTGACGTGGGCGAGCGCGTCGGCCTCGCCGCGGTCGGGGGCGTAACGGAAGTTGACCGTGACCGTGCAGGCGTCGGGGATCACGTTGTTGGCGACGCCGCCCTCGATGCGGACGGCGTTGAGGCCCTCGTGGTACTCCAGGCCGTCGATGACCGGCTTGCGGGGCTCGTAGGCGGCCAGCTTCGCCAGGATCGGGCCCGCGGCGTGGATGGCGTTGGAGCCCATCCAGCTGCGCGCGGAGTGGGCGCGCTCGCCGCGGGTGTGCAGCAGGACGCGCAGGGTGCCCTGGCAGCCGCCCTCGACCTCGGCGTTGGAGGGCTCCAGCAGGACGGCGAAGTCGCCCGCCAGCCAGTCGGGGTGGGCGGCGGCGACCTTGCCGAGGCCGTTGAGGTCGGCGGCGACCTCCTCCTGGTCGTAGAAGACGAAGGTGAGGTCGCGGTTGGGCTCGGGCACGGTGGCGGCGATCCGCAGCTGTACGGCGATCCCGGACTTCATGTCCGTCGTGCCGCAGCCCCACAGGACGTCGTTCTCGTCCAGGCGGGACGGGACGTTGCCGGCGATCGGCACGGTGTCGAGGTGGCCGGCGAGTACGACCCGCTCGGCGCGGCCGAGGTGCGTACGGGCGACGACGTTGTTGCCGTGGCGGTCGACGGTGAGGTGCGGAAGGCGGCGCAGGGCGTCTTCCACGAGGTCGGCGAGCACCTTCTCGTCGCCGCTCTCGGAGGGGATGTCGACGAGGCGGGCGGTCAGCCCGGCGGCGTCGAGGGTGAGGTCGAGCTCGGATTCGGACATGAACCGACCCTAACGCCCCGGGATGGGCGGGTACCGGCAGCGTCCGGTCGGTGGACGCCATATCGGCCTCAAGTACGGTGGGCCGCGTGTCCGAGACCGATCGCCCCCGTCCCCGCCGCCGCGGGCCGCTCCGCGCGGCCGTCGGCCTGGCCGTCCTGCTCGCGGTGATCGGATACGTGCTGGTGCACCACTATTCCAACGGCGGGGCCGGCGCCCCGCACTGCACGGTGACGGCGAAGGGCTCGGGCGCCGGGTCCGACGGGGCCGTGCAGACGTACGAGATGAGCCCCGAGCAGGCGTCGAACGCCGCGACGATAGCCGCCGTCGGGATCTCGAAGGGCCTGCCGGACCGGGCGGTGACGATCGCCCTGGCGACGGCGATGCAGGAGTCGGGGCTGCGCAACCTCGACCACGGGGACCGGGATTCGCTGGGCCTGTTCCAGCAGCGGCCCTCGCAGGGCTGGGGCACCCCGGAGCAGATCATGGACCCGGTGTACTCGGCGGGGATCTTCTACGACCGGCTGGTGGAGGTCAAGGGCTACACCCGGCTGCCGCTGACGGTGGCGGCGCAGCGGGTGCAGCTGAGCGGGTTCCCGCAGGCCTACGCGAAGCACGAGCCGGACGCGACGGTCGTGACGGCCGCCTTCGGCGAGGGCGAGGCTCCGGCCACGCTGACCTGTGTCGGGCCGGCGCCGCTGAAGGGCGACCCGGAGAAGGTGCGCACGGAGCTGGGGCGGGCGTTCGGCAAGGAGGCCCTGGGGGCCGGCCGGCCCGTGCTGCACGCCGGTCCGAAGGGCGCCGAGGCGACCCCGGCGGCGAGTGCGACCCCGAAGGCCGGGGCGGGTACCGCCCCGAAGGCCGGCGCGAGCCCCTCGGCGGGCGCCGGGGCGCTCCCGTCGGCCGGTTCCGGCGGGGCGGCGGCGGGGCCGTCGCAGCCGCCGGCCACTCCGGAGGCCGAGGTGGACCTGTGGCTGAAGGAGGGGGGCGGGGCGGCCGAGGCCCGTCGGGGCCGCGCGATGGCGCACTGGGCGGTCGCCCGGTCCAAGGAGCTGGGCATCTCCCGGGTCTCGTACGACGGTTCCTCCTGGGTCGCGGGCGAGAACCGGGGCGAGTGGCGGCGCAAGGGGGCCGGCGGTGCGAAGGGCGGCGCGGCCGCCGACCCGTACGCGGCGGTCGCGGACCAGGTCCGGATCTTCCTGGCGCGCGGCGCCGGCTGAGACCGCCGGGCGGGGGCGCACGGCTGTGACGTGCGCCGTCCTGCCGACGGGACGTGATCGTTCGCGCGTGCGGCCCGTCCCCCGGGAGGGGGTGGCCGGGTACTCCCCCGCGCGGCGGTGTCGACGGGCAGAAGCCCTGGTGGGCGCCGGTCCGATGGGTTTGTCACGGAAGCCGATTAAACGATGCGTTACCGATCCTTTACCCGGCCGGTCCGCAACTCGGCGCCCCCCGGGAGCGGTTGTACACGGCGTACGCAGCCGCTACCGCTTAGGAGCATCATGTCCCTCCCCCTGACCCGCCGGATCGCCCGCGCCGCGCTTCTCCTCGCAGCCGGTACCGCTCCCGTGGTCGGTGCGGCCGGCGCGGCCAGCGCCGCGGGCCTGGAGTCCGTGCCGCAGCTGGGCACGCTCGCCGCCCCGGACACCGCCGACGCCACCGCCGCCACCGGGGCGGCCACCGGCGCGGCCACCGAGGTCGCCGGCACCGCAACCAAGGCCGTCCCGGCCGCCGCCCCCGCCTCGGACGTGGCGGGCGGCGCGGGCAAGATGCTGGGCGGTCTGCCGGTGGCGCAGCAGCTGCCGGTGGGCCACGACCTGCCGGTCGGCGCGCTGCCGCTGGGCTCCCTGCCGCTGGGCGGCTGAGCCGCCGCACGCACGGACACCGAGGGGCCGGGAGCGCGCAGCTCCCGGCCCCTCGGGGCGTCCGGCGCCCGTCCGGCCGTCCGGCGGGGTCAGCCGAGGCGCTTGACGGCGGCCTCGACCCGCTCGTCGGTGGCGGTGAAGGCGACGCGGACGAAGCGTGCGCCGGCCTCGCCGTAGAAGTCGCCCGGCGCCACCAGGATGCCGAGGGACGCGAGGTGGGCCACGGTGTCCCAGCAGGGCTCGTCGCGGGTCACCCAGAGGTAGAGGCTGGCCTCGCTGTGCTCGACGCGGAAGCCGTGCGCCTCCAGGGCGGTGCGCAGCGCCTCGCGGCGGGCGGCGTAGCGGCCGCGCTGCTCGGCCACGTGCGCGTCGTCGCCGAGGGCGGCGACGACGGCGGCCTGGACGGGGGCCGGGGTCATCATGCCGCCGTGCTTGCGGATCTCCAGCAGTTCGGCGAGGACGTCCTCGTCGCCGGCGATGAAGGCGGCCCGGTAGCCGGCCAGGTTGGAGCGCTTGGAGAGCGAGTGGACGGCGACGAGGCCCTCGTAGGAGCCGCCGCAGACATCCTCGTGCAGGACGGAGACCGGCTCGGCGTCCCAGCCGAGTTCCAGGTAGCACTCGTCGCTGAAGACCAGGATCCCGTGCTCGCGGGCCCAGGCGACGATCCGGATCAGCTCCTCCTTGCCCAGCACCTTTCCGGTGGGGTTGGACGGGGAGTTGAGCCAGAGCAGCTTCAGGCCGGCCGGGTCCAGTTCCGTCGGGTCGTCGTAGACGACGGCCTCGGCGCCGCACAGCCGCGCGCCCACCTCGTACGTGGGGTAGGCGAGGCGGGGGTAGGCCACCTTGTCCCCGGCGCCCAGGCCCAGCTGGGTGGGCAGCCAGGCGACGAGCTCCTTGGAGCCGACGACGGGCAGCACGTTGCGGTGTCCGGCGGCGCTCGCGCCGAGCCGGCCGCGCAGCCAGCCGGTGATCGCGTCGCGCAGTGCGGGGGTGCCCCACACGGTGGGATAGCCCGGGGAGTCGGCGGCGCCGATCAGGGCGTCCTGGATCAGCTGCGGCACCGGGTCGACGGGCGTGCCGACGGACAGGTCGACGATGCCGTCCTCGTGCGCCGCCGCCGTCTTCTTGTACGGCTCCAGCTTGTCCCAGGGGAACGTGGGGAGACGGTCGGAAACTGCGGCCACGGTGCTCTGCTCTCTCTCAGGGGCGGGAAAGGTACGGGAAAACGGCTCGGTCCCGCGCGGCAGCAGTGCCGTACGGGACCGAGGGGCGCGTCTGCCGTGAACGGTCAGTGCTCGCCGTTGATACCGGCGGGCAGCGCGGCGACAAAGGGGTGGTCGCGCTCGATCAGACCGAGCTTGGAGGCACCACCGGGCGAGCCGAGCTCGTCGAAGAACTCGACGTTCGCCTTGTAGTAGTCCTTCCACTCCTCCGGGGTGTCATCCTCGTAGAAGATGGCCTCGACCGGGCAGACCGGCTCACACGCACCGCAGTCGACGCACTCGTCCGGGTGGATGTACAAGGACCGCTGGCCCTCGTAGATGCAGTCGACGGGGCACTCTTCGATACAGGCCTTGTCCTTGACGTCGACACAAGGCTCCGCGATGACGTAGGTCACGCTCTCGTTCCTCCTCGGTAGGGCTGTCCATTCGCGCGGGAGCGCGGCGTCGTCGATGCCCGCACCTAGTATCTCCGTTCCCGGGCACGATCCGAACAGGAGGGGCGGACAGAGCTGTGGAAATCACTGCCGGTGGGCTGCTGGAGATCCGTATTACCCCGGCTGACGTGGGCAGACGGGTCTCTGTACGACGGGTGCAGGAGGGTGTCGGCGGCTCCCCCGCCTTCACCGACGCGGTCGGGGTTCTCACATCCTGGACCGGGGGTGTGCTGACGATCACACGCAAAGACGGCGTGTCCGTCCACATCGCGGAATCCTCGCTGGTCGCGGGCAAGGTGGTGCCGGCCGCGCCGGCCCGCCGCAGGGGTCCGGCGGCCTCCTTCGAGGAGCTGGCGCGGGTCACGGCCCGGGCGTGGCAGCCGCTGGAGAGCGAACCGCTGGGCGGCTGGACGCTGCGGGCGGCCGGCGGGTTCACCCGGCGGGCCAACTCGGTGCTGGCCCTCGGCGACCCCGGCATACCCCTGGACGAAGCACTCGCGTGGGTGACGGCCTGGTACGCGCGGCGGGACCTGCCCGCCTACGTGCAGGCCGCGACGGGCGCGGCCGGCACCCAGGAGGTGCTCTGCGCGGAGCTGGAGCGGCGCGGCTGGGTCAACGAGGTCTCGGCGGAGGTCCGGACCGGGGGCCTGGCCCCGGTGGCGGACCAGGACGCGGACGTCTCCGGGGTACGGCTGACCCGCGAGCCGGACGAGGAATGGCTGGGCCGCTACGGCAAGGTTCGCGACCCGGACCTGGCCCGGCGGGTGCTGGTGGCGGGCCCGTCGGTGTGGTTCGCCTCGCTGGACGGCGGCCGGTCGGTCGGGCGGTGCGTGGTCGACGGCCGCTGGGCCGGGTTCGGCGCGGTCACCGTCGATCCGGAGCACCGCCGGCGGGGGCTGGCGACGGCGGTGATGACGGCGCTGGCCCGGCGGGCGCTGGAGGAGGGCGCGTCGGCGGCCTGGCTCCAGGTGGAGACGGACAACGCCGCCGCGCGGGCCCTGTACGACGGCATGGGCTTCGCCGTCCACCACGCCTACCACCACTTCCGCGCCGGGGCCGGGGCATGAGCGCGGCCACCCGGGAGCTGTTCGCGCAGGAGGCCCGCTCCGAACGGCCGGACCTGGCGCTGCTGTGCCTGCTGCTGGCGGCGGAGGCCGACCCGGAGCTGGACGAACGGGCCATGGACTGGGCGCAGATGGAACTGGACCGGCTGGCCGGGTTGCTGCCGTACGGGCTGCGCTCGCCGAAGGCCTGGGCGGCGGCCGTGACGGACCTGCTGGGCGGCCGGATGGGCTTCCACGGCACCCCGAAGGACTACGACCGGCTGGAGTCCTCGCTCCTGCACGAGGTGCTGCGGCGCCGGCGGGGCCTGCCGATCCTGCTGTCGGTGGTCTGGCTGGAGGTGGCCCGGCGGGCGGGGGCGCCGGTGTACGGGCTGGGGCTGCCGGGGCACTTCACGGTGGGCTTCGGGGACCCGGAGGAGGGCGTGGTGGTGGACCCCTTCGCGGGCGGCGCCTCGCTGGGCGCGGGCCCGGCGGAGCTGGCCCGGGGGCCCCGGACGCCGGCGCGCACCCTGGACATCGTCCTGCGGGTCCTGGGCAACATCCGGGTGTGGGCGTCGGCCCGTCCGGAGCACTCGGCGGTCGCCCTGTGGTCGCTGGACCTGTCGCTGCTGCTGCCCTCGCATCCGGCGGCGCTGCGCTACGAGCGGGCCCGGCTGCTGGTGGAGCGGGGTTCCTTCCAGGCGGGGGCGGCGGAGATGGACGCGTACGCGGTGGTCATGGACGCGGTGGACCCGCAGGCGGCGACCCGCATCCGCGCGGAGGCCGCCTCGGCCCGCGCCCTGCTCAACTGACCGGGGCGTCCTCGGCCGTCCGCGCGGCGGCCTCGGCCTGCCGTCTGACCTCGGTCAGCCGGCTGTTGCTCAGGACCGGCAGCACGAGGAGGGAGACGACGGCGATGGCCGCCCCGCCCGCGTAGAAGGAGGCCGGGACCCCGAAGGCCCCGGCCACCGCGCCGCCCGCGACGCCGCCGACGGCGAAGGAGCCCACGGCGACGACCCGGTAGACGGAGGTCACCCGGCCCATGAGCTCGTTCGGGACGATCTGCTGGCGCAGGGTCACCATGTGGACGGACACGACGAGGACGACGAAGCCGTCCAGGGCCATCAGGGCGACGGTCACCGCCGGGCTGAGGGCGAGGCCCAGTCCCGCCGTGGCGGCGGCCGACAGCAGACCGGTCACGAGGAGCAGGGTGCCGGGCCTGAACCAGCCGCCGACCCGGCCCGCCGCCATCCCGCCGAGGACGGCGCCGACCGCGCCGGCGGCGAGCATCACGCCGTACCCCTGGTCGGAGACGCCGAGTTCGTCCTGGGCGAGCAGGACCAGCAGGCCGTAGCCGGCCGCGGCGGCGGCGTTGCCGACGGCGGCGACCAGGCTCAGGGCGCGCAGCACGGGTGAGGACCAGTACCAGCGGGCGCCGACGGCGATGTCCTCGCGCACGTTCGCGACCGTCAGCGGTCCGCCGTCCGGGTCGTCCGTCCGGCGCGCCGCGGGGATGAGGGCGAGCAGGGCCACGGCGGCCAGGTAGCCGGCCGCGCCCAGGGCGAACGGCGCCGCGGCCGCGGCCGCGAAGAGGAAGCCGCCGATCGGCGGGCCCGCGAACTCGTTGCAGACCACGAAGGTGGTCTGCAGCCGGCTGTTGGCGCGGGTGAGTTCCCCGGGGCCGACCAGCATCGGCACCCAGGCCGCCGAGACGCTGTCGTAGAGGGTCTCGGCGGTGCCGATCGCGAAGAACACCACGTACAGCAGCGGCATGGACAGGGTGTCGGCGAGGACGGCCGCCGTGAGCGCGGCGAAGGCCGCCGCGCGGATCCAGTTCGCGCTCTGCGCCACCTTGCGGCGGTCCAGGCGGTCCGCGAGGGCTCCCGAGACGAAGGCGAGGACCAGCCAGGGGGCGCGTTGGGCGACGGTGATCCCGGCGATCAGGGTGGGATCACGGGTGAGGGTGGCCGCCAGCAGGGGCGCCGCGGCCAGGCTCACGCCGTCCGACAGGTTCGACGCGGCGGTCGCCGCCCACAGTTTTCTGAACACCGGGGCAGTCTGGTCAAAATCCCCTGGTCAGAGCCAGCCCTTTTCCCGGGCCGTGCGGATCGCCTCGGCGCGGTTGCGGGCCGCCAGCTTCTGGATGGCGGTCGAGAGGTAGTTGCGGACCGTGCCCTGGGACAGGGAGAGGGCCGCCGCCAGTTCGGCGTTGGTCGCGCCGTGTTCCGCCGCGCGCAGTACCTCCCGTTCCCGCTCGGTGAGCGGGTTCGCGCCCTCGGCGAGGGCGGCCGCCGCGAGACCGGGGTCGATGACGCGTTCGCCCGCGAGGACCCTGCGGACCGCCTCCGCGAGCTCCGCGGCCGGGGCGTCCTTGACCAGGAACGCGGAGGCTCCGGCCTCCATCGCGCCGCGGAGGTAGCCGGGGCGGCCGAAGGTGGTCACGATGACGATCTTGAGGTCGGGGAGGGCGCGGCGCAGCGCCCCGGCCGCCTCGATCCCCGTCATCCCCGGCATCTCGATGTCCAGCAGCGCCACGTTCACATCGTGCGCCAGGGCCGCCGGGAGGACCTCGTCGCCCCGTGCCACCTGGGCCAGCACCTCGATGTCCGGCTCCAGTCCCAGGAGCGCCGCGAGGGCCTCGCGCACCATGGACTGGTCCTCCGCCAGGAGGATGCGGATGGGGGCCGGGGCGGCTTCGGAGGCGTGCGTCATGACCGGGATCCTAGGGGGACCCGCGCCAGCAGCCGGAAGCCGGTCTTCCCCGCCGGGCCGGCCCACAGCGTGCCGCCGACCGCTTCCAGACGCTCCGTCAGGCCGGTCAGGCCGTTGCCGGGGGTCGCGGAGCCGCCCGCGCCGTCGTCGGTGACCGACAGCTCCAGCACCGGGCCGGCCAGCGTCTGCCGGGGCGTCAGGGTGACCGTGCAGCGCTTGGCCCCGCTGTGCCGGACCACGTTGGTCACCGCCTCGCGCAGCGACCAGGCCAGGGCGCACTCCTGCTCCTCCGGGACCTCGTCGGTGAAGTCCGCGGGCAGGTCGGCCTTGACCCCGGCCGCCGCCAGCGCCGTCCGGGCGCCGGCGAGTTCGCCGGGCAGGGTGGGCCGCCGGTAGCCGCTCACGGCCTCCCGTACGTCGACCAGCGCCTGCCGGGACACCTTCTCGATGTCCGCCACCTGCTGGGCGGCCCGGTCGGGGTGGTCGGGCAGCATCCGGCCCGCGAGCTCGCTCTTGAGCGTGATCAGCGACAACGAGTGGCCCAGCAGGTCGTGCAGGTCGCGGGCCATGCGCAGGCGTTCCTCGTTGGCCGCGAGCTGGGCCACGGTGGCCCGGGCCTGCCGGAGCTCTATGGTGGTCCGGATCATCGCGCGGACCCCGACCATGGCGAACCCGCCCATCAGGGCCGGGATCAGCAGCCCCCACAGGTAGTCGCCGCCCTCCGGGACCGTGAGGGCCAGCGCCGTCAGGAGCGCCGTCGCGGCGGGCACCGTGTAGCGGGAGACCTTCGCGGGCAGCGCGGCGCCGGAGGCGATGGAGACGTAGACGAAGAGCACGAGCCACTCGCGGCCCAGGGCCAGCGAGAGCGCCGCGGCCTCGGCGCTGAGCACGGCGAGCGACAGCAGGACCGGCCGGACCGGCTTCTGCCGGTCCGGCCGGAACACCAGCACCAGGTACCAGGCGATGAACCCCAGCAGGCCCAGCCCGCCGAGCAGCCGGGCGCCGTCGCTGTGCCCGCCGCGCACCAGGTCGATCACCGGGGCGCCGAGGTAGAAGAGCCAGATGGCGATCCAGAGGCTCTTGACCGCCTTGTGGACGGTGCTCTCGGGTGCCCGGACGGCCTGCTGGACGTCCCCGTCCTCGTGCGTCAGCGCCACGGTCCTACGCCTTCAGTGAGTCCTTGCGGTACAGCCAGGCGGCCGCACCCGTGAACAGTACGAAGTACACGGCGAGGATCGCCACGTCCTTGGCGTGCGGGGCGCCGCCCAGCTCGATGGCCTGGCCGAGGCCCGCGTAGGCGTGGGTCGGCAGCCACTCGCAGATGTCCTGGAGCCACTGCGGGAACGCGGCGGTGGGCATCCACAGGCCGCCGAGGATCGACAGGCCGAAGTAGAAGAGCATGCTCAGGGGGCGGACGTTGTCCGCGCTGGCGAGGTAGCCGATGGCCACGCCCAGCGCGGCGAAGACGAGGCTGCCGGCCCAGATGGACCCGGTGAGGGCGAGCCACTGCCAGATCTCGAAGCGGACGCCCTTGGCGACGGCGGCGACGAGGAAGACCACCAGGATGGCCGGCAGCGACAGCACGCCCGCGCTGGCGGTCTTGCCGAGCACGTAGCCGTGGCCGGGCAGCGCGGTCAGGCGCAGCTGGCGCACCCAGCCGGCCTCGCGCTCCTTGGCGATGCGTTCGGCGTTGCCGACGAGGACGGCGGTGAGGGCGCCGAAGGAGGCCATGGCGACCATGTAGAAGGCGGGCATGGTCAGTTCGGTGCCCATGACCTTGGTGGTGCCGTCGAGGGTGCCGCCGAGCATCAGGAAGAGGGCGGCCGGGTAGAGCAGCGTGAAGAAGATGTACTTCTTGTTCCGCAGCGCGCGGGTGATCTCCAGCTTGACCAGGTTGAGCGTTCCGGTGTTCACGATGCGTCGGCCTCCTCGGCCTCGGTGAGGGCGATGAAGGCCTGTTCCAGACCCAGGCCCGCGACCTCCAGGTTGCGGGGGTAGAGGCCGAGCGCGTACACCGCGTGGACGGTGGCGTCGGCGTCGCGCGACTGGAGCCGCACGGTGGTGCCGTTGACCTCGAAGGCGGTCAGGCCGGGCAGGGCGCGCAGGATCTGCCCGTCGATCTCGCCGTCGAGGTCGAAGGCGATCTTCCGGGCGCCGGCCTTGGCCTTGATCTCGGCGGCGGTGCCGTCGGCGAGCAGCCGGCCCTTGTTGAGGACCAGCACCCGGTCGGCGATGGCGTCCGCCTCTTCCAGGTAGTGGGTGGCGAACAGGACCGTGCGGCCCTGGGCGGCCTGCTCCCGCATGGTGGCCCAGAAGGCCTGGCGGGCGGTGACGTCCATGCCGGTGGTCGGCTCGTCCAGGATGATCAGGTCGTTGTGCCCGGCGGTGGCGAGGGCGAAGCGCACGCGCTGCTCCTGGCCGCCGGAGAGCTTGTTGACCATCCGTCCGGCGATCTCCTCGATGCCGGCGCGGGAGAGCACCTCGTCGACCGGGTACGGGCGGGGGTGCAGGGCGCAGCCGAGGGTGACGAGCTCGCGCACGGTCACCTCCTCCATCAGGCCGCCGCTCTGGAGCATGGCGCCGACCCGGCCGGCCGTGACGGCCTCGCGGGGGGTGGTGCCGAAGAGGCTGACGGTGCCGGAGTCCGCGGGGCGCAGGCCCAGGAGCAGGTCGAGGGTGGAGGACTTGCCCGCGCCGTTGGGGCCGAGGAGCGCGACGGTCTCGCCCGGGTGGAGTTCGAGGCTGAGGCCGTCGACGGCCCTGACCTGGCCGTAGTTCTTGGTCACGTTCTGGAAGCTCACCACGGTGCCGCTGCCGGCACCGCGTGCGGGTCCGGGGGCTCCGGACTGCGTCGCGGTCGTCGTCGTCATGCACCGAGCTTCTCGCGGACGGGGGTCCGCGCGGCAGTGTCTTCAGTCGTGACAGCTGCATGACAGATGTCATGCGAGCGGGGTGACATCCCTGGTCGGGCGGGGTGCCGGGACGTGTGGAGCCCCTTCCCGGGGTCCGGGAAGGGGCTCCTGACGGCGGGAGAGCGGCGTCAGTTGGCGTTCGTGTCGATCGTCACGACGCGCTCGGCCGGGGTCTTGCCGAGGAGGCCCTTGCCGAGGGCGCCGGAGACGTCCTGCGGGGTGACGGGGGTCTTCGCGCCGGTGCCCCGGGTGACCAGCACCCCGTCGAAGGCGTTGCCGTAGGTGGCCTTGAGGGCCTCCAGGTCGTACTTCTCGACGAGCTTGCCCTGGACGGGGACCATGCTGAGGATCTTCGGCAGGGACTTGGCGCCGAAGGCCAGGGACTTTGTGCCCGCCTTGACGGTGACCGGGGCGGACATGGCCGGCTCCGCGAACTCCTTCATCGCCCGGTTCAGTTCCGCCTGGCTGATGGTCGGTTCCTTGCTGACGGTGGGGAGTTCGACGGGGGCGGCCTTGCCGTTGGCGACGAGCTCGCGGAAGGCCTTGGTGACCTTGTCGACGGAACTGTCCACGTCCAGGCTGGTGCCGGCCTTGCCGGGGACCGCGACGGGCTTGCCGGTGTCGAAGGTGATGGTGCCCTCCGTGGCGGTGCCGGCGGTGCCGGCGAGCTCCTGGAGGGATCCCTTCAGCTTCTCCTCGTCGACCGGCATGACGGCGGCGGCCGTGCGCTCGACGCCGAACAGCGAGCCGATGACGGTGACCGGGTTGTAGTCGCTGCCGGTGGCGTTGCGGACGGTGGTCTGGCTGTCGAGGGTCAGGCCGGCCTTCTCGGGCTTCAGCTCGACGGACTTGCCGCCGACGGTGAGCTGGAGCGGAGTGGCGGAACGCTTGCCGAAGGCCGTCTGGAGCTTGGCCACGGCGTCGTCGCGGCTGCCGCCGATGTCGACGCCGAGGACCTGGGTGCCCTTGGGGATGTCGGAGTGGTTCATGAGCAGCCCGGCGCCGTAGGCCACGGCGACGAGGCCGACGAGGCCGCCGCCGAGCAGGACCAGCTTGGAGCGGCCCTTCTTCTTGGCGGGCTTGCCGGCGGGGGCCGCCTTGCCCGGCTTGGCGGACTTGCCGGCGGGGGCGGGCGCGGGCGTCGGCAGGGGCGGCCGGGGGCCGGGCGGCGGGGCGGCCGGGCCGGGGCGGGAGCCCGGGGCGGCGGTGTCCGGGGCCTCGGGACCGGGCCAGCGCGGGGTCTCGTCGACCCCCACCGGGACGGTGCCGAACGCGGGCCCGCCGGTGGGCCCGGCGGGCTCCGTGAAGGCGGGGAAGGCCTCGGTGGACGGGCCGCCGTCGTATCCGGCGTACCCCTGGTCCGAGCCCACGCCGGGGCCGCCGAAGGCGGGGCCGGGGGCGGGCGCGAAGCCGGCCCCGGTGCCGGGGGCGGGCGCGGGGGGCTGCGGGCGGGCGGGGGCGGCCGGGGGTGCGAAGCCGGCGCCGGTGCCGGGGCCGGTGCCGTTGTGGGCGGCGGTGCCCGGGGCGGTGCCCGGCCGGTTGCCGTGGCCGCCGCGCGGGCCGTTGCCCGGGCCGGCGTCGAAGCCCTGGGCCGGGGCGTTGCCGGGGCCGCCGCCCATACCGCCCGCGCCGGGCGCGGAGGAGCCGTAGCTGGCGGCGGGCGCCGGGGCCGCGGGGGCGGACGGCGGGGGCGCGGCCGCCTTGCGCGGGGCGAACCAGCCGCCGCCCGACGGGGCTTCGGCGGCGGGCGCGGACTGCGCCGCCGGGGCCTGCGGGGCCGGGGCGGGCGCGGAGGGCTGGGCGCCGGGCCGCGAGGGCAGGGCGGCGCGCGCGGCGGCCGGGGCCTGGCCGCGCGGTGCCGGCTCGGCCTCGGCGGAACCGGCGGGGGCCTCGCCCGAGGCGTCCTTCACCGGCTTGCGGACGACCACCGGCGGGATCGGCCGGGAACCCGGGATGTTGATCCGGATCCGGGTCGTCAGGGTGGTCTCGGTCTTCGGCCCGTCGGTGTCGGGCGTGGACGGGTTCGACGTCACAGGATTCTCCTCCGGGGCGGTCGCCGCGCCAGGCCGAGGCGGCAGGGACGTGGGCGCGGACTGGCCGGTTCCATACGGCGGCGTACCCGAGGGGTAGGCGGCTCCACCGTGCCCTTGGGGCCCGGGGGACGAACTGTCAGTTTCACGACTCAAGGCAGGTTCTCCCGGTTGGCTCCGCCGCCCGCAACCGTGCGCGGGCAGCTCGGCGGCCCGTCCACCATACTGGCCGCCGCGCGCACGCAACCGTCCCCGGGGAATGAAAGGTTCCTCTTAGCTTTCCGGAGCCCTCGCCCCGAGGGCCCGTCAAACCCCCGCAACCCGTCCCCGATCGGAGGTCGCGGGAGTTCGGCGGCCCGTCAGCCGCGCGGTTCCACGGCCGAAACAGGCGGTTCCACCGGACCGCGCATCGTGGCGCAGATCACAGCGATCGCACTTCCCCCCAAAAGGTATGCGTACATGCCCATTCCGGAGGAACCGAGCAGGAAGTCCCCTTCGGGGCGCGGGACCCCGAGGAGGACGTACGAGAGGAACCAGCCGGCCGCCGCGACGCCCACGCCGAGCCCGCCGCCGAGGGCGACCCGGGCACCGAGGAAGAGCCCGAGGAGGGCCAGTACGGCGAGCAGCAGCCCGGCCGGGAACCACAGGTCCACCACGAGCCAGCCGGCCAGGCCGGTGGCCGTGCCCGCCACCAGCAGGCCCAGCAGGGCGGCGATCCGCCCGGCGGTCGGCGCCGTCCTCACGCCTCCACCCCCGCGAAGAGGTCCCGCTCGCGCTCGCCGGCCGGGGCTCCGGACGCGCCGACGGCCAACTCGTAGTACTCGCGGGCGAACAGCGGCTGGGCCAGGTCGTTGGAGAGCGCGAAGAAGGGGCCGTCGACGGCGATCTGGGTGGCGTGCGCCCGCATGGCGGCCGCCTTGGCCTCCGCCAGCCGCCGCTCGCCCTCCGCGTCGCCGATCTCGGCGGTGATCCGCTCGTCGGGGACGACGCCGGGGACGTCGGCCGGGGTGGCGAGGCCGGGGAAGGGCAGTTCGGCGCCCAGCTCCCGCAGCCGCGCGAAGCCCTCCTCGACGACGGAGAGGGGGACGCGGTTCCAGTAGACCTTCGCGATGGCGTGCGCGGCGCCCAGCTCGGGGCGGTGGGCGGGGTCCGCGGCCAGCTCGGCACCGCGCATGGCGACGCGGTGGGCCTGGATGTGGTCGGGGTGGCCGTAGCCGCCGTCCGGGTCGTAGGTCACGAGGACCTGCGGGCGCAGCTCGCGGATGACGGCGACGAGGTGGTCGGCCGCCTCGTCCACACCCGTGGACCAGAAGGCGCCGGGGCGGGTGTTCTGCGGGGCGCCCATCATCCCGGAGTCCCGGAAGCGGCCGGCGCCGCCGAGGAAGCGGTGGTCGGCGACCCCGAGTTCCTTCATGGCGGCGGCGAGCTCGCCGACCCGGAAGGCGCCGAGGGTGTCGTCGCGGTCCGGCGCGAGGTGGGCCAGCTCGGGCGGGATGACCTCGCCCTCCTCGCCGAGGGTGCAGGTCACCAACGCGACGTGGGCGCCTTCGGCCGCGTACTTGGCCATGGTGACGCCGTTGTTGATCGACTCGTCGTCGGGGTGCGCGTGCACGAGGAGCAGACGACGGGCGGGAAGACCGTTCATGGGGTCAGCCTACGAGCCGCACCTACAGCTTGAGGCCACTGATCATGTTCGCCACGTTGGAGGTGAGCTGGCTGAGGGTGGGAGCCACCGTCGAACTCGCCAGGTAGAACCCGAGCAGGACGCAGACGAACGCGTGCCCCGCCTTCAGTCCCGACCTCCGGACCAGAAGGAAGACGACGATCGCCAGCAGCACCACGGCCGAGATCGATAGCGCCACGGCGTTTCACCTCCACGTCGAGCGGACATCGGTACGCGTACTCGTGCTCGGCGATTCATACCCACCGTGCGCTACGGATCATAACTATCCGTACCAGCGGATCGGTCGAATTCCGGCAGCACGAGGGGCGCATCCCGCGCACGCCGGGGGGCGTGGAAAGGCCGGACGGGCGGCCCGCGCGCCCGCCCATCCGGCCGCCGCGGCCCGTACGGCCGTATCCGGCCCGGCCGGCCGGGACCGGAACTCGGGGCAGAATCGGTCAAGTCGCCCGCCCGGCAAGTCGGTTGGACCCGGAGGGGCACCCCGTGGGCGGACTATGCGGGGTGGCCGGAAATGATCGGTCCCGGGAGGGGCCCCCGGCGCCTTGCGGCCGTGCCCTACTCCCCCCTCAGCGGGGCCGGCGGGGGCGGCAGTTCCCCGGGCGCGGGGACCACCTGCCGTTCCGCGGCGAAGTGGCAGGCCGACGGGTGGGCCGCGGGCCCCGAGGGGAAGACCGGTGGGACGGTCAGCGGCGGCACCTCCGTGGCGCAGCGGGATTCGGCCTTCCAGCAGCGGGTGCGGAAGCGGCAGCCCGAGGGCGGGTTGGCCGGGGAGGGCACATCACCGGAGAGCAGGATCCGGTCCCGGTGGGCGCGGGCGTCGGGGTCGGGCACCGGGACGGCGGAGAGCAGGGCCTGGGTGTAGGGGTGGGTGGGGTGTTCGTAGATCTGGGTGTCCGTGCCGGTCTCCACGATCCGGCCGAGGTACATGACCCCGACCCGGTCGGAGATGTGCCGGACGATCGAGAGGTCGTGCGCGATGAAGACGTAGGAGAGGCCGAAGTCGGCCTGGAGGCGGGCGAGGAGGTTGACCACCTGGGCCTGGACGGAGACGTCGAGGGCGGAGACCGGCTCGTCCGCGACGATCACCTCCGGCCGCAGCGCAAGGCCGCGGGCGATGCCGATGCGCTGGCGCTGGCCGCCGGAGAACTGGTGCGGGTAGCGGTTGATGTACTCGGGGTTCAGGCCGACCACGTCCAGGAGCTCCTGGACCTTGCGCCGCCGGTCGCCCTTCGGGGCCGCCTCGGGGTGGATCTCGTACGGCTCGCCGATGATGTCGCCGACCGTCATGCGCGGGTTCAGCGAGGTGTACGGGTCCTGGAACACCATCTGGATGTTGCGGCGGACGGCCTTGAGGGCCTTGCCCGACAGCTTGGTGATGTCCTCGCCCTTGTACGAGATCGACCCGGCGGTCGGGCGTTCCAGGTGGACCAGCATCTTGGCGACGGTGGACTTCCCGCAGCCGGACTCGCCGACGATGCCGAGGGTCTCGCCGGCCGCGAGGGCGAAGGAGACCCCGTCGACGGCCTTGACCGCGCCGATCTGCCTCTTGAAGAGGACGCCCTGGGTGAGGGGGTAGTGCTTGACGAGGTCGCGGACCTCCAGGAGGGGCTCAGCCACCGAGGCACTCCTTCCAGAAGAAGCAGGCGCTGGCCCGGTCCGGGGCGACCTCGGCGAGCGGAGGGACCTCGGTGCGGCAGACGGGCCGGGCCATCGGGCAGCGCGGGTTGAAGGCGCAGCCGGGCGGGATGGCCAGCAGGTTCGGGGGCAGGCCCTTGATGGCGTACAGCTCCTGGCCCTTCTGGTCCAGGCGCGGGATCGACTCCAGCAGGCCCCGGGTGTAGGGGTGGGCGGGCGACTTGTAGACGGCGTGGACGGGGGCGGACTCGACGATCCGGCCCGCGTACATGACGGCGATCTTGTCGGCGACGTCGGCGACGACGCCGAGGTCGTGGGTGATCAGGATCAGCCCCATGTCGAGTTCCCGCTGGAGCTCGGCGAGCAGGTCCATGACCTGGGCCTGGACGGTGACGTCGAGGGCGGTCGTGGGTTCGTCGGCGATGATCAGCGAGGGCTCCAGCGCCAGCGCCATGGCGATCATGATGCGCTGGCGCATGCCGCCGGAGAACTGGTGCGGGTAGTCTCCCACGCGCTGCCGGGCGGCGGGGATCTTCACCCGGTCCATCAGCTCGACGGCCTTGGCGCGGGAGTCCTTGCGGGACATGCCCCGGTGGACCTCGTACATCTCGCCGAGCTGGGCGCCGACGCTGAGGACGGGGTTGAGGGAGGACAGCGCGTCCTGGAAGATCATCGCCATTTCGGCGCCGCGGATCCTCCTGCGCTCCTCTTCCTTCATCTTCAGCAGGTCCTTGCCCTTGAAGAGGATCTCGCCGCCCGCGATCCGGCCGGGCGGCATGTCGAGGATCCCCATCACGGCCTGGGCCGTCACCGACTTCCCGGAGCCCGACTCGCCGAGGACGGCGAGCGTCTCCCCCTCGTCCACCGAGTAGTTCACCCCGTTGACGGCCTTCGCGACCCCGTCCCGGGTGGTGAACTCCACGTGCAGGTCGCGGACTTCGAGCAGCATCTGGCGGCTCACTCCTCAGCGCAGCTTGGGGTCGAGGGCGTCGCGGACCGCGTCGCCGAGCATGATGAACGCGAGCACGGTCAGGCTCAGCGCGCCCGCGGGCCAGAGCAGCATGTGCGGGGCGTTGCGGATCTGGGAGGCGGCGTTGGAGATGTCGATGCCCCAGGACACGGTGGGCGGGCGTAGGCCGACGCCGAGGAAGGACAGCGTCGCCTCCAGGGAGATGTAGGTGCCCAGCGCGATGGTGGCGACGACGATGACCGGGGCGACGGCGTTGGGCGCGACGTGGCGCAGCAGCATGCGGGCGTTGCCGGCGCCGAGGGCCCGGGCGGCCTGGACGTAGTCGTTCTGTTTGGCGGTGATCACCGAGCCGCGGGCGATGCGGGCCAGCTGCGGCCAGCCGAGCAGCACGATGAAGCCGACGACCGGCCAGACGGTGGTGCTGGTGACCACGGAGAGGAACACGAGCCCTCCGAGGACGACCGGGATCCCGAAGAAGACGTCCGCGACGCGGGAGAGCACGGCGTCGCCCCAGCCACCGAAGAACCCGGCGAGCCCGCCGAGGGCGGATCCGAGGAGGGCGGCGCCCAGGGTGGCGCAGATGCCGACGGTGATGGAGGCGCGGGCCCCGTAGACGGTGCGGGTGTAGACGTCGCAGCCCTGGGTGTCGTAGCCGAAGGGGTGTCCGGGGGCGGGGCCCTGCTGGGACTTGGACAGCTCGCAGTGGAGCGGGTCTCCGCTCGCGATGAGCTGGGGCCACAGGGAGATGACGACCAGGAAGAGGATCAGCAGGGCGGAGACGACGAAGACGGGGTTGCGGCGCAGCTGGTGCCAGGCATCGGACCACAGGGAGCGGACCCGCTCGCCGGGGCCGTCGGGGCCGGGCCCGAGGGGCTTGTCCAGGCTTTCGGCCTCCTCCAGCGCGAGGTCCATGGCACCTCCCTGCCCGGTCGGGGCGATGGCCTCGCCCGCGCCCGGCTGCAGCGGGTCGTAGGGCGGCTGCTGCTCGGGTTCAGGCATAGCGGATCCTCGGGTCCAGGACCGCGTAGAGCAGGTCGACGAGCAGGTTCGCCACGAGGAAGACGATGACGAGGATGGTCACGAAGCCCACGACGGTGGGTGAGTTGCCGCGCAGGATGCCCTGGTAGAGCTGGTAGCCGACGCCCTTGATGTTGAAGATCCGCTCGGTGATGATGGCGCCGCCCATCAGGGCCCCGATGTCGGTGCCGATGAAGGTGACGACCGGGATGAGGGAGTTGCGCAGCAGGTGGCGGGTGATGACCCGGCGGCGCGGCAGGCCCTTGGCGACGGCGGTGCGGACGTAGTCGGCCTTGACGTTCTCGGCGATGGAGGTCCGCGAGAGCCGGGTGACGTACGCGAGGGAGACCAGGGCGAGGACGATGCCGGGCAGGATCAGTTCGCCGAAGGGGGCGTCGGAGGAGACGGTGGGCCGGACCCAGCCCCACTTCACTCCGAAGAGGAACTGGATCACGTAGCCGGTGACGAAGGCGGGCACGGAGATGACGACGAGGGTGGCGACCAGCAGGCCGGTGTCGATCGCCTTGCCCCGGCGCAGTCCGCTGATCACGCCGAGGGTGATGCCGACGAGGACCTCGATGGCGATCGCGACGCAGGTCAGGCGGAGGGTGACGGGGAAGGCGGTGGCCATCAGCTCGGTGACCTTCTGTCCGTTGAAGGCCGTGCCGAAGTCGCCCTTGAAGATCTGCCCCATGTAGTGGATGTACTGCTCCCACAGGGGGCGGTCGAGGTAGAGGTCCTTGCGGATGCGGGCGACGGTGGCGGGATCGGGGGCCTTGTCCCCGAAGAGGGCCGCCACCGGGTCGCCCAGCGCGTAGACCATGAAGAAGATCAGGAAGGTGCTGCCGATGAACACGGGGATCATCTGGAGCAGCCGCCGGATCACATAACGTCCCATGGATGCTCCAGGGTGTCGGGCGCGGCGGCGGGGGTCAGCCGACCTTGATCTCGTTGTAGACGGGGACGCTGAACTGGTTCAGGGCGACGTCGGAGATCCGCTCGGAGTGGCCGGCGCTGCCGTTCTGGTACCAGAGGGGGATGGACGGCATCTGTTCGGCGAGGACCTTCTCGGCGTCCTGGAACCGGCCGATGGCCTTGGCGGTGTCGCTCTCCTGGTTGGCGTCGTCGATGGCCTTGTCGAACTCCGGGCTGCTGAACTTCCCGTAGTTGGAGGAGGCGCCGGTGTAGTAGAGCGGCTGGAGGAAGTTCTGGATGAGCGGGTAGTCGGCCTGCCAGCCGGAGCGGAAGGGGCCGGTCAGTTTGAAGGCGCTCTGCTGGTTGCGGAAGTCGGCGAAGGTACCGATGGGGTTGACGGTGCAGACGGGGCCTTCGCCGAGGGCGTTGTTGATGCTGTTGCAGACGGCGTCCATCCAGTCGCGGTGGGAGCCGGTGTCCACGTTCGAGGTGAGGGTCATCTTGCCGCCGGGCAGGCCGCCGGCCTCCTGGATGAGCTTCTTGGCCTCGGCGGGGTTGAACTTGCAGGCGTCGCCGCAGAGCGTGGACGCGAAGCCGCCCTTGTCGCCGAGGGCGGGCGAGGTCCAGTCCTTGGCGGGGGTGCGGGTCTCGCGGAAGATCTGCTGGGTGATCTCGTCGCGGTTGATCGCCATGGAGATGCCGCGGCGGACCTTGTCCATGCCCTCCTTGCCCCACTGGGGGTCGTACAGGGGGAAGGTGAGGGTCTGGATGATGAGGGCCGGCTGGTTGATGTAGCGGTCGCCGAGGTCGTTCTTGACGTTCTTGAGCTGCTGGGCGGGGACGTCGTCGACGAGGTCGAGGTTGCCGGAGATCAGGTCGGTGTAGGCGGTGTTGTTGTCGGTGTAGACCTTGAGGTCCACGCCGCCGTTCAGCGCCTTGTCCTCGCCGGGGTAGTCGTCCCACTTGCGCAGCTTCATGCCGGTGCCCTTGGTGTAGGAGTCCACCGTGTACGGGCCGTTGCCGACGGGCTTGTTCAGCCAGCCGGAGTGGTCGGTGAAGAAGGCCTTGGGCAGCGGGGAGAAGGCCTGGTAGCCGAGGGTCTCGGGCCAGGTGGAGAACTTCGACTTCAGGGCGACGGTGAAGGTCTTGGGGTCCTTGACCACCAGTCCGGACATGGCCTTCGCCTTGGGTTCCCCGGAGGCGGGGTGCAGGTCCTCGTAGCCGGTGATGCTGGCGAAGAAGGTGGCGTTGTTCTGCTTGTTGCGCACGTCCGCCGCGTAGTTCCAGGCGTCGACGAAGGACTGGGCGGTGACGGGTTCGCCGTTGCTGAACTTCCAGCCGTCCTTCAGGGTGATGGTGAAGTTCTGGCTGTCGGTGGTCTCGATCTTCTCGGCGACCATGTTGCGGGCCTCGCCGGTCTTGGCGTCGTAGCGCTTGAGGCCGCGGAAGAGCATGTCGAGGACCTTGCCGCCCTGCACCTCGTTGGTGTTGGCCGGCTCCAGGGGGTTCTGCGGGTCACCCCAGGAGGAGCTGACGATCCCCGCCGCGCCGCCACCGCCCCCGCCGCCGTCGCTCCCGCCGCCGCAGGCCGTCGCCGCGAGGGCGACGGCCACCGCACATGCGGCCCACTGGGCGTGGGTGGCTCCGCGCATGGACTGCCTCCTAGGGGTCCCAAGACTCACTTAGGGGCAATGTCACCTTATGGAGGGGTGCTTTCACTCCTGGTTGGCCCTTTTGCACCCTCGCGCCCCCCGCCTGTCACCCCTGGGGGTGCAACGTGAGCTCCCAGGTGTCGACCGCGTAGTGCAGGGCCATGCCGTGCGCCTCGTACAGGGCGAGGGCCCCGGTCTCGTTGAGGGTGTCCACGCCCAGGCCCAGGGTGTCGCGGCCGCGGGCGGCGTAGACGGCGAAGGCGTGGCGCAGGAGGTGGGAGCCGATGCCCCGGCCGCGGGCCTCCTTCCGTACGCCGATGTGGCTGATCCAGCCCATGCTGGTGCGGTCGTCGCGGGAGAAGAGGACGGCCGCGTCGCCCTGGCCGGGGAGGCTCGCGATCCACACCAGGGACCAGTCGAGGCGGCGGCCGTCGATGTGGTCGAGCCAGGCCTCGTACGTGCGGTGGGCGTGCCCGAAGTGGGCGGCGAAGGTCTCCTCGACCAGAGCGTGGGCACGGCGCCGGTCGGCCTCGTCGGCGGCGCAGTCGCGCAGGGCCGGCCCGCAGGGCGGGACGGGCGGCAGGTCGGCGGCGGGCGAGAGGGCGCGGGTCATCACCTGGTGGCGGCGGACGCTGCGGTAGCCGCGGCCGGTGAGGAGGGCGAGGTCGAGGGTGGGGCGGACGTTGAGCTGGAGGCGCAGGCGGGCGCCCGGTCCGGTGCCGGAGGCCATCCGGCGGGCCCGCTCCTCCATCCGGTGCAGCAGTGCCAGCGCGGCCCGGTGGTGGCCGGGCAGGACGTAGTGGTCGCCGTCGATCCTGCCGGGTCCGGAGTCGGCCCAGACGAGGGCGTAGGCGACGAGGCGGCCGCCCTCGAAGGCGAGCCAGGAGTCGGTGGCGAGGTCGACGTCCGGGTGGTTGAGGTCGGCCTCGACGGTGCCGAGGTCGGTTTCGGGCCGGCCGATCTCGACGAGGTCGACGGCGTTGAGCAGGGCGCAGATGTCCCGGGCGTCCCCGGGGCCGGCCGGGCGGACGGTCAGCGTGTCGGTGGCCATCGGCCCACTCTCGGCGGGCGCGGCGGCCGCCCGCAACCGGTTTGCCCGCAACCGGGCCGCCCCCGGCCCGCGCGGGCGCGGTCGGGGGCGGGCGGCGGGGCGGGTCGGTGCCTCAGGTGAGCTGGACGTTGGCGAGGTCCATGCGGCCCTGGGCGTCGACCTCGACGTGCGTCACGGCCTTGGTGTAGGCGGCGGCGGACATGTACGTGAAGACCGGGATGTACGGGAGGTCCCGGATGACGATGTCGTCGGCCTTCTGGTAGAGCTTCGTGCTGTCGGCCGGGTCGGTGGAGCGGTCGGCCGCGGCGAGGGCCGCCTCGAACTCCTCGCTCTTGTAGTGCCCGAAGTTGGAGCCGTTGGCGATGGCCTCCTTGGAGAACACCGGGCGCAGGTAGTCCTCGGCGGCCGGGTAGTCCATGGCCCAGCCCGTGCGGAAGGCGCCCTCGAACTTCTGGGCCTTCAGCTCGTTCAGCATGTCGCCGATCTTCGGGAAGGGCTTCGGGGTGACGTCGATGCCGAGGTTCGTCTTCAGCTGGGCGGCGACGGCCTCGATCCACTCCTTGTTGTCGCTGTCGGCGTCGTAGCCGAGGTCCATCCGGTTTCCGGGGATGCCGCCGGCGCGCTGGAAGAGCTCCCTGGCCTTGACCGGGTTGAAGATCCCGGCCTCGCCCAGGGCGCCCTTGCGGTAGCCGGGCACGATGGGGCTGATGAAGTCGTCGGCCGGCTTGCGGGTGCCGTTGAAGATGCTCTTGGCGATGGCGTCCCGGTCGATGGCCATGGAGATCGCCTTGCGGACGTCCGCCTTGCCGAACGCCTCGGGGTTGGCCTCCAGCGGGAGGCCGATGTAGCCGATGGAGGCTTCCGGCTTGTAGATGTAGCGTTCGCCGAACTCCTGGGAGACGGTGGGCAGCGCGGTGACCGGCAGCTTGTCGACTATCTGGAGCTTGCCCGCCTGGAGGTCGGCGTAGGCGGTGTCCAGGTTGTCGTAGATCTTGAACGTGACGCCGTCGAGCTTGGCCCGGCCGTCGCTGGGGTACTTGTCGTACTTCTTGACCTTGATCTGCTTGTTGTGCTCCCACCGGCCGTCCATCTGGAACGGGCCGTTGCCGATCGGCGCCTCGCCGAACTTCTGCGGGTCCGCCTCGAAGGCCTTGGGGAGCGGGTAGAAGGCGTTGTAGCCCAGCATGGTCTTGAACTGGGAGAACGGCGCCTTCAGCGTCACGACGAAGGTCTTGCTGTCGACGATCTTGAGGCCCTTGAGTTCCTTGGCCGTGGGAGTCCTGCCCTTGCCCGGCGCCAGCTCGTCGGAGCCCTCGATCTTGGAGAAGAAGCCCATGCCCTCGGCGTTGTTCTCCTGGTTGGCCCCCCAGTTCCAGGCGCGGACGAACGACTGCGCGTCGACCTTCTCGCCGTTGTGGAAGGTGAAGCCGTCCTTGAGCTTGATCGTCCAGGTCTTGGAGTCCGTCGTCTCGACGGACTCGGCGACGGCGAGCTTCGGCTCGCTGGTCTTGTCGTCGTACGAGACCAGGCCGGTGAAGAGCGCGTGGAGCACCTCGGCGCCCTCGGACTCGCCGGTGTTCTGGCCCACCAGCCCGTGCTGCGGTTCGCTCAGCCGTACGCTGATGTGGCCGCCCGTCCGGCCGCCGGCCGCCGGGTCGTCCCCGCCGCCGCAGGCCGTCATGGCCATCGCCAGCACGACGGTGCCGACGGCCCATTGGGCGCGCGTTCCTCCACGCATGGGAAATTGCCTCCTCAGGAGTCACTGTCGATGTGCTCGTGAGCCGACGCTCCCCACAGCGCTTGACCCGAGATGCGAGCTCGATGGGGCCATCCTCGGGGACGCCCGGACCCCTAGAACATACCTGAGCCGTCACGTTACCGAGCTGGTACGGGTACGCCGCCGGGCCCCGGGAACGCCGACCGGGCACGGCCGCGAACGGCCGTGCCCGGTGGGATGCGCGCGGGGGATCAGACGGGCAGGACCGTCTTCTCCTCGGCGAAGTGGCACGCGGACTCGTGCGCGGCCAGGGTGTCCTCACCCTGGAAGCGCTCCGGGACGGCCAGCAGCGGCACCTCGGTGGAGCAGATGTCCTGCGCCTTCCAGCAGCGGGTGCGGAAGCGGCAGCCCGACGGCGGGTTGGCCGGCGACGGGACGTCACCGGTCAGGATGATCCGCTCGCGGCCCTCGCGGGCCGCCGGGTCCGGCACCGGCACCGCGGAGAGCAGCGCCTGGGTGTACGGGTGGGTCGGGTGGTCGTAGATCTGCGCGTCGGTGCCGATCTCCGCCATCTTGCCCAGGTACATCACGCCCACGCGGTCCGAGATGTGACGGACGATCGAGAGGTCGTGCGCGATGAAGATGTAGGAGAGGTTGAACTCGTCCTGCAGCTTCGCCATCAGGTTGATGACCTGCGCCTGCACCGACACGTCGAGCGCGGAGACCGGCTCGTCGCAGATGATGATCTCGGGCTGGAGCGCGAGGCCGCGGGCGATGCCGATGCGCTGGCGCTGGCCGCCGGAGAACTGGTGCGGGTAGCGGTTGATGTACTCCGGGTTCAGGCCGACCACGTCCAGGAGCTCCTGGACCTTGCGCCGCCGGTCACCCTTCGGGGCCACCTCGGGGTGGATCTCGAAGGGCTCGCCGATGATGTCGCCGACCGTCATGCGCGGGTTCAGCGAGGTGTACGGGTCCTGGAACACCATCTGGATGTTGCGGCGCACGGCCTTGAGGGCCTTGCCCGACAGCTTGGTGATGTCCTGGCCCTTGTAGAAGACCTCGCCGGACGTCGCCGTCTCCAGCAGCATCAGCAGCTTGGCGACGGTGGACTTGCCACAGCCGGACTCGCCGACGATGCCGAGGGTCTCGCCCTGGTGCAGGTCGAAGGAGATCCCGTCGACCGCGCGGACGGCGCCGATCTGCTTCTTGAACAGGATGCCCTGGGTCAGCGGGAAGTGCTTGACCAGGTTGCGCACCTGCAGGATCGGCTCGCCGCGCTCGACGGGCGCCTCGATGGCGGCCACGGCCGCCGTCTCGGTCGCCGCCTCGACGACCTCGACCTCACTGATGCCGGGGGTGGCGTCCACGGCGTCATCCTTCTTGTCGAACTCAGCCATGGAGCTGCTCCTCGCGGAAGTGGCAGGCGCTGGCGCGGCCGGCCAGCTCGGTGCCGTCCTGCTCGGTCACCTGGAGCAGGGCCGGCATGTCGGTGCGGCAGATGTCCTGCGCCTTGGGGCAGCGCGGGTTGAAGGCGCAGCCCGACGGGGCCTTGAGCAGGTTGGGCGGCAGACCCTTGATCGCGTAGAGCTCCTGGCCCTTCTGGTCCAGGCGCGGGATCGAGTCCAGCAGACCACGGGTGTACGGGTGCGCGGGGCGCGAGTACAGCTCGTGGACCGGAGCCTGCTCGACGATGCGGCCCGCGTACATCACGGCGATCTTGTCCGCGACGTCGGCGACGACGCCGAGGTCGTGCGTGATCAGGATCAGACCCATGTTGTACTCGCGCTGCAGGTCCGCCAGCAGGTCCATGACCTGGGCCTGGACCGTCACGTCGAGCGCCGTGGTGGGCTCGTCCGCGATGATCAGGTCCGGCTCCAGGGCGAGCGCCATCGCGATCATGATGCGCTGGCGCATACCGCCCGAGAACTGGTGCGGGTAGTCGTCCACGCGGCTCCTGGCCGCGGGGATCTTCACCCGGTCCATGAGCTCGATGGACTTGGCCTTGGCGTCCTTCTTCGACATGCCCTGGTGGACGCGGAACATCTCGCCCAGCTGGTTGCCGACGGAGAACACCGGGTTCAGCGCGGACAGCGCGTCCTGGAAGATCATCGCCATCTTCGGACCGCGCAGCTTGCGCCGCTCGTTCTCCGGAAGCTTGAGGATGTCCTCGCCGCGGAAGAGGATCTCGCCCTTGGCGACCCGCCCGGGGGGCGAGTCGAGGATGCCCATGATCGCCTGCGCGGTCACGGACTTGCCCGAGCCGGACTCGCCGAGCACGGCCAGGGTCTCGCCGGAGGAGACGCTGTAGTTCACGCCGTTGACGGCCTTGACGATGCCTTCGCGGGTCGCGAACTCGACGTGCAGGTCGCGCACTTCGAGAACGGGCACCTCGGCGTCCCCGCCCTTCTGGCGGGGCGCGTCTGCGGTGATGCTTGAAGCAGTCATTTCGGTGGTGCCGCCCTTCTAGCGCAGCTTCGGGTCGAGGGCGTCGCGGAGCCCGTCACCGACGAATACGAAGCCAAGGACCGTCAGCACGATCGCGATGCTGGGGTAGGTCCACAGGAAGTCCTTGACCCCCATGAAGTCCTTGGCGGCGGCGAGCATGTTGCCCCACTCCGGGACCTCCGGGCTGACGCCCACGCCCAGGAAGGACAGCGAGGCCTCGGCCACGATGGCGCCGCCGACGCTGAACGCGGCGTAGGCCATCACGGCGGCGATGGAGTTGGGGATGATGTGCCGCAGGATGATCCGGCGGGTGTCCGCGCCGAGGGCGCGGGCGGCCAGCACGTAGTCGGCCTCGCGGACCGACAGGATCGAGCTGCGCAGCAGGCGGGAGACCGTCGGCCACGAGAAGATCGCCAGCGAGATGATCACCGGCATGATGCCCCGGCCCATCACGATGATGATGACGATGGCGCCGATCAGCAGCGGGAAGGCGAAGAAGACGTCGGCGATGCGCATGAGCACCGAGTCGGTGGCGCGGCCGAAGTAGCCGGCCAGCGCGCCGATGACGATGCCGATGAGGCACGCCAGGAGGATCGACGCGAGACCGATGATCACGGCGATGCGGGTGCCGTAGATGATGCGGGAGAACTGGTCGCGGCCGAGCGCGTCGGTGCCCAGCAGGTGACCGTTGCCCGGGTCCTGAAGGGTGTTGGTCAGGTCCTGGGCCAGCGGGTCTTGCGGCGCGATCAGCGGAGCGAAGATCGCGGTGAGGAACAGCAGCAGGACGAGGCCGAGGCCGACGACGGCCAGCTTGTTGGCGAGGAAGCGGTGGCGGATCTCGCCCCACTGGGTCACGCGGGCGACGGCCGGTTCGGCCTCCGCGTTCGCGCCCTGCGCCGGTGCGGTCGCGTCCCCCGCCACCGATGTGCTCTTGGTGAGCTCGGTCATGGGTAACTCCTAGAACGGGCTGCCTGAATCAGGCGAGACGGATGCGCGGGTCGAGGACCGCGTACAAGAGGTCGACGAGGAGGTTCAGCAGAACGAACACGGCGACGCCGAAGCTCACCACGCCGATGATGATCGGGTTGTTCTGCTGCTGGACCGCCTGGACCAGGGCGAGCCCGATGCCGTCCCAGTTGAAGATCGCCTCGGTGATCAGTGCGCCACCGAGCAGCGAGCCGAAGGAGATACCCAGGTACGTGACGACCGGGATGATCGAGTTGCGCATGACGTGCTTGATGAGCACGGTCCGCCGGGGCAGACCCTTGGCGACGGCCGTCTTGACGTAGTCGGCCCGCAGCACCTCCAGCATGGTGCCGCGCATGAGCCGCGCCACGAGGGCGGCGTCGAGGATCGCCAGCGTGAAGGCGGGCAGGATCAGCGACTTCATGGTGCCGTCGGAGATCAGCGGGACCCAGTCGAGCTGGACCACGAAGACCTTCTGGAGCACCATGCCGATCACGAAGGACGGGAAGCCGACGGCCATGGTGGTCAAGAGCGTGATCAGCACGTCCCAGAACGAGTATCTGAACAGCGCGGCGATCAGACCCGCCAGCAGGCCGATCAGGATGTCCAGGACGATGGCCGCCAGGGCGAGCTCGGCGGTGTTCGCCAGCTTCGGCCCGAGGACCTCCGTCACCGGCCGGCGCTGGGTGTAGTCCTCACCGAGGTCACCCTGCGCGAGGTTCGAGACGAAGTGCCCGTACTGCACGGGCAGCGGGTCGTTGAGGCCGTAGCGCTCGCGGAGCGCTTCGACGACGGCCGGGTCACGGGCCTTGTCACCACCGAGCGAACCCACAGGGTCGCCGGGGAGCACGAAAAGACAGCAGAAGAGAATAACCGTCGCACCGAAGAGAACGACGACCATCTGTCCGAGCCGCCGGATCACATATCTTCCCACGATGCCTCCTTCACATACCGGGCGTGGGGGTTGGCGGCATCATCCGATCGGGAGATTGGCCGCATCCGGGCGCGGATCGACGAGACTGAGGGGTGCGCCCGGGACTGGGCGAAGGCCGTGGGGACCGAAGTGTGACTCCGGGCCCCCACGACCTTCGCCTACCTGTTGATGAGGAGGCTCTTACTTGGCCGAGATCTCAGCGAGGTTCGGGTCCTCGAAGAAGTCCAGCTGGATGTTGTTGAACTTGTCCGTGGCCGCGAGACGGAACTGGGTGCGCTTCCACAGCGGGATGAGACCCTGCTCGTCGTCGACCGCGAGCTTCTCGGCCTCCTTGTAGACCGCGGCGCGGGCCGCCGGGTCCTTGGTGCCACGGGCCTTGGTGATCAGCTCGTCGAACTTCGGGTTGTTGTAACGGCCGCGGTTGTCACCGGCCGCCTTGCCCGTCGCCGGGTCCTCGTTGATCGAACCGGAGTCGAGCAGCGGGTACAGGAAGTTGTCCGGGGTCGGGTAGTCCGCGCCCCACGCCGAGCGCCACAGACCGCCGGTGCCCTTGTCCTGCTGCTGCGCCAGGGCCTCCTTGAACGGCTTGCCGTTCAGCTTGACGTCGAGCCCGAGGACGTCCTTCAGCTGCTGCGCGACGGCCTGGACCCACTCTTCGTGGCCGGCGCCGGTGTTGTAACCGAAGTCGAGGACGGTGCCCGGCTTCAGGCCGCCCTTCTCGGCGAACTGCTTGGCCTTCTCCTTGTCCTGCTTGACGCAGGAGGAGCAGACGCCGTCCTGGTAGGTGTCCGCGAAGGACGGCGGCAGGACGGAGGTGGCGGGCTTCTGCATGCCCTGGAAGACACCCTTGGCGATGGCCTCGCGGTCGATCGCGTAGGAGATCGCCTTGCGCGCGTCGGGGTTGTTCAGCGGGGCGACCTGGTTGAAGGCGACCAGGTAGTTGACACCGCTGGTGTCGGCCTCGATCCACTGCTTCTTCGGCGCGTACTTGGCCTTCGCGACCGGCTGCTGCGGCGTGGGCATACGGGCCCAGTCGAACTGGCCCGACTGGAAGCCCTGGTACTCCAGGGTGGAGCCGTTGGCCGCGTTCAGGATCGAGATCTCGACCTTGGCGAGCTTGGCCTTCTCGAAGCCGTAGTCGTCGTTACGGACGAGGGTGATGGACTTGTTGTGCTGCCACGAACCCTCCATCTTGAAGGGGCCGTTGCCGATCGGCGCGTCGTTGTACGCCTTGTTGCTGGCGGCGCCGGCGGCCTTCGGGACCGGGCTGAAGGCCTGGTGCACGGTCTTCTTGTCGAACTCGAAGTCGGCCTCGGAGAGCTCGACCTTCAGGGTGCCGGCGTCCGGAGCGGTCACACCGGCGAAGGTGGTGGCGCTGCCGCCGTTGAGCTCCTTGTAGCCGTTGACGCCCGCGAACGGGTAGGCGACGTCGGAGGCGGAGTCCTTGGCGACCACACGGGTCCAGCCGCGGACGAAGGCCTCGGCGTCGACGGGCTCGCCGTTCGAGAACTTGGTGCCCTGCTTGATCTTGAAGGTCCAGGTCTTGCCGTCGTCGCTGGTCTGGACCGACTCCGCGAGCTCGGGCTTCAGCTTGCCGTCGACCGTGGCGCTGTAGAGACCCGTGAAGAGGTTGTGCGTGATGAGCGCGCCCTCGGACTCCTGCGAGTTGAAGGGGTCGATCGCGGTGGGCTCGGTGATGCCCATCCGGAACGTGCCGCCCTTGGCGCCGTCGCTCTTGGTGTCCTTGTCGCCACTGCTGCACGCCGTGGCAGCCATCGCCACGATGACGGCACCCACGACCCACTTGGCGCTCGTTGCTCCGCGCATGGGTAATTGCCTCCTCAGGAGTCACTGTCGATGATGATGGGCCGTCCTCCGCTGACACCCCTGACAGCGAAATCCGGTCCCGTCGTGTGTGCTCGTGAGTCGACGCTCCCCACAGCGTGTGACCCATTGACCCGAGCTCAATGGAGCCATCCTCAGGGACACCCAGACCGTAAACCACACTTAAGTGGTCTCGTTTTCACAACATCACCGCATGGCGAAAACCCGAAATCCGGACAAACGGATAGGAGACAGACACGTGCGAAACGGACGGTTAGTTCATCTTCCGGAGCGTCACGGTCGGTATGCGGACACATGAGCGACACAATCCGTTTGACAAACGGCGACGGCCCCTCCCCGCACCGAACCGGTGCGGGGAGGGGCCGTCGCCGAACGTACGCGTTTCGGCCAGAAGCCTACTCGCTTGCTACTTGGCCGACTTGGCGCGCGAAGCGGTGCGCGAGCGCTCCTTCTGGTCCAGGACGACCTTGCGGATGCGCACGGCCTCCGGGGTCACCTCGACGCACTCGTCGTCGCGGCAGAACTCCAGGGACTGCTCCAGGGAGAGCTTGCGCGGCGGGACGATCGCCTCGAAGGAGTCGGCGGAGGAGGAGCGCATGTTCGTGAGCTTCTTCTCCTTGGTGATGTTCACGTCCATGTCGTCGGCGCGCGAGTTCTCGCCGACGATCATGCCCTCGTACACCTCGGTGCCGGGGTCGGTGAACAGCACGCCGCGCTCCTGGAGGTTGGTCATCGCGAACGCGGTGACCGCACCGGCGCGGTCGGCGACCAGGGAGCCGTTGTTACGGGTGACCAGCTGGCCGAACCACGGCTCGTGGCCCTCGTGGATCGAGTGGCCGATGCCGGTGCCGCGGGTCTGCGTCAGGAACTCCGTACGGAAGCCGATGAGGCCGCGGGACGGGACGACGAACTCCATGCGGACCCAGCCGGAGCCGTGGTTCGACATGTTGTCCATGCGGCCCTTGCGGACGCCCATGAGCTGGGTGACGGCACCCATGTGCTCCTCGGGCACGTCGATCGTCATGCGCTCGACGGGCTCGTAGGTCTTGCCGTCGACCTCCTTGGTGACGACCTGCGGCTTGCCGATGGTCAGCTCGAAGCCCTCGCGGCGCATCTGCTCGACCAGGATGGCCAGCGCCAGCTCACCGCGGCCCTGCACCTCCCAGGCGTCCGGGCGCTCGGTGTCCAGGACGCGCAGCGAGACGTTACCGATCAGCTCGCGGTCGAGGCGGTCCTTGACCTGGCGGGCGGTGACCTTGCGGTCCTTGACCGCGGTCTTGGCGTCCGCGCCCTTGCCGGAGCCGCCGCGGCCGACCATCGGGGAGGTGTTGGTGCCGATGACCATGGAGATGGCCGGCTCGTCCACCGTGATGAGCGGCAGCGCGATCGGGTTCTCCGGGTCGGCCAGGGTCTCACCGATCATGATCTCGGGGATACCGGCGACGGCGCAGATGTCACCGGGGCCGGCGACCTCGGCGGGCTTGCGGGTGAGCGCCTCGGTCATCATCAGCTCGGTGATGCGGACGTTGGAGATCGTGCCGTCACGCTTGATCCACGCGACCGTCTGGCCCTTGCGCAGCTCGCCCTGCTCGACGCGGAGCAGCGCGATGCGGCCCAGGAAGTTGTCGGCGTCGAGGTTGGTGACGTGGGCCTGGAGGGGGGCCTCTTCGTCGTAGGTCGGGGCCGGGACGTGCTCCAGGATGGTGGAGAAGAACGGCTCCAGGTTGTCGCTGTCCGCCGGGACGGTGCCGTCCTCCGGCTTGGTCAGCGAGGCGACGCCGTCACGGCCGCAGGCGTAGACGATCGGGAACTCGATCTGGTCCTCGTCGGCGTCCAGGTCCAGGAACAGGTCGTAGGTCTCGTTGACGACCTCGTCGATCCGGGAGTCCGGGCGGTCCGTCTTGTTGATGCAGAGGATGACCGGCTTGCGCTGCTGGAGGGCCTTGCGCAGCACGAAGCGGGTCTGGGGCAGCGGACCCTCGGAGGCGTCCACCAGCAGGACGACGGCGTCCACCATCGACAGACCGCGCTCGACCTCGCCACCGAAGTCGGCGTGGCCGGGGGTGTCGATGATGTTGATCGTGATCGGGGCCCCGCCGTCCTTGGGGTGGTACTTCACCGCCGTGTTCTTGGCGAGGATCGTGATGCCCTTCTCACGCTCCAGGTCGTTCGAGTCCATCATGCGGTCGTCGAGCTGCTGGTGGGCGGCGAAGGCACCGGCCTGCTTGAGCATGGCATCGACGATGGTCGTCTTGCCATGGTCGACGTGGGCGACGATGGCGACGTTACGGATGTCGTGGCGCGTGGGCACTTCGGCGCTTCTCCCGGGATCGTGGATGGCGTCGCGTACGGCCTGGCACGCGAGCCTCTGCCGGGCGGTAAACCTGCCACGGCCTTACCCCATCGTACGTCGATCGGGGGGAACCGCCTGCCGGGGGGTCTGTCAAGGGGCTGTGCGACTGAGGACGGCCGGGGTGTGGGTGGGGGGTCCCGGCCGTGGATGGAGCCTGTGTTCATGCGGGTCAACGGGTAGGCACGACCTTGCCCGCCGGGGATCCGGCGGGCAAGGAACTTGAGTCACTTCTGAGCTTGCTACCCGCCGGTCAACCCGACAGGCCCCGTTTTTTCACCACTTCTTCGCCGCGGCGCCTTCCGGGCCGGCTCCGGCCCGGACCGCTCCTGCGCGCTACCTCTTCCCGGCGTCCTTCGCGTCCTTCGCGCCCTTCGCGGCGGAGGGCTTCTTCCAGCCGATGTCCTGGAACCGGGGCGCCCCGAGGCCGAAGGCGCCCGCGTTGGCCAGGCCCGGCTTGGCGGCCACCAGCTCGGGCCGCTGGTAGAGCGGGATGGAGCCGGCCGCGGCCCAGATCCGGGCGTCCGCCTTGCGCATCAGGTCGCGGGCCTTCGCCTCGTCCAGCTCGCCGGCCGCCTGGTCGAAGAGCTGGTCGATGTGGTCGGTACCGACCCGGGTGTAGTTCTGCTCCACGAGCAGCGAGCCGTCGGCGGCCGGCTCCGGCTTGGCGAAGATCGGCCGGGCGTCGGTCGCCGGGAAGGCCGTCGCGGGCCAGGAGTACAGGGCCAGGTCGTACTGGCCCGAGGCGATGTGGTCCTTGAAGAAGCTCTCGTCGGGGACCTTGGTCGTCTGGGTGCTGATGCCGATCTTCTGGAGCGTCCGCGAGATCCGCTCCCCGACCGCGCGCAGCGCCTCCGAGCCGGGGCCGGCCGGCAGGACGAAGCGCAGGTTGAGCTGCTTGCCGTCCTTGGCGAGCATGGCGCCGGAGGTCCGGGGGGCCGTCTGCTGGGCCGGAGCCGGCGCCGGGGTGGCCCGGGCGGGCTCCTTGGCGTCCTCGCCCCCGTCCTCGCCGTCCGCCTTCGCCGCCGCCCTGGCCGCCGCGGCCGCCGCCGCGCGCTTGCCGTCCTCGATGGCGCCCGCCTGCGCCAGCAGCACCTCCTCCTGCTGGGCGGCCAGGGAGGCCGGGGCCAGCGCCGGGGAGGGCCGCTCGCCCGTGACGCCCAGGGCGGGCTCCCCCGCGAAGGGGGCCGGGCCCTGCTGGAGCGCCCGCGGGCCCGCGACGAGGGCCGCGCGGGCTCCCGGCCGGCCCTGGCGGTCCGGGCGGTCCCTGCGCACGGCGCCGTTGCGGCCGTCGTCCTGGCCCACGATGTAGAGGCCGTCGTCGCCGGTGCCGTCCCCCGGCCCCGGCTTGGCGGCCGCCGGGGCCCCGGCACCGCCCGCCGGGGTCTTGCCGTCGTCCGTCGCGCCCTCGCCCTCCGGGCCCGCCTTCGCGGCCGGCTCCGTGAGCTTGCCGCCCCTGCGCCAGCCCGCGTCCGCGAGCAGGGCCTGGGCCGCGTGGGTGTCCTGGCCGCCGAGGGCGTCGCTGTTGTCGGCGTACGCCTGCTGCCCGGCCAGGGCCAGGTGGCTGCCGACGGGCTTCGCCGGCAGGCCGAGCGGCTTGAGGACGATCTCCGCGAGCTCCTTGCGGTCCAGCGCCCGGGCGATCGCCCGGCGCACCCGCTCGTCGGCCAGCGGCCCGGACGCCCCGTTCATCGCCAGCTGGGTGTACGAGGGCTCCAGCGACTTGCGGACCTCGAAACCGCGCAGGGCCGACTGCTCGTCCGCGTACTTCTTCACCGCCTCGGCGTTCTTCTGCCGGCTCTCCTGCTCCTCCCTGGCCTTGGCCTCGTCGGCGCCGTGGGCCAGCGCCCAGGAGAGGGTGGCCTGCGCCGGCGTCAGGGAGGCGCCCGGGCCGTGGCTGCCGTCGACGCGGCCGGCGTCGCGGTGGGCCAGGGCGATGCGGTCGGCGCCCGCGCGGTCGATCTCCGCCAGGTCCACCTTGCCCTCGGCCAGCGCGGCCGGGCGGGCGGCGCGGGCGACCGCCGTCAGCACCAGGCTGTCCAGCTTGGCGGGACGGCCCCACCAGCGGGGGTTGCGGGTCAGGGCCGCGGTGCCGGTCTTCTTGTCGACGGCCCCCAGGTTGAAGGGGCCGGCCGTGACCTTGAGGGCGCCCCGGGCCCCCTCGTTGAAGGCCTCCGGGGTGCCCATGACCTGCTTGGGGTAGAGCGGGGTGAACAGGGAGCGCCAGTCCGCGTACGGGCGCACGAAGGTGACCTTGACCTCCAGGTCGTTCTTGCCGCGCTCGATCTTCTCGATCCGCTCGTAGCCGGCGTTGCGGGCCGTCCAGTACGCCGAGTCCTTGCCGTTCAGGGCCCGCCACTGCGCCACGAAGTCGGGGGCGCCGATCTCCCGCCCGTCGCTCCACACCGCCTTCTGGTTCAGCCGGTACACCACGACCTGCTTGGGCTCGCGCGCGACGACCTCGGCCTTCTCCAGGTAGTCCGGATTGGCCACCGGCCGCCCCTTGGCGTCCAGGGTGAACAGCTGGGGCAGGACCGCCCCCGCGATCCGGCCGGTGGTGGCGTCCGCGTCGGCCTGGAAGCTGTTGAGGGTCTCCGGCACGGAGTCCACCGCCCAGCGCAGCACCCCGCCGTCGGCGACCTGCTCGCGCGCCGTCAGCGCGATGTCCGGTCCGGCGGCGGCCGGCCCGCCGTCGTCCTCACCCGCCCCGCAGCCCGCGAGGAGCGGCAGTGCAAGGACTCCCGAGGTGAGGAGCGCCAAGGACCTGCGCGTTCTCTGCGTCATGGGTGGTACCTCCGGGGCGGGGCGTGGAGCCGTGAAAGAGGGGGGCCTTGATCACGTTCGGCGGTATATGGAGCTGATCACACTGGTGCCGAAACCCACTGAAATGGACAGCCCGCCGGGTCCTCCGGACCGGACCCGCGCCACGCCGCGAACCCCACCCGTGCGGACCAATCCCGGTTGCGGCCCGGACGGGCGTTCCCTCGTTCGAGGGATGAAAATGGGGGCAGGGAGGGGCGCACGGTTTGCGCCTGCGCGCCCGGAATCGCTGCACGTCCCTTCACAACCGGGGACGGGAGGCGCGACACTCGCAGGCGCCCGTGAGCGTTGCCACCGCACCCCCGCGGAAGTGAGGTCACGTCATGTCCCTGCAAGACGATCTGACGGCCGTACGTCGCAACCTGAACGATCTGGTCCGCTCGGTGGAACGGCTGGAGCAGGACGTCGCCCGGCAGTCGCCGGCCGCCGCCACCAGGCCCGCCGGCCCGTCCGGGATGGTCTCCGTCCCGGACACCCCGTACGACCAGTCCAAGTGGACGGACACCGACGACGAGGGCCTCGGCGTCCGCGACCGCCGCGCCCCCTGAGACCCGGCACCGGCCACCCTCGGCACACCCCCATCTGGCCCGGCCGCGCGAGCGGCCGGGCCTCCTGGGCCACCCCTCATCGCACTCCACCCGGAGTTCTCCTTGGCCACAGGCACGGAACCATCCCGGCAACGGCCCGGCGGGGTCCACACCCCCTCCCGGGCCGCCATCACGGCCCGGCACCTGCGGACCGACCGGTGGTGGCTCGCCCCCGCCGGCACCGCGGCCGGGCTGCTCGCCTTCATCGTCTACTCGACCTGGCGGGCGTTCGCGAACGCCCACTACTACGCGGCCCCGTACGTCTCGCCGTTCTACTCCCCCTGCCTGGCGGAGAACTGCGCGACGATGCGCGGCGGCCCCAACCTCGACCTGTTCGGCAGCTGGTGGGGCCTGTCCCCCGCCCTGCTGATCCTGGTCTTCCCCCTCGGCTTCCGGCTGACCTGCTACTACTACCGCAAGGCCTACTACCGCGGCTTCTGGGCCTCACCGCCCGCCTGCGCGGTCGCCGAACCGCACGCCGGGTACACCGGCGAGACCCGTTTCCCGCTGATCCTCCAGAACGCCCACCGGTACTTCTTCTACGCCGCCGTCCCCGTCGCGGGGATCCTCACGTACGACACCGTCCTGACCTTCCGCGACGGGCACTACGCGTGGGGGCACATGGGCCTCGGAACCCTGCTGTTCCTGGTCAACATCACGCTGATCTGGGCGTACACCCTGTCCTGCCACTCCTGCCGGCACATCATGGGCGGCCGCCTGAAGCACTTCTCCCGGCACCCGGTGCGCTACCGCCTGTGGAGCTGGACGGGCCGGCTCAACACCCGCCACATGCAGCTCGCGTGGGCGTCGCTGATCAGTGTGGCCCTGTGCGACTTCTACGTGTACCTGCTGGCCACCGGCACCTTCACCGACCCGAGGATCTTCTGACATGACCCAAGTCGACCGGCAGCAATGGGACGTGGTCGTGGTCGGTGCGGGCGGCGCCGGACTGCGCGCCGCGATCGAGGCCCGGGAGCGGGGCGCCCGTACGGCGGTGATCTGCAAGTCCCTCTTCGGCAAGGCCCACACCGTCATGGCGGAGGGCGGGATCGCCGCCTCCATGGGCAACGCCAACGCCCACGACAACTGGCAGGTCCACTTCCGCGACACCATGCGCGGCGGGAAGTTCCTCAACCAGTGGCGGATGGCCGAGCTGCACGCCAAGGAGGCCCCCGACCGGGTGTGGGAGCTGGAGACCTGGGGCGCGCTCTTCGACCGGACCCCCGACGGCAGGATCTCGCAGCGCAACTTCGGCGGCCACGAGTACCCGCGCCTCGCCCACGTCGGCGACCGCACCGGCCTGGAGCTGATCCGCACCCTCCAGCAGAAGATCGTCCAGCTCCAGCAGGAGGACTTCCGGGAGCACGGGGACCACGAGGCCCGGCTCAAGGTGTTCCAGGAGTGCACGGTGACGAGGGTCCTCAAGGACGGGGACCGGGTGTCGGGCACGTTCTGCTACGAGCGGGAGACCGGCCGCTTCTTCGTCCTGGAGGCCCCGGCGGTGGTACTGGCCACGGGCGGCATCGGCAAGTCCTTCAAGACCACCTCCAACTCCTGGGAGTACACCGGCGACGGCCACGCGCTGGCCCTGCTCGCCGGAGCGCCCCTGCTCAACATGGAGTTCGTGCAGTTCCACCCCACCGGCATGGTCTGGCCGCCGTCCGTGAAGGGCATCCTCGTCACGGAATCGGTGCGCGGCGACGGCGGGGTGCTGCGCAACAGCGAGGGCAAGCGGTTCATGTTCGACTACGTCCCCGACGTCTTCAAGGAGAAGTACGCCGAGACGGAGGAGGAGGGCGACCGCTGGTACGAGGACCCGGACCACAACCGGCGCCCGCCCGAGCTGCTCCCCCGCGACGAGGTCGCCCGGGCCATCAACGCCGAGGTCAAGGCGGGCCGCGGCTCCCCGCACGGCGGGGTGTTCCTGGACGTGTCCACGCGGATGCCCGCCGAGAAGATCAAACGGCGGCTCCCCTCCATGTACCACCAGTTCAAGGAGCTGGCGGACGTGGACATCACCGCCGAGCCCATGGAGGTCGGGCCGACCTGCCACTACGTGATGGGCGGCATCGCGGTCGACTCCGACACCGCCGCCACCGTCGGGGTGCCGGGGCTGTTCGCGGCCGGCGAGGTCGCGGGCGGGATGCACGGCTCGAACCGGCTCGGCGGCAACTCCCTCTCCGACCTGCTGGTCTTCGGCCGGCGGGCCGGACTGCACGCGGCGGAGCACGCGGCCGGCGGCGGGGAGCGTCCCGCCGTCTCCCAGGAGCAGATCGACGCGGCCGCCGCCGAGGCGCTGGCCCCCTTCCACGCCGACGAGGGCGCGGAGAACCCGTACACGCTCCACCAGGAGCTCCAGACGACGATGAACGACCTGGTCGGCATCATCCGCCGCGAGGCCGAGATGGCCGAGGCCCTGGAGCGGCTGGCCGCCCTGCGCGTCCGCGCCGCCCGCGCCGGGGTCGAGGGGCACCGGCAGTTCAACCCGGGCTGGCACCTGGCGCTGGACCTGCGGAACATGCTGCTGGTCAGCGAGTGCGTGGCCCGCGCGGCCCTGGAACGCACCGAGAGCCGGGGCGGGCACACCCGCGAGGACCGCCCGGCGATGGAGCGGGCGTGGCGGCCGGTGAACCTGCTGTGCCGCCCGGTCGACCCGGCCCCCGCCGATCCGGCGGCCGACCGGATCGCCCTCGAACACGTCCGGACCGACCCCATCCGCCCCGACCTGCTGGCGCTGTTCGAGAAGGACGAGCTGGCCAAGTACCTCGCCGAAGAGGAGCTCTACGGATGACCACCTACGACGCCCGCTTCCGGGTCTGGCGGGGCGACGCGGAGGGCGGGGACCTGCGGGACTTCACCGTCGAGGTGCACGACGGCGAGGTGGTCCTGGACATCGTCCACCGGCTCCAGGCCACCCAGGCCCCGGACCTGGCGGTGCGCTGGAACTGCAAGGCGGGCAAGTGCGGCTCGTGCAGTGCGGAGATCAACGGACGGCCGCGGCTGATGTGCATGACCCGCATGTCGGTCTTCGACCGGGCGGAGACGGTAACGATCACCCCGCTGCGGGCCTTCCCGGTGGTGCGGGACCTGGTGACGGACGTGTCGTTCAACTACGAGAAGGCGCGGTCGGTGCCCGCGTTCGTGCCGCCGGCCGGGCTGGCGCCGGGCGAGTACCGGATGCGGCAGGTGGACGTGGAACGCTCGCAGGAGTTCCGCAAGTGCATCGAGTGCTTCCTGTGTCAGGACACCTGCCACGTGGTGCGCGACCACGAGGAGAACAAGCCCGCCTTCGCCGGTCCGCGCTTCCTGATGCGCGTCGCCGAGCTGGACATGCACCCCCTGGACGCGGCCGAGGAGGCGGGCCTGGACCGCAAGCGCACGGCCCAGGAGGAGCACGGGCTGGGCTACTGCAACATCACCAAATGCTGTACGGAGGTCTGCCCGGAGGGCATCAGGATCACCGACAACGCCCTGATCCCGCTGAAGGAACGGGCGGTGGACCGCAAGTACGACCCCCTGGTGTGGCTGGGCAACCGGATCCGCCGCCGTTCGCCTTCCGACCCCCGGTAGTTCACTTCACGGTGGAGAATGCCCCCTGGACGACCGTCGACCGTCGGGTGACGTGGTGTCAGGGGGCTTCGCGGTGCGGGTGGGGGAACTGCTGGCGGACCGGTACCGGCTGGAACGCCGGCTCGGTGCGGGCGGCATGGGCGAGGTGTGGGCGGGGCACGACCTGGCCCTGGACCGGCCGGTGGCGGTGAAGGTGCTGCTGGAGGCGGCGACCGACGCGGAGCTGATCGCCCGCTTCCGGCGGGAGGCCACGATCGGGGCGCGGCTCCAGCACCCCGGGATCACCGTGGTGCACGACGTGGGACAGCACGAGGGGCGGCTGTTCATCGTGATGGAGCTGCTGCCCGGGGAGGACCTGGGCGCGGTCCTGGCCCGTGAGCGGGGCGGCCTCCCGGTGGCGCGGGCCGTGGAGCTGGCCGCGCAGACGGCGGAGGCGCTGGCCGCCGCGCACGAACGGGCGGTGGTCCACCGGGACCTCAAGCCGCAGAACCTCTTCCTGCTGCCCGGGGGCCGGCTGAAGATCTGCGACTTCGGCATCGCGCACTCCGCGGACGCGACGGCGGGCTGGACGGTCACGGGCCGGATGTTCGGCACCCCGCCGTACATGGCGCCCGAGCAGTGGCGGGGCGAACACGTGGACGCCCGGTGCGACCTGTACGCGCTGGGGTGCGTGCTGTACGCCCTGCTCGGCGGAGAGCCGCCGTTCGGCCAGACGGAGGGCCCGTACGTCCTGATGCTCCGCCACATCGAGGATCCGCCGCCACCGCTGCGGGAGGCGGGGGTGACGGTACCGGCGGAGCTGGAGGCCCTGCTGGGCGCCCTGCTGGCGAAGTCCCCGGCGGACCGGCCGGAGTCGGCGGAGGCGGTGGCCCGCGCCCTACGGCGGCTGGAGGCCGGGGCCGGGGCCGGGACGCCGGCTGAGGACCCGGGCCCGGACACCACCGCGGGCGGAGGGCCGGGCGGGGGCCGGGGGCCGGGCGGAGATCCGGGCGTCGGACAGGCACCGGACGGGGAGCCGGACGGCGAACGCGCACCGGCCGGGGAGCCGGGCGGCGGACGGGAGCCGGGCGGTCCGGACGGTGGGGGCCGGCTCGGCGGTGACGGCACGGTCGCGTTCGTGCGGGAGCTGCTCGCGGAGGCCGAGGAGGCGTTGGGCGGGCTGCCCGTCGGGGCCGGGGACGTCCGGGTCGAAGGGCTCGCCCTCGCGGCGGAGGCGGCGGCACGGTTCGACGCCGGGCTCGCGGGACGCCTCCTCGCGGACGCCGAACGCTGGGCGTGGGCCGACGGCGGCGGCGACGGCGCCCGGGTGGCCGGACTGCTGACCGGCCTGGCCCGGCGCATCTCACGGGACGCCCCCGCGCGCACCGAACGGGTCCTCACCGACGCCCAGCAGGCACTGTTCCCGGTGTTCGGACCGCGCCGCGCGAGCCGGCTCCGCAAGGTCGCGGAGGAGCTCGCGGCGGTGGCCCCCGAGCGCGGAGTACGGCTGGCCCGGCGGCACTTCCCGGGCAGCGCCGCGGAGGAGGCGGTGCTGGCCCGGGCGGCCCTGGCCAGCGCCCCCACCGACCTGGCGCGGGCCGAGCACTGGCTGGCCCGGATCCCGAGCGCGGCCGTCCGCGCGGCCGCCGAGTCCAAGGCCGTCACCGCCGTCGCCCGGCAGGACCTGCCCGCCGCGCTGCGCCTGGCCGCGCGGATCCCCGTCGGCGGGTCCCGGGTGCGGGCGCTGTGCCGGGTGGCGGGCGAACGCCTGGCCGTCGGGGACCGGGCCGGCGCGGTCGACGCCCTCGACCGCGCCGAGGAGGCCCTGGCCGAGCTGGTGGCGGTGCCCGGGCAGCGGGCGGAGGAGGTGGAGGCGGCCCGCGGCGCCCTGAAGGCCGCCCGGGACCTGAACGCCGAGGGCCCCCGCCCCGTCCTGGAGCCGGCCACCGCCCGGGAGCGGGCCGCCGCCGCGCGGGAACTCGCCGAACCGGCCGAGCGGGGCCGCGAACTGGCCTGGATCGCCCGGGACTGCGCGGCGGGCGCGCCCTGGCTGGACTCGGCCGCCGCCGACCCCGGCACGCGTCCGCCGCGCACCGTGACCTCGGCGCCGGGCAGGGCCGGCGGCCTCCTCGCCGGGCCGGGCGGGTCACGGGCGGAACGCTGGCGGGCCGAGGACGCCCGCCCCGACGCGCTGTACGCGGCCGGGCAGCGGGTGGTGTGGACGGCCGGTTGCGAGGTGGGGTGCGCGGAGGCCGACTCGGGGACCACGCGCTGGACGGCGTACGCCGACGAGGGCGTGGCGGCGCGTCCGCTCCCCGAGCCGGAACGGGTGTGGTGCGCGGCCGACGCGGACACCGTGTGCGTGGTGGTGGAGACGGACGGCGGTCCGGGCGCGCGCCTGGTGGCCCGGGAGCCGGCGGACGGCCGGGTGCGCTGGTGGCGGGACCTGCCGGGGGCGCCGGCCGGGCTGACGCCCGCGCCGGGTGTGCTGCTGCTCGCGGGGGACGGCGAGCTGAGCGCCCTGCGCAAGGACACCGGCGAGCGGGTGTGGCGGCAGCCGGTACCGGAGGCGAGCCCCCGCACGGTGACGCTGTCGGACGAATGCCTCGTCCTCGGCGACGGCCACCGGCTGAGCGCCCTGCACCTGCCGACCGGGGCCCCGCTGTGGTCGTGGCCGCGCGGCCACGGCGCCGGCGCACGGGAGGCCCCCGACCTGCCGGCGGGCACCGTGCACGTGTTGGACGGGGGCGTGGTGCGGGCGCTGGACCGGCGCAGGGGCTACGAACTGTGGCGCTTCGAGCCGGGCGCGGCGGCGGACCGGCTGCTGGTGGAGGACGGGGTGGTGTACGTGGCCGCGTACCGGCCGGAACAGGGCTGGGACACGGTGTCCGCCCTGGACGGGGGCAGCGGGGCGGTCCGGTGGCAGCAGCCGCTGACCCGGCGCGAGGGCACGGACTGCGTACTCGAACTGCTGGGCGTCCGACGGGGCGTCCTGTACGTCCGCTCCACGCACGGAGGCCGCCGGGGCCTCCTGGGACGCGGGGCGCCGCCGTTCGTGACGGGCCTGGAGGTCCCCACGGGCCGCCCCCGCCGCCTCTGGGAACACGAGTCGGCGGCAGGCCCGGCGGTGACCTTGGCGGGCGACACCCTGATAGCGGCAACACCCGTGCTGACGGGGGTGGGGTTGGCGGGATGACCCCTTGGGCGGGGGCGGCCCGGCCGCCGCCCCCTCACCCGTACATGCTCAGCAGCTGCTCCGCCGAGAGTTCGGTGGCCGCCTCGCCCGGGGCGCCGCCGGGCATGGGGAGCGGGAGTTCGAACCAGACCGTCTTGCCCCGGTGGGTGCGGCGCGTGCCCCAGCCGGCCGAGAGCAGGCCGACCAGCTGGAGGCCCCGGCCTCCCTCGTCGGTGTCCCGGGCGCGGCGCCGGCGGGGCTGGGCGAGGTTGGCGTCCCAGACCTCGCACACCAGGGTCCGGTCGAGCAGCAGCCGGAGCCGGATCTCGCCCTCCCCGTAGCGCAGGGCGTTGGTGACGAGCTCGCTGACGAGCAGTTCGGTGGTGTCGAGCAGGCCTTCCAGCCCCCAGGCGGGCAGTTTGGTCCGGGCCAGTTCGCGGGCCCGGCCCACCGAGCGGGCTTCGCGGGGCAGCTGCCAGTCGCCGACGGCGTCGATGGGCAGTCCCTGGACTCGGGCCATCAGCAGGGCGATGTCGTCCTCGCCGTGGCGGGTGTGCAGGGTGTTCAGGACGTGGTCGCAGACCTCCTCCAGGGGGCGGGAGGGGTCCGCGACGGCGCCGCGCAGTCCGCGCAGCCCCTCCTCCAGGGGGTGGTCGCGGGATTCGACGAGTCCGTCGGTGTAGAGGGCGAGCAGGGCTCCTTCGGGGAGTTCGACCTCGACCTCCTCGAAGGGTTCGCCACCCACGCCGAGCGGCATGCCGGTCGGGATCTCCAGCAGCAGTCCGGGCCGCGGCGCGCTGCCGTCCTCGGCGGGTTCGACCAGGACGGGCGGCATGTGGCCGGCGTTGGCGATGGTGCAGCGCCGGGTCACCGGGTCGTAGACGGCGTAGACGCAGGTGGCGAGGTAGACCTCGGAGCGGTCGGCGTCGCGGGAGTGCAGGGCCGAGCGGGAGGCCTGCTGGGCGCCGCCGGGTGCGCCGAGGCCGCGGGCGACCTCGTCGAGGGCGGAGAGCACCTCGGCCGGTTCGAGGTCGAGGAGGGCGAGGGTGCGGACGGCGGTGCGCAGTTCGCCCATGGCGACGGCGGCGCGCAGTCCGCGGCCCATGACGTCGCCGACGACCAGGGCGGTGCGGTGTCCGGGCAGTTCGATGACGTCGAACCAGTCGCCGCCGACCTCGGTGGCGGCGTTGCCGGGCAGGTAGCGGCAGGCGATGTCCAGGCCGGCCGCCTCCGGGTCGCCGGGGGGCAGCAGGCTGCGCTGGAGGATGAGGGCCCTTTCGTGTTCGCGGCGGTAGAGACGGGCGTTGTCGATGCAGACGGCGGCGCGGGCGGCCAGTTCGACGGCGACGGCCCGGTCCCGTTCGCCGAAGGGCTCGCTGCCCTTCGTACGGGAGAACTGGGCGAGGCCGACGACCGTGTCGTGGGCGACCATCGGGACGATGAGGGTGGACTGGACGCGGTCGTCCGATCCGCCGCCCTCGATCAGCCGGGTGCGGGCGGTGCGCAGGGCGACGGCGCCGGGGGAGGCGGCCGGGTAGCGGTGGGTCTCGCCGACGGAGGCCGGTCCGCCGGGGCCCGGGAGGGGGGTGTCCGACACGGCGGAGGCGAAGGCCACGCGCCGCAGGGGGGCGGAGGGGGCGCGCCGGGCTCCCTGCCCGGGCAGGCAGGGCAGTCCGGGGCCCTGGGGGCGGGCGGGGCGGTCGTCGTCGCCGAGCAGGAGCCCTTCGTAGAGGTCGACGGCGGCCAGGTCGCAGAAGCCGGGGACGGTGACGTCGAGGAGTTCGCGGGCGGTGGTCTCCAGGTCGAGGGAGCTGCCGATGCGGTGTCCGGCCTCGTTGAGGAGGGCGAGGTTGCGGCGGACGCCGGCGGCCTCGCGGGCGGCGAGGTGGCGGCGGGTGACGTCGGTGCCGAGGCCGGCGATGCCGATGGGGCGGCCGGTGCCGTCGTGGACGCGGTAGAGGTTGATGGACCAGTGCCGGTTGTCGCGGCTGCCGGGGGCGGAGCCGGTGATCCTCAGGTCGGTGACGGATTCACCGGTCTCCAGGACCCGGCGCAGGGCGGCGGCCATCCGGTCGGCCTCGTGCGGGGGCAGGTAGTCGTGGACGGTGCGGCCGCGGTGTTCCTCCACGGCGCCGCCGAACACGGTCGCGAAGCGGCGGTTGGCGCGCTGCACGGTGAGGTCGGTGCCGAAGAGCAGGAAGCCGAAGGGAGATTGGCCGAATATGGCCTGCGAGGCGGCCAGGTCGGATTCGATGCGGCGCAGCGCGCGGACGTCGACGACGACGCAGAGCGCGGCCCGCTCCCCGGTCCCGGTCTGGGTCGGCATCACGTAGATCTCGGCCACGCCGTGCGCGCCGTCCCCACCCGGGATGCGGAAGGGGACCAGGCCGGTCCACTCCTTGCCGTCGAGGATCTCGGCGACCTTGCGGTGGCCGCCGTCGCGCAGTTCGGGCGGCATGAAGGCGTCCACGGGATCGCGGCCCACGGCGCGGGCCGCGGGGAGCCCGAACAGCTCCTCGGCGCGCAGGCTCCACTGGTCGACGAGCCCGTCGGGGCCGATCGAGAACGACGCGACCTTTATGTAGTCATATATCGAGCCAGGCGGACTGGTATGCCACAAGGAGTCGTGCCACGACTCCCCGGACACTCGGGTCTGATGTGCCTGCGCAGGTATCTCGCTCACGCGACCGTCCCCTCCAGCTCACCGCAACCGGACCGGCCATGACCGAAGTATTCAGCACCACGGCCCCGTACGGCACGGCGTTCACGATCACAAAAGGGTCCCGTTGTTTTCCGGCCACGCCCGGCGGTCATCCCTGGCGCTTCCGGGAGACCCCCTGCCGCCCTTCTCCTTGTTACTCACCAGGAAGAGCCAACTCGAACCACACGGTTTTCCCCGACTTCCCGTGGCGGGTCCCCCAGCGGCGCGCGGAGACGGCGACGAGGTGCAGCCCGCGGCCGCCCTCGTCGTCGGCGTCGGCGACCCGTTCGCGGGGCGGATCCGGAAGCGGATCGGAGACCTCCACGAGGAGCGCCGGTCCGCCGGCGAGGCCCGGAACGGCGGGATTGCGCCGCTCCAGGCGGACCCCGATGGGGCCGGAGGCGTAGCGCAGGGAGTTGGTGACCAGCTCACTGACCAGCAGGACGGTCACATCGCCGACGGCGTCCAGGCCCCAGGAACGGAGGGTGCCGCGGACGGCGTGGCGGGCGGTGCGGACGGCACCGGGCTCGGCGGGGAAGGCCCACTCGGCACATTCACCGTCTGTGTCGATCACGCCGATCACTTCCCGGGCCACCAGCGACCCCAGTCAGGTTCGTCGGGGACGAATGGGGGACGAGATAGGGACTAATAGCGACATACCCGATATTTGGGGCGCCGTACCACCCGATCCTGCACCCACCGGCGCACTGTGGCGCGGAGGGCCCGGAACGGGAGCCTCATGCGCCCCGGTGCGCCCCGTCCGCTCCCTGTCGGCCGAGCCTGCGGCCCGCTTCGGCGACGAAGGGCCGGTCCTGGTCGAGCCAGTCGACGGAGTCCAGCTCGTGCGGCGCGAGCCAGCGCAGCTCGTCGTGGTCCTCCAGCGGGGCGGGCTCACCGGAGAGCAGCCGGGCGGTCCACACGTGCAGGACGAGGCCGGGCTTCAGCGGCCACTCCCCGGGGATCCGCTCCAGCGCCTCGGTCTCGACGCCCAGCTCCTCGCGCAGCTCGCGCACCAGCGCCTCGGGGACGGTCTCGCCGGGTTCGGCCTTGCCGCCGGGGAGCTCCCAGCGGCCGGCGAGCTCCGGGGGTGCGCTGCGCCGGGCGGCCAGCAGGCGCCCGTCACGACAGAGGGCTCCGCCCACGACCACGCGTACAGTCATGGACGGAGCCTATGCCAGGCCCGGAGCGGGCCTTCAGTTCCTGCTCGGGGCGGCCGGGCTGCTGTCCGCCTGCCCGATCCGCTCCACCCAGTAGAGCTGCTTGTGCCCCCGGTCCTCGAAGACGTCGACGACCTTCTGGGCCTCGGCCCGGGTGGCGTACCGGCCCACCCGGTAGCGGTTGCCGTTGTCGTCCTGACGTATGACCAGCCATGGAAGCAGGGCACCGCTGTCGTTCATCGCGCTCCACCCTCCGCCGATGTTCCTGCCCAGGAAACCGCATTGCGCATATGCCCGAGCTTACGCCCGACCTTCACGGAGCGGATACGGGTTTTCACGAAGAGATACCTGGGGGGCGTACGCATCCGGCCAGGCGTACGAAAGCGCCGCCGGCGCCCGCTCTGCGAGCCCCGGCGGCGCCTGAGAACGCCCGGTCAGCGCACCGGCAGGTGGTACGAGAGCCGGTAGCGGTCCGCGGGGACCACCACGTCCGCCGTCTCCACGGCCCGTCCCGACGCGTAGTACGTCCGCGTCACCACCAGCACCACGTGCCCCGGCACCCCGCCGAGCACCACGTTCTCCTCCGCCAGGCCCGGCCGCGCGCCGACCTCCTCGACCACGTTGTCCACGACCACGTCGATCGCGGCCATCCGGTCGACCACTCCCGAGCCGCCCAGCGGCCCCTCCTCCGGCAGCATCACCGGGGTCCGGCCGGTGACGGACAGCGGCTCCCACGAGGTGGACAGCATCATCGCCTCGCCCGCGTCGCGGAAGACGTACCGGGTGCGCATGACCCGGTCCCCCGGCTCGATGCCGAGCCGCTTCGCGATGTCCGCCGGCGCCGCCGCCTGCTCGCTGCTGGACTCCCACGTGCCGTGCGCGCCCGACTCCGCCTGCTCCTGCCGGAACGGCGTGGACGCCCCGCCCGTGCGGTAGCCGGAACGCGCGACCCGGCGCGGGACCGGCTGCTCGCGCACGTACGTACCGGACCCGGAACGGCCCTCGACCAGACCCTCCGCCATGAGGACCTTGCGCGCCTCCAGCGCGACGGTGTCGGAGACCCCGTACTCCTCGCGGATCCGGGCCTGCGAAGGGAGCCGGGTGTGCGGGGGCAGGGACCCGTCGACGATCTTCCGCCGCAGATCCCCGGCGACGCGAAGATAGGCCGGCTGCTCACCGAAAGTCACGGGCCACTCCCATCAGGTTGACAGACAGCTACACCCTGGCAACCCACTGTTGAGCTGTGCAAGTGCGGGCCAGAGTTTCACCCGATGTGATGAAGCCTGGTCACTCAAACCCCTTACCGCGCGTTACCTCCAGGACCTTCAGGCCGTGTCGGAGGAGGGCCCCCGCCCCGGCCCCGGGGAGTGCCCCTCCAGCCACTCCGGAACCCGGGTCGCCAGTCCGTACGCACCCCGCAGCGCCTTCTCCGTACCGGTGGTCAGCGCGCCCTCCGCCTCCTCCCGCGCCCGCTCGAAGTCGGCCGGCCGGACCGCCCGCGCCGCCCGCTGCCACGCACCGCGCGCCACCGCCAGCTCCTTCAGCCGGGCCCCCGCCTCCGGATGCGCCGCGACCGCCTCGCCGAGCATCCGCTCCTCCGCGGCCAGCGCCCCGTCGACCTCCCGCGCCCACGCCCGGTACTCCGCCGGCGCCTCGTCCGGCTCCCGCTCCGGGGCGCCGCCCAGCGCCGCGTCCGCGGCGTTCAGGGCGGTCAGCAGGGAGACCTGGTCCGGCGTCAGCATCCCCGCGTCCTTGCGCAGGCTCCCCTTGTGCTCCTGCCCCGAGGTGCCGATCACGCACACCAGCCGCCGGTCACCGGCCCGCCAGGCCTCCCGGGTGGGGGCGAAGTAGTACATCTCCGCGTAGTCGGGCAGGGCCCACGTGTCCATCGCGTAGGCGTCCTGCGCCTTCCAGCAGGCGTCCGTGGCCGTGTCCTTGAGCTTCGAGGCGCCGGGGAAGGCGCCGGGGCCCAGCGTCGACGCGGAGGTCACCTCGGCGTCGTGCACCTGCGCGCAGTCGGTCCGGTAGGTGAAGGGGGTCTCGGTGAGCAGGTCCCCGCCGGGGACGTTGAAGCAGTCGCCCGCCCGCAGCAGGCCCATGTCGGTCAGCTGGCCGTCGACCCGCTCCGGTTCCGGCCGCGAGGCCAGGCGCTCCAGGAACGGGCGGGTGTAGCCGGCCACCCCGTAGAGCATCACCGCCGACGTCATCACGGAGACCGCCAGACCGGCCACCGCCAGCGCCCTGCCCCGCTCCCGCCTGCGCCGGATCTGCACCAGCGCGACCAGGCCGAAGACCACCCCGAGCGGCGGGAAGCAGAGCAGCCCCACCAGCAGGGAGGCCAGGGCGAACCCGTTGAGCGCGGGCGGTCCCGCCGGCCCCTGCGGCGGCCCCCAGCCCGGCTGCGGCGGCCAGGAGGGGCCGGGGCCGACGGGGCGGGGAGGTTGCGGGGTGCTCACAGCGTGAGGTGCTCCATCACAGAGGGGCTCGAAGCGGCTGCGCGCGTACGACCTCACGCGAACGGCTGCCCGAAATAGTACGCAGCGGGGGCGACCCGGTGATCGGTCGCCCCCGCTTTCACCGGGCGTTCCCGCCCGGTGTCACGCCCCTTCGGCCCCGACGGGTCAGAACTGCAGCGCCCAGGAGTCGATCTTGCCGGTGTCGGCGGCCGCGTTGTCGCTCACGCGCAGCTTCCAGACCCCGTTGGCCACCTCGGAGGAGGCGTTGACCGTGACGGTCTTGACGATGTCGTCCGCGCTGCCGCCGGTGCGGTTGTGCAGGTTGTAGAGGGTGCCGTCGGGGGCGACCAGGTCGACCTTCAGGTCACCGATGTAGGTGTGCTTGATGTCCACGGAGACGCCCAGCGTGGCCGGGGCGTTGCCGGAGACGCCGCTGACGGTGATCGGGGACTCGACGGTCGCGTTGTCGTTGATCGCGTAGTCGGCGGTGTTCTCGAAGCGCGGGCCGCTCGGCGGGGTGGTGCCGGCGCCGACGTTCAGGAGGCGGTTGGGCGAGCCGGTGCCCGGGCCCGTCACCACGTTCGGGGTGGCCGCCGCGACCAGGCCGTCACGGACCTGCGCGGGGGTGGCCGACGGGTTCTGCGAGAGGTAGAGGGCCGCCGCGCCCACGACGTGGGGGGTGGCCATCGAGGTGCCGGAGATGGTGTTGGTCGCGGTGTCGCCCGTCCCCCACGAGGAGGTGATGGAGGAGCCCGGGGCGAAGATGTCGAGGACCGAGCCGTAGTTGGAGTAGCTCGCCTTCGCGTCGGTGTTGGTGGTCGCGCCGACGGTGATGGCCTCGGCGACGCGCGCCGGGGACTTGGTGGAGGCGTCGGTTGACTCGTTGCCGGCCGCGACGCCGTAGGTGATGCCGGACGCGATGGAGTTGCGCACGGCGGTGTCGAGCGCCGAGTCGGCCCCGCCGCCGAGCGACATGTTGGCCACGGCGGGCTTGACGGCGTTGCGGGTCACCCAGTCGATGCCCGCGACCACCTGGGCGGTCGTGCCGGAGCCGTTGTTGTCGAGCACGCGGACGCCGACGATCTTCGCCTTCTTGGCGACGCCGTGGCTGTTGCCGGCGACGGTGCCGGCGACGTGGGTGCCGTGGCCGTGACCGTCCTGGGCGGTGTTGTCGTTGTCGATGGCGTCGTAGCCGTAGGAGGCGCGGCCGCCCAGGTCCTGGTGGGTGATGCGGACGCCGGTGTCGATGATGTACGCCGTCACCCCCTCCCCCGCCTTGTCCGGGTAGGTGTAGCTCTGGTCGAGGGGCAGCGCGCGCTGGTCGATGCGGTCCAGGCCCCAGGACGGCGGGCTGGGCTGGGTGGCGTCGACGGTGAAGGTGCGGTTCTGCACGACCGACGCGACGGCCGGGTCGGCCGCGAGCTTCTTCGCCTGCGCCTCGGAGACCTCGACGGAGTAGCCGTTGAGGGCGGCGCTGTAGGTCCGGTCGATCCGCGCGCCGTAGCGCTTGGCGACGGCTTTGCCGCTGTCGGCGGTGGAGCGGGCCGCGGCGTCCTTCAGGGTGACGATGTAGCTGCCGGGGACGGCGCCGGCGACGCCTGCGTTCTCGATGACGCCCTGCGGTCCGCCGCCGGCGGCGGACGCGGCCGAGGCGGGCAGGGCGGCGGCCGCGCCGAGCGCGAGGGCCACGACGGCGGTCGCGATGCCGGCGGTCTTCCGGCGGGTGTGACGCATCACGGACATGTGAGGGGTCCTCCTCGTAGGCGGTGCGCTGCGTGGGGGTGCGGGCCGGCGGCGGCGGGCGTGCGGGGCCATGGATTCCAAGGGTTTCCGTCATGCGCATGACAATCCCTCGCGCCCAACGGGCCGTCGTCGCAAAAAGGTTGGCCCACCCGTGCGTCATCCCACAAGAGCCCCACGGACGCGTAACATCCGTGCCATACGACGGCCATGAACGAGCAAAGGTGCTCCGCACATGACGCACGCACTTCCCGGTTATCTCTGTCCCGAGGACGGCACGAGCGCGGACGTGCGGACCGCGCCCTGGTGCTGCCCGGTCTGCGGCGGCCCCTGGGACCTGGACTTCGCGCCCGATCCGGCCATCGCGCTGGAGCCGGCGGCGGGCCCGCACTCCCTGTGGCGGTACGCGCCGGCACTGCCGCTGCCGGGGGCGTTCTCGGTCACCCTGTCCGAGGGGCACACCCCGATGCTGCCGCTCGGGGATCGTGTTCACGCCAAGCTCGACTACCTGATGCCGACGCTGTCCTTCAAGGACCGGGGCGCGGTGATGCTCGCGGAACTGGCCCGGCGCCTCGGCCCGGACCGGGTGGTCGCGGACAGCAGCGGGAACGCGGGGACCTCCGTGGCGGCCTACTGCGCGCGGGCCGGGCTGAGTTGTGAAGTTTTCGTGCCCGAGGGCACCTCGGAGAAGAAGACCGGTCAGATGCGGGCGCACGGGGCGGCCGTACGGGTCGTGCCGGGCGGCCGCGAGACCGCGGCGGAAGCCGCCCGGGCGGCCGCGGACCAGCCGGGCGTCTTCTACGCGAGCCACGTCTTCAACCCCTACTTCCTGCACGGCACCAAGACGTACGTGTACGAGATCTGGGAGGCCCTCGGCGGCCGGCTCCCGGAGGTGCTCGTGGTCCCCGTCGGCAACGGCACGCTGCTGCTGGGCGCGGCGCTGGCCGTGGCGGAGCTGGGCCGTCGGGGGGTACGGGCGCCCGTGCTGGTCGGGGTGCAGGCGGAGGCGGTGTCGCCGCTGGCGGCGGCCTTCGCGGCGGGGGCGGAGGAGGCGCAGCCGGTGGAGCAGCGGCCGACCGTCGCCGAGGGCATCGCGATCCCGGCGCCCCCGCGGGCCCGCCAGATCCTGGCGGCGGTCCGGAAGTCGGGCGGCACGATCCTGACGGTCCCGGACGCACGGGTCCGCGAGGCCCAGCGGGAGCTGGCCCGGCGGGGCCTGTTCGTCGAACCGACCGCCGCGGCGTGCTGGGCGGCGGTGGGGCCCGGGGCCCCGTCCGACCCCCTGCACGGCCGCACGGCGGTCATCCCCCTGTGCGGAGCCGGCGCCAAGGCCGGCCTGGCCCCGTGAGTCCCCCGCGCGGGGGCCTCCGGGGGCTCGACCCCCGGCGCGGGGGCCTCCCGGGGCTCGGCCTCCCCGCCCACGCCCACGGCGGAAAACCGCCAGCCACCGGCGCCCCGTTCTGCTGAACTGACCCCATGACCAACGCACTTGAGAAGGCCTCGGCCTTCACCGCCCTGCACACCCCCGCCACCCCCCTCGCCCTCGCCAACGCCTGGGACGTCGCCAGTGCCCGGATCGTGGAGGCCGCCGGTGCGCCGGCCGTGGCCACCACCAGTGCCGGCGTCGCCTGGTCGCTCGGGGCGCCCGACGGTGACGCCCTCGCGCGGGACCGGGCGCTGGACCTGATCGCCCGCGTGGCCTCCGCCGTGTCCGTCCCCGTCACCGCCGACATCGAGGGCGGCTTCGCCGCCGACGCCGCCGGGGTCGGGGAGACCGTCGCCGGCGTCCTGGCCGCCGGCGCGGTCGGCGTCAACATCGAGGACGGCACCCGCGCCCCCGCCGAGCACGCGGAGCGCCTGGCCGCCGCGCGGGCCGCCGCCGACGCCGCCGGGGTCCCGCTGTACATCAACGCCCGCGTGGACACGTACCTCTTCGGCCTCGGCGAGAGCGCCACCCGCCTCGACGAGACCCTCGCCCGCGCCTCCGCCTACCTCGCCGCCGGCGCCACCGGCGTCTTCGTGCCCGGGGTCACCGACCCCGCCGTGATCGCGGAGCTGGCCAAGGGCATCGACGCCCCACTCAACGTCCTCGTCGGCCCCGACGCCCCCTCCGTCGCCGAGCTCGGCGCCCTCGGCGTGGCGCGCGTCAGCCTCGGGTCCTGGGTGGCGGAGGCCGCGTACGCCGTCGCCCGCCGCGCGACCGAGGAGCTCCTCGGCGGCGGCACCTACTCCTCCCTCGCCGGCTCCCTCCCCTACGGCGAGGTGAACGCCCTGCTCAAGGGGTGAGATACCGAGAAGCGTGCATGCGGCACCGACCGTAGGATCCGGCCATGAGCACCTCGATACCGGCGGAGCCGAAGGCGGCGGAGGCCGGCACCGCCCGCCGCGGGACCGGCGGCGCCGTCTGGACCGCCCTCGGTGTCGTGTACGTCGTCTGGGGTTCGACCTACCTCGGCATCCGGATCGTCGTCCAGACCATGCCGCCGTTCCTCTCCGCGGGGGCCCGCTTCCTCACCGCCGGACTGATCCTGGCCGGCATCGTCGCCTGGCGGTACGGGCCGGCCGCGCTGCGCGTGACCCGCGCGCAGCTCGGCTCGACGCTGGTGGTCGGACTCCTGCTGGTGCTCGGCGGCAACGGCCTGGTGGTGCTGGCCGAGACCTCGGTGCCGTCCGGGCTGGCGGCGCTGCTGGTGGCGTCGGTGCCGATGTGGGTGGTGGTGCTGCGGGCGCTCAGCGGGGACCGGCCGCCCGTGCGCACCCTGCTCGGGGTGCTGGTGGGGCTCGCGGGGCTGGCGGTGCTGACCAGCCCGGGGCTCAGCGGGGAGGTCCGGCTGTCGGGCGTCCTGCTCGTCGTGGCGGGTTCGGTCGCCTGGTCGCTGGGCTCCTTCTCGGCGGGGCGGCTGCCGCTGCCGGGCAACCCGTTCACGGGCAGCGCGTACCAGATGCTGTGGGGCGGCGTCGCCCAGGTGCTGGTCGGGCTGGCGCGCGGGGAGCAGCGCGGGCTGGACCCCGGGTCCTTCTCCACCGCCTCCTGGCTGGCCCTGGGCTACCTGGTGCTGATCGGTTCGGTCGTCGGGTTCACCGCGTACGCGTGGCTGCTCCAGGCGGCCCCGCTGTCGCTGGTGGCCACGTACGCGTACGTCAATCCGGTGGTGGCCGTCGCGCTGGGCGCGCTGATCCTGGACGAGCCGCTGACGCTGCCGATCGTGCTCGGCGGCGCGATCGTGGTGGCGGCGGTGGGTGTGATCGTCAGCACCGAACGCCGGAAGTAGCGGCGGGCCCGCCCCCGCGGGCGCCCGGGCCCGGCCGGCCGCCGGCTGCCGCTCAGCCCCGGGCGGCGGCCTCGTAGAGGGCCTTGGCCTTCTCGTCGTACAGGGCCGCCGTGGAGTCCACGTCGGTGTCCCCGCCGCTGAGCACCCCGATGAGCCGTCCCGGCTGGCCGGTGCCGCCGCGGTCGGCGATCCAGGGGCTGCCGCTGGTGCCCGTCCAGAAGCCCGCGCAGCTGATGTACAGCATGTCGGGGTCGTCGGTGTCGTGGCGGGTCTGGGTGGTGCAGGAGACCGGCTTGTTCTGCGGGTTGTGGTCGGATTCCGGGTAGCCGACGACGGTGACCTCGCGCTCGTACCCCGAGGTCCAGTCCGGCTTGGGCGCCTCGCCCTGGCCGACCCGCTGCTGGAGGCTGCGCCCCTCCCCGTCCGGCTCGATGGTGAGGAAGGCGAAGTCGGCGGTCTCGTCGCCCCATTTCGTCCAGCGCTCGTCCACGTGGATCGAGCGGACCTTCCACACCCCGAGGGGCTGGGTGCCCGAGCCCTCGCCGGAGAACGCGGGCGCGAAGGAGAGCTCGCCGATGGCGAGCCCGTCGTGCGCCACCTCGCCCGGCCGGCCGCCCTCCCCGGCGGGGGCGACGCAGTGCGCGGCGGTCGCGACGACGTTGCCGTGCGGGCTGTCGACCACGCTCGCCGTGCACCAGTGCTCGCCGTTCGCCATGAGCACGCCGACGGTGGGGAAGGGGTGCACGGGCTTCTCGCCGGACGCGCCGAGGAGGACGACGGCGCACGCCGCCACGATCCCCGCGGCGGCGGCCGCCGCCGTCGCCCCCTTCACCACCCGGCTCATCGCACGCCGGGGTCGGGGGTCGGTGCCTGCATCACCTTGCTGATCCACTCCAGGGAGCCCTCCCTCATGCCACGTACGTACGATTTTCCGTTGTGCTCACCATCCTGGATCACCTGGAGCCGGGTGTGCACGGGGCCCTTCCCGTACTCCTTCATGAACTTCTCGGCGAGGTCCCGGCCGCTCTCCTTGGTGCCGATCTGGAAGTTGACGTACACGTCGGGGCCGCCCTCCCTGATCAGCTTCTCCGCGAGCTTCTCGGGGTTGTTCTCGTCCATGGCCTGCCGGTTCCCCCTCCACAGCGGAGAGTCGGGGACGAAGTCGACGCCGCTGGCGATGACCGCCTTGAAGCGGTCGGGGAACTTCAGCACGTCCTTGAAGGCGCCGAACCCGCCCGAGGAGGAGCCCATGAAGGCCCAGCCGTCGCGGGAGGTGAAGGTGCGGAAATTGGCCTTCGTGAAATCCGGGATGTCATCGGCCATCCAGGTGCCCATCTTGGGCTCTCCGGGGATGTCCGAGCCGTCGTAGTGGTGCTTGGTGTCGGCGTTGATCACCGGCATGACCAGGATGAAGGGGAGGCTGGTGCCCTTCTTGACCCCGTCGATCACGGCCTGCTGAAGGCCGAGGCCGGGGCCGGTGCCCCAGTAGTTCTTCGGGTAGCCGCGACCGCCGGGCAGCGAGATCAGGACCGGGAAGCCGCTCTTGGCGTACCTCGGCTCGTCGTACTCCTTGGGGACCCACACCCACACGTCACCCGTGAAACCGGACTTCTTGCCGGTCACGGTGGTCATCGCGATCTGCGTGCCGTCCGGGAGGCGGCTGGTGCGCACGAAGTCGGACTTGGGGCCGGTGGGCATCAGCACCCCCGGGCGGATGTCCTCGGCGGTCGCCGACTCCTGGATCTTCCCGAAGGAGACGGGGTCCCCCAGGTCGGAGAAGAGCCCGGCCTCGTACGCCGCGCCGCCCCCGGCGGCGAGGACGAGGGCCAGGCCGCCGCCGATCAGGAGCCGGCGCTTCCGCGGGCGGAGGGCGGGGCGGCGGCCGGCCCCGGTGGTGGGGCCGCCGTCGTCGCCTTGCTGGTCATGCTGCACGGATTCGTTCCCGTTCCTTCTCCGGCGCCCCGGTTGGCGCGGGTCGGACCGATAGGTCCCCCTTATCGCTTCTACAGAGGTTTCAACGACCGTAGGGGTTGCCTGGGACCGGGGCGACGTGGCGAGGGCCACGTGGCGGACACCTGTACGGATGCCTCGTGCGGCGGCTCCGGGGCGGGAACGGGGCCGGTCAGCCGGCCTCGGGCTTCGGGCCCTTCAGCACCTTGCTGACCCACTCCAGCGAGCCCTCCTTCATGCCGCGCACGTAGTGCCAGCCGTTGTGCTCGCCGTTCTGGATGTCCCGGATGGTCGTCTTCACGGGGCCCTTGCCGTACTGCTGGACGAACTTCGCCATCCGGTCCTTGCCGGACTCCTTGGTCCCGATCTGGAAGTTGATGTAGACGTCCGGGCCGCCCGCCGTGATCAGCCGGTCGGCGAGCTTCTCGGGGTTGTTCGCGTCCATCTCCGCCTGGTGGCCCTTCCACAGCGGGGAGTCCGGGACGATCTCGCCGCCGCTGGCTATCACGGCCTTGAAGCGGTCCGGGTACTGCAGGAGCGTCTTCATGCCGACGAAGGCGCCGGAGGAGGAGCCCATGAAGGCCCAGCCGTCGCGGGACTTGTAGGTGCGGAAGTTGGCGCGGGCGAAGTCCGGGACGTCCTCGGCGATCCAGGTGCCCATCTTGGGCTGGCCGGGTATGTCGGAGCCGTCGTAGTAGTACTTGTTGTCCGGGTTGAGCACCGGCATGATCACGACGAAGGGCAGGCTGGTGCCGGCCTGGACGCCCTCGCTGATGGCCTTCTGGAGGCCGAGGCTCCGGTCGGACCAGTAGTTGGCCGGGAAGCCGTTGCCGCCCGGGAGGGCGATGAGGACCGGGAAGGCGCTCTTGGCGTACTTCGGGTCGTCGTACTCCTTGGGGGCCCAGACCCACACGTCCCCCTCGAAGCCGGACTTCGGGCCGGCGAGGCGGGTCTTGGCGATGATCGTGCCGTCGTCGAGCCTGGTCGTCTGCTTGAACTCCGACCGCGGGCCGGCGGGCAGCTGCACGTCCGGGTCGCCGGTGGGCGTGGGCGAGGCGGAGGGGCTCGCGCCCTTCTTCGCGGGGCCGCCGTCCGTACCGGTGGCGGCGGGAGTGTGGTTCTTCCCGAAGCTGACGGCCTGGCCGTTGCCGTCGAACCACTCGTTCTCGTACGCGGCGAAGCCCACGCCTCCGAGGAGCAGCGCGCCGGCGACGCCCGCGCCGATCCACCACGCGCGCCGTGACGTCCCGCGGCCCCCGGCTTGCTCGGGCTCGGGGTCGGACGGCTGCTGAGGGTACTGGTGCACGAACTTCGCTCCGAACGGTCTCGGCTGCCGGGGCACGGGCAGCGCGGCGGACATCCCCTTGGTTAGTCCTGATGAGCGAATTCTGCGGATCGTTCCAAATCCCGGCAAAAACGTGGCGGGAACTTCGGATGGCGACGCGCTCACTTCAGCGCGTCGAGCACCTCCGCGCACCGCCCCAGCAGGGCGATGAGCTGGTCGCGCTCCCCGGCGGTGAGGGCGTCGGCGAGTGCCCTCTCGACGCGGACGGCGCCCTCGTCCGCGCGTTCCAGCGCGGCGCGCCCCTCCTCGGTGAGCCGGGTCTCCAGCACGTTGCGGTGCCACTCGTGCGGCGTCCGCTCCACGAGCCCGCGCTCGTGGAGGTTCTTCAGCACGGTGTTCATCGTCGGCGGCGTGACCCCGCAGAGCCGGGCGAGGGCCGCGGCCGAGATGCCCGGCTTCTCGGCGAGCCAGAGCAGGGCCGCGTACTGCGGAACCGTTACTGCGGCCGGCTTGCAGGCGGTGGTCTTCGCCGCGAGGAGGGCCTGCTCGGCGCGCTTGATGTGCGCACCGATGCGCTCCCGGGCGGGCATGGAGGTCATGGGCGCCATCCTATGACCCTTGCCAAGCATTAGAACCCTAATTACTCTACGAACCCACTCACTCGGAAGGACACACTCATGCGCATGCTGTCATACGCCCTGCCCACCGCCGCCCTCCTGGCCCTGACCACCGCCCTGACCACCGGCGCCGCCGCCCCGGGCCAGGCCCGCGTGTCCACGGCGTTCACACTGCCCGGCGCGAAGGTCTACCCCGAGGGGATAGCCGCCGACGCCCGTACCGGCACGGTGTACGTGGGCTCGTACGCGAACGGCACCGTCTACCGCGCCCGTCCCGGAGCCCGCGCCGCCGAGGTGTTCCTGCCCTCCGGCACCGACGGCCGGCACACCGCCAACGGCCTGCGCGTCGACGCCCGGGGCCGCCTGTGGGTCATCGACTCCACGGTCGGCGTCGCCGTCTACGACACCGCGACCGGCACCCGCCTGGCCCACTTCGAGGTGGACCCCGCCACCCCGCACTTCATCAACGACCTGACCATCACCCCGGACGGCAGCGCCTACCTGACGGACAGCGTCCGCGCGGTGATCTACCGCGTGACCCCCGCCGAGCTGCGGGCCGGCTCGGGCACCCTGACGGCGGCCTACGACCTGAGCGGGCAGGTCACCCCGCCCCCGCCCGGCACGTTCACCCTCAACGGCATCACCTCCGACGCAGCGGGCCGCTACCTCCTCGCGGTCGACATGACCGCCGGGGAGCTCCACCGCGTCGACCTCGCCACGGGCGCCCTCAGCCGGGTCACCCTCACCGGCGGCGACCTCAAGGCCGCCGACGGCCTCGACCTCTCCCCCGGCGGCACGCTCCGGGCGGCCCACAACATCAGCAACACCCTCAGCCGCTGGCAGCTCACCCCGGACGGCACCCACGCCCGCCTGCTCCACACCCTCACGGACCCGTCCCTCCAGATCCCCACCACCCTGGCCCACACCCCGACCCGCACCCTGGTGGTCCGCTCCCAGTTCGACAAGGACGGCCCGATGACCCCGTCGACGGGCACCCCGACCACCTTCACGGTCGCCTCGGTGAGGGGCCTGTAGCCGGGCGGTGTCACTGCCCCCTGCTTTCATGACGCCATGGAAGCCAAGGAAGCCAAGGAAGCCAAGGACACCGTGCACACCACCGCCGCCCTCCTCCCCGACCCGGCCGTGCTCCGCACCCACCTGCGGGCGCTCGCCGTGCTCGACGCGGCGATCGGCGGTGACCCGCGGTTCCGCCGCTACTCCTTCGACGCCGCCTGGGGCCGCGGGCAGGAGGCGGCCCTGATGGACAACGGCTCGGGGGACGATTTCTCGGTCCTGTTCACCCCGGCCGGCGTGCTCGTCCGCGGCTTCGACCACGAGTCGCCGATGAGCCCGTACGCCTCGGACGACGAGCAGGTCTGGCCCGGTGTCGTCGACGAGGTGCCGGCCGCGCTGCGCCCGCTCCTGGACGAGCCGGCCTTCCACGACGAGGGCATCGGCGCCCCGCGGGTCACCGCCTGCCTGTGGCGGGAGACCGGCGACACGGCCTGGCACACCGGCTCGGCCATCGACTTCCCCGCCGGTCAGGAGGACCCGGACGGCTCCCGCCGCCTCTTCGCCCTCCTCACCGACCGCTCCCCCGAGACCGTGCGGGACCACTTCGAGGACTACTACGAGCGCCCGCTGCCCCTCGACACCATCCGCCACGTCCTCGCCGGCCACCCCCTCACCCCGGAGACCGCCCGGTCCCTCAATCCGGCCGCCCTCTCCGACGAGGCCCTGCTCCGCAGGATCGCCGCCGAACCCGAGGTCGCCGACCACCTCGTCTGCGACGGCTCGTTCGACCTCGACCGCATCGACCCGTGTGAGTCGATAGCCCTGCCCAACGGTCTGCCCGTGGAGCCCGTGGCCGGCAGCGACACGGGCGGCACCCACTACCTCTGCGGCCCGGCCACCCCCGACGGCGCCCGCCCCGTCCTCTACACCGACTCGGAGGGCCGGGCCTCGCTCCTCGCCGAGTCCGTCGCGGAGGCGCTGACCCTGGCCATCGTCCTGCCGTCCTGGCACGACGCCCTGGCCGGGTTCCGTCCCCCCGCCCTCAACGCCGACTACCTCGAAGACAACCCGGACCACCCCGCCGTCCGCGACCGCCTCCTGCGCGCACTCGGCCTCCCTCCGGCCACGGAGGAGGAGGTCCTGGACCGCCTCCTCACCACGGCGGCACGCACCGTCCCGGACGGCTTCCTCCCCCAGGTACCGGGCGAGGAGAACGCCACCTTCGCGCCACTCCTGGACCCCTCCACGACCTGAAGCCGAAGGGGCCCCAGCACGGGAGGGGCAGCCCGGCACACACCGAACACTCGGCGATCAGTAGTGATATCGGGCAGCGAGGATGACGATCTCCTTGTCCGTCACCAGGTAGACAAGGCGGTGCTCGTCGTCGATCCGCCGAGACCACGCCCCGGGCAGGTGGTACTTCAAAGGTTCGGGCTTGCCGATCCCTGAGAACGGGTCACGCCTGACGTCCTCGATGAGCTTGTTGATCCGGGCGAGCATCTTGCGGTCGTTCTTGAGCCAGGACGTGTAGTCCTCCCAGCCCTGGTCCTCGAAGACAAGCCTCACGCGGCACCCGTACCAGCGTCCGCCGACTCCGGATCGATCAGCTCGCGCTCCGACACGTTGATGTTGGCCAGGGCGTTCTCATACGCCTTGAGCAGCCGACGAGCGTTCGCCGGGGATCGCAGCAGGTACGAGCCCTCGCGCAGGGCAGCGTAATCCTCGGCCGAGACGAGCACGGCATTGCCGTGCTTGGAGACGATCTCGATGGCCTCGTGGTTCTCGTTGACCTTCTTGATCAGCGGAAAGAGTTCCTTGCGGGCTTCGCTCGCGGTGATGGACATGTCCCGACCTCTCCCATCAAGTGGTACCAGATAACGTACCACTCTCGGCACCTTCGAGGAGCGGAAAAGACTGATGAGTGGTCAGCTTTCCCAGCAGCTCCATCCCAGCACGGGAAAAGGCCAAGGGCCCACCTCCGAGGAAGCGGGCCCTTCCGACCTGTACGTTTGCCACGTCAGTCGACGTGGTGCTCATTCACCCGCTACACGTTGAAGCGGAACGTTCAGCACAGAGCTACGACCTGCGAATACGTGGTTCCGGACATGGTTATCCAGCACCAATCCAGCACCGTGCGGATTCATCCAGCACATCCAGCACGCGCGGCCACCGCGAGGGCAGGCTGCATGGCCGCCGACATTGTGTACACATGGAACACTCGGTACGCTTGAGCGCATGACGCAGCCACTCCCCATAGAGTCCATCCGCGACGTGCGAGCTCACCTGGCAGAAGTGGTGGAGCGCGCGGACCGCGACGACGTACCCACGGTGATCACGCGCCGAGGCAAGGAAGTCGCCGCCGTGGTGTCCATCGAGGTGCTGCGCAAGTACCAGGAATGGGAAGAGCGCGAGATCAACCGGATCATCGACGAGCGCATGGCCAACCCGGCACCCGGTATCCCGATCGAGGACATCATGAGGGAGACACTGGCGCGCGGTGAGTGAGTACCGAACCGTCTTCCGCCCCGAGGCGCAGGCCGAGCTTCGGAAGATCCCCCGCGACATGGCGCTGCGCATCCTGGCCAAGCTGACCGAGCTGGAGACCGACCCTCTCGGCTTCAACACCACCGCACTCGTGTCACAGCCCGAACGACGCCGTCTTCGCATCGGCGACTACCGCGTCGTCTACACGATCGACAACGGCGAGCTGGTGGTCTGGGTCGTTCACGTGGGACACCGGTCCACCGTTTACGAGACCTGATTACCCGCTGACTCCACGTCAGAATATCCAGCACCCATCCAGCACGGTGACGGCGAAGGGGTCGGACTCGACAGAGTCCGACCCCTTCTGAGCTGCACACTAGACGAATCACGTCACGTGCAGTAAGTGTGTGATTACACGTTGAAGCGGAACTCGACCACGTCGCCGTCCTGCATGACGTAGTCCTTGCCCTCCATGCGGGCCTTGCCCTTCGCGCGGGCCTCGGCGACGGAGCCGCAGGCGACCAGGTCGGCGAAGGAGATGACCTCGGCCTTGATGAAGCCGCGCTGGAAGTCGGTGTGGATCACGCCGGCCGCCTCGGGGGCCGTGGCGCCCTGCTTGATGGTCCAGGCGCGGGTTTCCTTCGGGCCGGCCGTCAGGTAGGTCTGGAGGCCCAGGGTGGCGAAGCCGACGCGGCCGAGGGTGGCGAGGCCCGGCTCCTCCTGGCCGACCGACTGGAGGAGCTCCAGGGCTTCCTCGTCGTCCAGCTCGGCGAGGTCCGCCTCCAGCTTGGCGTTGAGGAAGATGGCCTCCGCCGGGGCGACCAGGGCGGACTGCTCGGCCTTGAAGGCCTCGTCCGTCAGCTCGTCCTCGTCCACGTTGAAGACGTAGAGGAACGGCTTCGTCGTGAGCAGGTGCAGCTCGTGCAGGAGGTCGCCCTGCTCCGTGCCCTTGGTGATGCCCTGGGAGAAGAGGGTGTCGCCGTTCTCCAGGATCTTCTGGGCCTTCTCGGCCGCCGCCAGGACCGCGACCTTGTCCTTCTGGAGGCGGGACTCCTTCGTCAGGCGGGGGACCGCCTTCTCGATGGACTGGAGGTCGGCGAGGATCAGCTCGGTGTTGATCGTCTCGATGTCGTCCTTGGGCGAGACCTTGCCGTCGACGTGGACGACGTTCTCGTCCTTGAAGGCACGGATGACCTGGCAGATCGCGTCCGACTCGCGGATGTTCGCGAGGAACTTGTTGCCCAGGCCCTCACCCTCCGAGGCGCCGCGCACGATGCCGGCGATGTCGACGAAGTCGACCGTGGCGGGGAGGATCCGCTGCGAGCCGAAGATCCCGGCCAGGACGGCCAGGCGCTGGTCCGGGACGCCGACGACGCCGATGTTCGGCTCGATGGTGGCGAACGGGTAGTTGGCCGCCAGTACGTCGTTCTTGGTCAGGGCGTTGAACAGGGTCGACTTGCCGACATTCGGCAGGCCGACGATTCCGATCGTGAGCGACACGTTGGCGACTTCCCGTAGCTGAGTGGGGGCGGCGGCCCGGACTGGGCCGTCTGACAGTTTACTTTCCCGATGAGCGCACGTGGTTTGTACGCGTGTCCGGGCAACCTGGGCGGGGCCTCCCGCCTAGGTTGGTGGGGTGGAGCGATACAGGATGCGTTCGGTACGTCACCCGCAGGTGCCCGCCCCGGCGGTGCGGCGCCCCCGGCCCCCCGCGCCCGCCGGCCGGCGGATGCCGCGGCCCCGGCTGACCGGGCTCGGCGGCGGGCTGTTCGCCTGCGCGGCGATGCTGCTCGTCGCCGGGATCTGCTGGCTGCTCTTCGACTCCTCGCTGTTCGCGTACGGGCTGCTGTTCCAGCCCGTGGCCGCCGCGACCGCCCTGTGGGTGCGCCCGGCCGACCTGATCACCGCGCCGGTGTGCGTGCCGATCGCCTTCGCCGCCGGAGTGTGGCCCGTGTCGGGCGGCTCCGGCGGCTTCGGCGGGGAGCTCATGGGGGTGGTGTCGGCGCTGTCCCTGCACGCCGGGTGGCTGTACGCGGGGACGCTGATCGCCGGGCTGATCTCGCTGGTGCGGCGGGCCGCGCTGAGCGGGCGGCGGAGGGCTGCCAGGAGGGCCGGCAGCAGTTCCGCCGCCTACTGACCCGGACGCCCCCGACGCCCCCAACGACCCCGACGGCCTGTACCGATCACCGGGTCAGGCCGTCGCGTGCCGCCATGGCCGCGCCGACGATGCCCGCGTTGTTCTGGAGCTTCGCCGGGACGATCTCCGCCCGGATGTTCTTCAGCAGGGGCACGAACTTCTCCGGTTTGCGGCTGACGCCGCCGCCGAGGATGAGGAGGTCCGGGGAGAAGAGCATCTCGACGTGCGCCAGGTACTTGTCCAGCCGGCGCGCCCACCGTTCCCAGCTGAGGTCCCCGTCCTCCTTGGCCTTCACCGAGGCCCGGGTCTCCGCGTCGTGGCCCTTGAGCTCCAGGTGGCCCAGCTCGGTGTTGGGCACGAGCCGGCCGTCGCGGAAGAGGGCGCTGCCGATGCCGGTGCCCAGGGTGAGCACGAGGACCGTGCCGGGCACCCCGCGCCCGGCCCCGTACGTCATCTCGGCGACGCCGGCCGCGTCGGCGTCGTTGAGGACGGTCACGGGGCGGCCGCCGAGGCTCTCCGAGAGCAGGGCGGCCGCGTCGAGGCCGATCCAGGCCTTGTCGACGTTGGCCGCCGTCCTGGTCACGCCGTGGGTGACCACTCCGGGGAAGGTGACGCCGATCGGCCCCTCCCAGGAGAAGTGGCGGACGACCTCGACCACGCCTGCGGCCACCCCCTCGGGGGTGGCCGGATGGGGTGTCAGTACCTTGTGGCGCTCCCGCGCCGGTTCGCCGCGTTCCAGGTCCACGGGCGCGCCCTTGATCCCCGTACCGCCGATGTCCACACCGAAGATCTGCATGGACTCACCGTACGAACCCGCCGCCGTCCGGGCTACTCGCCGGCGCCTTCCGCCACCAGTTCGGCCGCCTCGGCGCGCAGGTCGCGGCGCAGTTCCTTCGGCAGCGAGAAGGTGATCGACTCCTCGGCGGTCTTGACGATTTCCACGTCGGCGAAGCCGCGCCCGGCCAGCCACTCCAGGACCTCCTCGACCAGCACCTCCGGCACGGAGGCGCCCGAGGTGAGGCCGACGGTGGTGACGCCCTCCAGCCAGGCCTCGTCGATCTCGTCGGCGAAGTCGACGAGGTGGGCGGCGCGGGCGCCGGCGTCCAGGGCGACCTCGACGAGGCGGATGGAGTTCGAGGAGTTCTTCGAGCCGACGACGATGACGAGGTCGGCGTCGGCGCCCATCGCCTTGACGGCGGCCTGGCGGTTGGAGGTGGCGTAGCAGATGTCGTCGCTGGGCGGGGAGACGAGGAGCGGGAACTTCGTCTTCAGCGCGTCGACCGTCTCCATCGTCTCGTCGACGGAGAGGGTGGTCTGGGAGAGCCAGACGACCTTGGACTCGTCGCGGACCTCGACCTTGGCCACGTCGTCGGGGCCGTCGACGATCGTGATGTGGTCGGGGGCCTCGCCGGAGGTGCCGATGACCTCCTCGTGGCCCTCGTGGCCGATGAGGAGGATGTCGAAGTCCTCGTTCGCGTAGCGGATCGCTTCCTTGTGGACCTTGGTGACCAGCGGGCAGGTCGCGTCGATGGTCGCGAGCCGGCCGCGCGCCGCCTCGTCGTGCACCACGGGTGCCACGCCGTGCGCGGAGAACATGACGATGTTGCCCGGGGGGACCTCTTCCGTCTTCTCGACGAAGATGGCGCCCTTCTTCTGCAGCGTCTGGACGACGTACTTGTTGTGCACGATCTCGTGACGGACGTAGACCGGGGCGCCGTACTGTTCGAGGGCCTTCTCGACGGCGATCACGGCGCGGTCCACGCCCGCGCAGTAACCGCGCGGGGCGGCGAGCAGGACGCGGCGGGAGGCGGGTGCGGGGGCAGTCATACGCTCCATCGTACGGGGGGCTCCAGCAGGCCGGAGGTCCCCCGTCCGGCAGAGACTGGGTCGAACGTCCGTCCTCACCGCCCCCCGGAGGAACGATGGCAGCCGCTGTGGATCCCGGTACGGCCGCGCCTGCGGCGCTGCGACGGAGCCTGGGGTTCCGGGACCTGGTGGTCTACGGGCTGCTCTTCATCGCGCCCATGGCGCCGGTCGGGGTCTTCGGCACGCTGGACGCGAGGTCGCACGGGGCGGTGGCCCTGGTGTACCTCTGCGCGACGGTCGCGATGGGGTTCACGGCGTTCTCGTACGCGCAGATGGTGCGGGTGGCCCCGCTGGCGGGTTCGGTGTTCGCGTACGCCCGCAAGGGGCTGGGCGAGGGGCCGGGGATGATCGCGGGGTGGATGGCGCTGCTGGACTACCTGCTGATCCCGGCGGTGGCGTACCTGTTCTCGGGGATCGCGATGAACGCGCTGGTGCCGGAGGTCTCGCGGTGGGTGTGGACGGCGCTGGCGGTGGGGGCCACGACGCTGCTGAACCTGTGGGGGGTGCGGGCGGCGGCGCGGGTGGGTCTCGCGGTGCTGGCGGTGGAGATCGTGGTGCTGCTGGTGTTCCTGGTGTCGGCGGTGGCGGTGCTGGTGCGGGACGGCGCGCGGCGCGGCTGGCTGTCCCCGCTGACCGGTGACGGCTCGCTGGAGTTCTCGACGGCGGCGGTGGTGGGGGCGGTGTCGGTGGCGGTGCTGTCGTACCTGGGCTTCGACGCGATCGCCTCGTTCGCGGAGGAGGTGACGGGGGGCGGCGAGCGGGTGGCGCGGGCGGTGCTGTTCTGTCTGGCGCTGACGGGGGTGCTGTTCGTGGCGCAGACGTACCTGGCGGCGCTGCTGGCCCCGTTCCCGTCGGCGGAGCTGGCGGCGGATCCGGCGTTGCAGGGGCCGGCGTTCTACGCGGCGGTCGAGGCGTCGGTGGGGGGCTGGCTGCACGACCTGGTGGCGGTGAGCAAGGCGGTGGGGGCGGCGTTCGCGGCGCTGGCGGGGCAGGCGGCGGCGGGCCGGCTGCTGTTCGCGATGGCCCGGGAGCGGCGGCTGCCCGGGGTGCTGGCCCGGACCTCGGGGGGTACGCCGAGGGCGGCGCTGCTGGTGGCGGCGGTGGTGACGCTGGTGGCGGCGGTGTGGGCGGCCCGGCGCGACGACGGGCTGGACCACCTGGTCTCGGTGGTGGACGTGGGGGCGCTGGTGGCGTTCACCCTGTTGCACGCGTCGGTGGTGGGCTGGTTCGTGGTGCGGCGCAGGGAGGGCCCGCCGAGCTGGGGCCGGCACCTGGTGGTGCCGGTGCTGGGGGCGGCGGTGACGGTCGCGGTGATCGTGGAGGCCTCTCCGACGGCGCAGGTGGTGGGGGCGGTGTGGCTGGCGGTGGGGCTGGGGGTGCTGTTCATCCAGCGGGGGCTGACGGGGGCGGGTACGGGGGCCGGTACGGGGGCCGACACCCCGCCCGGGGCCTGAGACGCTGTCAGCGTCGCCGGTTAGCCTGCCTGCATGGGTCTGAATACGTCGGCGGAGGCGCCGCTGCCGGTCGGTCAGGTGTCCCGGCTCATCGGGGGCTGGATCGACCGGCTGGGCCAGGTGTGGGTGGAGGGGCAGATCACGCAGCTGTCCCGGCGGCCGGGGGCGGGGGTGGTGTTCCTGACGCTGCGGGACCCGTCGCACGACATCTCCGTCAGCGTGACGTGTTTCCGGCAGGTCTTCGACGAGGTCGCGGACGTGGTGTCGGAGGGCGCGCGGGTGGTCGTCCTGGCGAAGCCGGAGTGGTACGCGCCGCGCGGGCAGCTGTCCCTGCGGGTGACGGAGATACGGCCCGTCGGGATCGGGGAGCTGCTGGCGCGGCTGGAGCGGCTCAAGCGGTCGCTGGCGTCGGAGGGGCTGTTCGCGCTGGAGCGCAAGAAGCCGCTGCCGTTCCTGCCGCAGCTGATCGGGCTGGTGGTGGGGCGCGCCTCGGCGGCCGAACGGGACGTGCTGGAGAACGCCCGGCGGCGCTGGCCGGCGGTGCGCTTCGAGGTGCGCAACGTGGCGGTGCAGGGGGTGCACGCGGTGCCGCAGGTGGTGCGGGCGGTCAAGGAGCTGGACGCCCTGGACGAGGTGGACGTGATCATCGTGGCGCGGGGCGGCGGCAGTGTGGAGGACCTGCTGCCGTTCTCCGACGAGGAGGTCGTGCGGACGGTCGCGGCGGCCCGTACGCCGGTGGTCTCGGCGATCGGGCACGAGCCGGACTCCCCCCTGCTGGACCTGGTGGCGGACCTGCGGGCCTCCACGCCGACGGACGCGGCGAAGAAGGTGGTCCCGGACGTCGGCGAGGAGCTGGAGCGGGTGCGCCAGCTCCAGGGCCGGGGACTGCGGGCGCTGCGGGGCCTGCTGGAGCGGGAGGAGCGGGGGCTGGCGCAGGCGCTCGCGCGGCCGGTGTTCGTGCATCCGCAGCGGATGGTGGAGACGCGGGAGGACGAGCTGGAGGCGCTGCTGGCGCGCAGCCGGCGCACCCTGGGGCACCTGCTGGACCGGGCGGAGTCGGAGCTGGAGCACACCCGGGCCCGGGTGGTGGCGCTGTCGCCGGCGGCGACGATGGAGCGTGGGTACGCGGTGCTCCAGCGGGCGGACGGGCACGTGGTGCGGGCGCCCGGGGAGGTCGCGCCGGGCGAGGAGCTGCGGGCGCGGGTGGCGGAGGGCGAGTTCGCGGTGTCGGTCGCCGAGGCGGGCTCGCAGGGCGCCGGAGACGGACACGTTCCGGCAACGAAATCGCTGTAACACACATCTACGATGGGACACGGGAATGTCTGAGACCGATACCGCGCTGGGCTACGAGCAGGCCCGCGACGAGCTCGTCGAGGTCGTCCGCAGGCTGGAGGCCGGCGGCACCTCGCTGGAGGAGTCGCTCGCGCTCTGGGAGCGCGGCGAGGAGCTGGCGACGGTCTGCCGGCACTGGCTGGAGGGCGCCCGCGCCCGGCTGGACTCGGCGCTGGCCGCCCGGGAGGCGGCGGAGGCGGGCGGGGACGGCCGCGAGGAGTGATCCGGGTCACCGGCCGAGGAAAGTAGTTGAAATTTCATCTACTTCTGTCCTAAGGTCGGGATACCGCTTCACCTCCGTACAGAAGAAGGCTTACCGATGTCTCTCGTGCTCGACGCCGCTGCCCAGGACCTGCTGTTCCGCGAGGCCCGCACCGCCAACTCGTTCTCCGACGAGCCGGTGACCGACGAGCAGGTCCAGGCCATCTACGACCTGGTGAAGTACGGCCCCACCGCATTCAACGCGACCCCGCTGCGCGTCACGCTGGTCCGCTCCGCCGAGGCCCGCGAGCGCCTGGTGAACCTGATGTCGGACGGCAACAAGGCCAAGACGGCCGCCGCCCCGCTGGTCGCGATCCTCTCCGCGGACAACGAGTTCCACGAGGAGTTCGACACCCTCCTGCCGCACTACCCGCAGGTCAAGGACTTCTTCACCGAGCGCCCGAACCGCGAGCGCTTCGCCGGCATGAACGCCGCGCTGCAGGCCGCCTACTTCATCGTGGGCGTGCGCGCCGCCGGTCTGGCCGCCGGCCCGATGACCGGTGCCGACTTCGAGGGCATCAACAAGGAGTTCCTCGACGGCGACCACTCCGCCCTGATGGTCGTCAACATCGGCAAGCCGGGCGAGGACGCCTTCCACCCCCGCTCCCCGCGCCTGTCCTACGACGAGGTCATCACCACCGTCTGAGCCCACGGCACGACGGCGCCGGCACGACGCCGCAGCCACGCAAAGGCCGCCCGCCCCGGTTTCCCCGGGACGGGCGGCCTTTGCGCGTCGTCACCGACCCTGCTTGAACTCCAGCGCCGCCGCCATCGTGCCCAGCTGCTCGAAGGAGCCCGTCCCGGTGACCACCGTGACGTAGCCCTGTTCCTGGCGGACGAGGGCGTCGTACTTCTCGCCGTCCCAGCGCTCCCACGCCCGGTCGCCGACCTGCTGGGTCTGCCCGGTGGGTGCGGCCTTCTGGGTGAGCTTGTCGAGGTTCTTCTTCGAGGCGTCGGTGGACTGCTCGATCGCCACGTACTGCCGCTCCGGGTCCAGGAAGCCCAGGTGCCAGGCGTTGGCGTTCTTGCGCTCGAAGGTCACCGAGGTGGCCCGCCACTGCTCCGGAAGGCCCACCGGGGCCGCCACCGGGTACGGGGCCGCGCGCCGGGCCGTCAGGGTCTCGACCCGGTAGTCGACCGTGCGCGTCGGGTCGGCTTGGTCGTCGTGCGGGATGAACATGTAGATACCCGCGACCACGACGCCGATCACCGCCAGCGACCGGACCATGTCCCAGACCGTCTGCTTGCCTTTCATACCTGCCACCCCACCATCGTCCCGCATGGCCGACGGCGATCACCGCCGGGGTCGGCGTGGCGGCCGGGGAGGACGGCGCGCGAGGGCGGACGGTGTCCGCTCAGCCGCACCGGCTGACCGATAATGCGCTCATAAGTGACCCGCTCTGCTCAATATGTCGACGAACCGATAGAGTTCCAGCACCCTCACACTCCCGGCCGTCGTCGTACAGAAAGGTGCGCTCCGATGACCGAGCACAACCTGCCGCCCCAGCTCGAAGTCGCCCCCGACTCGCCTGACCGCAACCTCGCCCTCGAACTCGTACGGGTCACCGAGGCTGCGGCGCTCGCCGCGGGCCGGTGGGTCGGCCGCGGCGACAAGATCGGCGCCGACGGCGCCGCGGTCAACGCGATGCGGACCCTGATCTCCACCGTCTCGATGAACGGCGTCGTCGTCATCGGCGAGGGGGAGAAGGACGAAGCCCCCATGCTCTTCAACGGCGAGCGCGTCGGTGACGGCACCGGCGCCGAGGTCGACATCGCCGTGGACCCGATCGACGGCACCACCCTGAACGCCAAGGGCATGCCGAACGCCATCGCCGTCCTGGCCGCCGCCGACCGCGGCACGATGTTCGACCCGTCCGCCGTGTTCTACATGGACAAGCTCGTCACCGGGCCCCAGGCCGCCGACTTCGTGGACATCAACGCCCCCGTCTCGGTCAACATCCGCCGGGTCGCCAAGGCCAAGAGCATCGCCCCCGAGGACGTCACGGTCGTCATCCTGGACCGTCCCCGCCACGAGGGCATCGTCAAGGAGATCCGCGAGACCGGCGCCCGGATCAAGTTCATCTCCGACGGCGACGTCGCCGGCTCCGTCATGGCCGTCCGCGAGGGCACCGGCGTCGACCTGCTCATGGGCATCGGCGGCACCCCCGAGGGCATCATCTCGGCCTGCGCCATAAAGTGCCTCGGCGGCACCATCCAGGGCAAGCTCTGGCCCAAGGACGAGGCCGAGCGCCAGAAGGCCATCGACGCGGGCCACGACCTCGACCGCGTCCTGACCACCAACGACCTGGTGTCCGGCGAGAACGTCTTCTTCGTCGCCACCGGCATCACGGACGGCGAGCTGCTGCGCGGCGTCCACTACCGCTCGGAGACCGCGACCACGTCCTCGCTGGTCATGCGCTCGAAGTCCGGCACGATCCGGCAGATCGACTCCACGCACCGCCTGTCGAAGCTGCGCGCCTACAGCGACATCGACTTCGACCGCGCCCAGTAGGGAGCGGCAGGGCCGGTGACGGCACGATGGAGGGGCGGCCCCCGTGCGGGGGGACCGCCCCTCAGTCGTCTCCTGGGGCCTGCGCGGCCCGCGGGTCAGCCCGCGGCGGCGACCGGCCCGGACGCGCCGGGCAGCAGTTCGGCGGCGCGGCGCCGGCGCCGGCCCAGCACCACCCGCCGTTCGGCGGCGGTCAGCCCGCCCCAGACCCCGTAGGGCTCGGGCTGGAGCAGGGCGTGCTCCCGGCAGGCGACCATCACGGGACAGCGGGCGCAGACCCGCTTGGCGGCCTCCTCGCGGGCCAGCCGCGCCGCGGTCGGCTCCTTGGACGGCGCGAAGAACAGCCCCGCCTCGTCCCTGCGGCACACCGCCTCCGTGTGCCAGGGCCCGTCCTCCTCTTCCCTCGCCGCCACCCGCGGCTTCGGCACGGCGGCCGGACGCGTCTGAAGGCCATGGACGGCGGCTGCCTGCAGGGACTGATGCGGCGGATGCGGCACGGTCTACTCCTGACGACGTATACGCGAGCGAGAGACGATGCACCTGTCCCTACCCGCTGCGCGTGCCGCTATGCACCATGCACGGCGGGCCGGACGCGGTTCGTCCGAAACCCACCCACCGGCGCCGGCCTCAGCCGAGCCGCTTGCGCAGCTTGTCGGCGAGGTCGACGAGGCGGGCGCCGAGCCGGGGACGGGCCTCGATGTTGCCGAGCAGGGAGAAGCCGCGGACGATCACCACCGGCGCCCGGGGGTCGGCGGTCGCGGCCGCGCCGCGCACCTCGAAGTTGCCGAGGACCCCGCTGCCGTAGCCGCGCAGGGTGACGTTCTCCGGGACCAGGATCTCGACGTTGCCGAGCACCGAGACCACGTTGAACTCGGTGACCTGCTGCTCGAACACGGCCTCCGTGAGGTCGATGGTGATGTCGCCGAGGACGGAGACCGCGCGGGTGTGCGGGCCGGGGCGCCAGCGGCCCTTGCGGGCGGAACTGCTGCACACGGCCACCACGGACTCCACCGGGCCGATGCCCGCCGGGGCCGGGGCCGCGGCGGGCGCCGGGCCGTGGGCGGCGGCGCCGGCCGGGAGGTCCCGTACGAGCACCTCCAGCTCCCCCACCGTCTTGACCGCGTAGAGGGTGTCCAGGCGCTCGGAGTGCTCCTCGGCGGTCAGCCGGCCCTCCGCGAGGGCGTCGGAGAGAATCTGGGCGATCCGGTCCCGGTCGGCGTCGGAGGCGCGCAGGCCGCCGGCGGCCGGGGCGGCGGGCGCCTGAGCGGGGTCGGCGGCGGCGGCCGGTGCGGCTGCGGGATGCTTTTCCATGTCCACGTCGGCCAGCATAGCGAGACACGATAGATCGCGATACTGGCCGGTGAGCCCTACCTCACAGACGAGGCCGCGCCGGGAGGTTCTACGCTGGTGAACCGCGCTGCCAAAACGGACGCCAGCGCTGTCTGCCGAGTGAGGATTGGCCACATGCCGGAGTTCGCGTACACCGACCTGCTGCCCTTGGGCGAGGACACCACCCCCTACCGGCTGGTGACCTCCGAGGGCGTCTCGACCTTCGAGGCCGACGGACGTACGTTCCTCAAGGTCGAGCCGGAGGCGCTGCGCAAGCTCGCCGAAGAGGCGATCCACGACATCCAGCACTTCCTGCGCCCCGCGCACCTCGCCCAGCTGCGCCGCATCATCGACGACCCGGAGGCGAGCGCGAACGACAAGTTCGTCGCCCTCGACCTGCTGAAGAACGCCAACATCGCCGCCGCCGGCGTGCTGCCGATGTGCCAGGACACCGGCACGGCGATCGTGATGGGCAAGCGCGGCCAGAACGTCCTGACCGAGGGCGGCGACGAGGAAGCCCTCTCGCGCGGCATCTACGACGCCTACACCCGGCTGAACCTGCGCTACTCGCAGATGGCCCCGCTGACCATGTGGGAGGAGAAGAACACCGGCTCGAACCTGCCCGCGCAGATCGAGCTCTACGCGACCGACGGCGGCGCGTACAAGTTCCTCTTCATGGCCAAGGGCGGCGGCTCGGCCAACAAGTCCTTCCTCTACCAGGAGACCAAGGCGGTCCTCAACGAGGCCTCCATGATGAAGTTCCTGGAGGAGAAGATCCGTTCGCTCGGCACGGCCGCCTGCCCGCCGTACCACCTGGCGATCGTCGTCGGCGGCACCTCCGCCGAGCACGCGCTCAAGACCGCCAAGTACGCCTCCGCCCACTACCTGGACGAGCTCCCCCGCGAGGGCTCCGCGCTGGGCCACGGCTTCCGCGACGAGGCCCTGGAGCAGCAGGTCTTCGAGCTGACGCAGAAGATCGGCATCGGCGCCCAGTTCGGCGGCAAGTACTTCTGCCACGACGTCCGCGTGGTCCGCCTGCCCCGCCACGGCGCCTCCCTCCCGGTCGCCATCGCCGTGTCCTGCTCCGCCGACCGCCAGGCCGTCGCGAAGATCACCGCCGAGGGCGTCTTCCTGGAGCAGCTGGAGACGGACCCGGCGCGCTTCCTGCCGGAGACCACCGACGCGCACCTGGACGAGTCGGCCGACGTGGTCCGCATCGACCTGAACCAGCCGATGGACGACATCCTGGCCACGCTCACCAAGCACCCGGTCAAGACCCGCCTGAGCCTCACCGGCCCCCTGGTCGTGGCCCGCGACATCGCGCACGCCAAGATCAAGGAGCGGCTGGACGCGGGCGAGGGCATGCCGCAGTACCTCAAGGACCACCCGGTGTACTACGCCGGCCCGGCCAAGACCCCCGAGGGCTACGCCTCCGGCTCCTTCGGCCCGACCACGGCCGGCCGCATGGACTCCTACGTCGAGCAGTTCCAGGCGGCGGGCGGCTCCAAGGTGATGCTGGCCAAGGGCAACCGCTCGCAGCAGGTGACCGACGCGTGCGGCGCGCACGGCGGCTTCTACCTCGGCTCGATCGGCGGCCCGGCGGCGCGCCTGGCGCAGGACTGCATCAAGAAGGTCGAGGTCCTGGAGTACGAGGAGCTCGGCATGGAGGCGGTCTGGAAGATCGAGGTCGAGGACTTCCCGGCCTTCATCGTCGTCGACGACAAGGGCAACGACTTCTTCCAGAACCCGGCCCCGGAGCCGACGTTCACCCACATCCCGGTGCGCGGTCCGGGCCTGGGGTAGCGGGCCGCTTGCGGGTCCCCTGACCCGGCGCCGAACGTTCACGCACCCACAGAGCCCCTGGCAGCCGTCAGGGGCTCTGTCGCTGCCCGCCGCACCGAGGGGCAGTACCCGCCCGCCTCACACCGGGTTTCCCGTAACGGAAACTGGAACCCCTTGCGCCTCAGGCCAGTTGGTCGCGAGCATCGTCCGTGAGTAGACGCTGAAGGCCAGGAAGGGACCCCCCCCCCGTGAAGGTCACCAAGCTTGTGAGTACCTGCGACCTCAAGGACTGCCCGACCATCTACGCCACGGACCGGGGCACCCTGCTGGTGCAGGGCGAGACCCCGACCGATCATGGTCTGGAAATTCCTGCGCACGAAACCGTGGTCGAGATCCCGGAACAGCTGATCTTCGATCTCATCCGGAAGGGCCTTCGTGGCGCCTAAGAATCTTGGCGAGCTGTTCGACACCTTCCAGCGGGAGGCGTTCCGCCTGGAGACCCTAGACGACTACGGCAAGTCAGGGAGCGCGGATGCCTATCGGGCGTTCCTTGCCGGCGAAGCCCAGCCACCTGATTACAACGAAGCCTGGGTCTCGGAGCTGCGATCGCATACCGGCAAGGGCAAGCGCATCTACCGCGTGCACGTCCTCTCACGCCCCCTCACTCCGTACCTTCGGTTCGAACTCGGATGGGGTTACAGGAAGAACATGACGGGCGGTGAAGAGTTCTTCATTCTGGACACCACCGACCGCCACAACCCCCTTGAAGGCGTTCCGGATTTCTGGCTGATGGACGGCCTGACAGCCGGAGTGATGAATTACTCGGACGACGGGGCGTTCCTCGGGGCCGAAATCCTCCCCGAGGGGCGTGCAGGGGAGTTCCGCGCGTATCGCGACACGGCCATGGATCATGCCGTGCCATTCTCCGAATGGTGGGCGAAGCACGGCGCGTGAACAGAGGACAGCTGGGGGCCGCACTGCGGGCGCTACGGCTAGCATCCGGCAAGGAGGCAAAGACCGTAGCCCGCAGTGCCGTCATGTCTGCAAGCAAGCTGAGCAAGATCGAGACTGCGAAGGTTGCTCCGTCCGTAGGGGACGTTGAGCGCATCCTCACAGCCATCGGCGTCTCGGATGAAGTCAAGGAAGAGTATCTAGAGGCCGTCAGGGCAGCAGCGACAGAGGCCACAGCGTGGCGACTCGTCCGCCGCATGGGAGTACACAAGGCCCAGCAGCAGACAAGAGCCCTTGAAGCCCAAATGGCACTACTGAGACTCTTCCAGCCGGCTTTGGTCCCCGGGCTGCTTCAAACGCCGGAATACATCAGAGCCATTCTGTCGCGTCATGACCTCGGCGAGGACGTACTCACCAAGACCATCAGCGCCCGCCTCGAACGCCAACAGGCGCTCTACGACTCATCCAAGGAACTCCACTTCGTCATTACAGAACCCGTCCTCCGTTGGCGAATCGTGACGGCTTCCAGGATGGCGGAGCAAATAGATCGGATCGTTTCCCTCTCGCGCCTACCTCACATAGACATTCGGATCGTCCCGTTGTCCTTGCGGCAGTACGACATACCTAATCACGCCTTCGTCATCCGGGACGACCGAACCGTCACCGTCGAGACCACGCACGCCGAAATAGTGGTTACAGACCCGAGAGACGTGGCCCTCTACGTCCGCAAGTTCGAGGGATTTTCCGCCACAGCACTTTCCGGCGACGAGGCACGCACGATGCTTGAGAGCCTTCGGGAAGAGTTTTTGCGCGAACAGGAAACCGGCTAGAACCTGGCCCCGCACCCCGGCACCATTGGTTGCCGGTTCCCGGAGTGGCGAGGGGTGCGAAATGGCGACCAGGACGGACACGTTCGAATACGCAACCTTCACCGAAAAGCGCGAGACGTGCCCGTCGTGCAGCATGCCCATCCCCCTTCACCAGATCGCCCGGAGGGGAATGCTCGGCCAGAAGGACGGCCCGCCGAGGGTGGCCTATTGGCACACCCGGTGCGTGAACGCGGACGGGACGCGCCGATGACGCGCTCAGTCCTCCGGTACGTCGAGCACCGGATTATCAGAGATCCCGAGACCGCACCCACGGTGGTGGCGAGCTGCCTCTACAAGGAGTGCGGCTGGGCGGCCGTGCCCGGCCCGGATGTGGCCCAGGTCGACCGGCAGTGCATGGCGCACACGGGTCTCAACGCTGGTCACGGCCGCTTTCTCCGAGGGTTCGAGGACGTCGCCCTTGTCCATCGGGTCGCTACGACCTGACACAGGCCCCCGTCCCGACGGGGCGGGTAGCAGGCAAGCCACGACAGGAAGGGGGTGATCCGAGATGCGCGTATACGACCCGGGCGACAAGTCCGGCGGTACCGGCGGGGACCAGTTCCCGCCCCCGCCTGCCGCCTGACCTCACCCACAACAGAAGGAGTCTCGCTATGACGATCACGGTCGAAAGCCCCGTCGCCTTACGGCGCGGGCGGGACCTCGTCAGTCCCGAGCTGTTCGAGAAGGTGTCCGAGTTCTGCGCCGAGGAGTACGGGCACGAACTGGCCACGGCCCGCAACATCGTGGACCAGGCCCTTGCCTTCCTCAAGGTCATGGGCGACACCCGCGCGTTCGACATGACCCCCTCCCAGGTCGTTGACCCGGGCTGGCACTCGTTCGCGCTCCACACCCGCGCTTACGCCGCGTGGTGCCAGGAACAGTTCGGCTACTTCCTGGACCACGAACCGAAGGCCACCGTCCGCACGCGGCCGTTGATCGGCTCCGTGGTCGAACGCGTCAAGGCGGCCGGCTTCTACGTCGACGAGCGGATGTGGGGCGCCGCGAAGGACTGCAACCCCCCGGCCTGCTGCGGCGACGGCGACGGCTGCTGACTCGCTCCCAGGATACGCGGGTCAGGTCGTGATCCGCTCGTACGAAGGAGGACCCGGGCACGTCTCAGGTACCCGGGTCCTCCCCTCAGCAAAGGTACCGCCCATGGCATCTGACGAGGGTCTGACCGGAATCAGCAGAGTCACTGTGTTCGCCATGTTCGGCGTGGTCTTCGGCTACGCAACGCACCACCTGGACGAACGGCGCATCGGAGATGTCGCGATCGTCGGCCCCCTGACTCCCGGCGTTGAGTGGGGCCGCCTGTGGCAGATGGCCCGCACCTGTGGACGGCCCACGGCTAGTGAGACGGAGCTAGCGCAATGGGTGCTCACCCAGGCCACCCGCGCCTTCGTCTGCGGCAGCGACCGCATCGCGCAATTCCCTGAACAGTGCTGGAAGTTGGAGCCAGGTGGGAAGCGCGTCCGATTCGAAGCGACGTACGCCAACCGTGACCAGCTGTGGACGGGGAACCTGACCGTGGAAGGGCTAACCCCGGAACAGGTGGCGGAGCGTCCTACGATTTACAACGCCTAGGCGAGAGCCCGTAGACGGAAATGCAGAAATCCCCCGCACCCATTTTGGGTGCGGGGGACTTCTCTTGCAGCCGGCCTAGCTGGCAGCAGCCTTGATGACCTGCATCGAGGAAGCCTCGGCGACAGACACACCAGCCATACGCATGGTCAGCTTGAAACCGACCTGGTCCTTCTCGAAGCGAGCGTCTTCACTGATTCGCACCCTGGCTTCACAGCGGACACCGACAACGATTCGAGAAGCGTCAGCGACAATCACAGTCTTAGGGGGAAGGAAGGCACTCGGCAGAATAGGGAACGCGGGTTCGTTCAGGCGGCCCAGAAAGTCATGGGGTCGCATCTTTCGTAGCGATCCGGTCGAATGGCGGCAGTCGTTAGAACTATGATCTTCTGTTGCCTCGGCTAAGGTTACACGGCCCGCAGGCCGGGGCAAAGGTCTGTTCCCGTCGCTTCGCTCCAGCCTTGGCGCGCAATACGCACTGGGAGCCAAGGGGGAAGAGCCGCTTGCAGCGACTGCACAGACAGAGGCAATAGTTACCCCGAGAGGCGCCCGTCGCAGAGCACCTCTGATTCCGAGCCGAACGACTTCTTCCAGAACCCGGCCCCGGAGCCGACGTTCACCCACATCCCGGTGCGCGGTCCGGGCCTGTAGTCCGCGGCGCCGAGGGCCCCTCCCCCGTTCGGGGGAGGGGGCCTCGCGCATGTTCGGCCCAGGGGCAGACGCCCTGCCGGGGGCTCGCGGCGAGGCTGTTGCCACACGGAAACGGCCCGCCCCTCCAAGGAGTCCACCCATGAAGAACCGTACGCGCGCCCTCGCCCTGGCCGGCTCGGCCGCCCTCGTCGCCACCCTGGTCGGCGCCGCCCCGGCCCCGGCCGCGCCCGCCGCGCCCAGGGTCGCCTCGGTGCACGGCGGCGGGACGGTCTCCTACCCGTACGTGCCCCGGGAGCACGACATCCGCTTCACGGTCGACGCGGAGCAGGTGCCGTGGAGCCGGCCGTTCCCGGGAGGCGGGGAGCAGGGCATGCCGGTCGACGCGCGCGGCAGGGTGACGGTGTACCACGCCATGCCGGACCAGCACGTCACCGCCGTGGCCGAGGCGCAGGTGGACTGCCTGGTCACCGGCGGGAAGACGGCGGTGGTCACGGCGGTGGTGACCTCGTCGAACGTCGGCTGGGAGGGCCGGCGGATCGGCATCAGCGTCCAGGACGGCGAGCACGGCGCCCCGGACCGGGTCGGCTTCTCCTGGGGCATCGCCAACGTGGACGTGAAGCCGGACGGGACGCCGGAGGCGCCCCGGGTGGGGACCTGCATGGCCCCGGCCCCCTTCACGGAGGTGGTGAAGGGCGGCTTCAAGGTCACCCCGGCCCCGCTGGCTCCGCGCCCCGCGAAGCCGTGACGCGGGCGGGGCCCGGGCGGTGAGCGGGCGGTGGCCGGGTTAACGTCGGGGTCACAGGCCCGCACCTGGCCGTTCACCCCGGTTCGCAAGGATTCCCGCATGGCAGCGACGACCCCCTCCCCCGACTCCGCCGGCGCGATCCGCGTGGTCGCGCACCGCGGGGCCTCCCACGAGTTCCCCGAGCACACCCTCGGGGCCTACCGGCAGGCCATCGCCGACGGGGCCGACGCCCTGGAGTGCGACGTGCGGCTGAGCGCCGACGGGCGGCTGGTGTGCGTCCACGACCGGACGGTGGAGCGGACCTCCGACGGGCGCGGGGTGGTCTCCGAGCTGACGTACGAGGAGCTGGCCGCGTTCGACTTCGGCGGCTGGAAGGGCGAGGAGCACCGGGGTGCGCGGGTGCTGCTCTTCGAGGACCTGCTGAAGGAGGCCCTGGCGGCGGAGCGGCCGGTGGGGCTGGCCGTGGAGACCAAGCACCCGACCCGGGCCGGTGGCCGTCTGGAGGCGGAGCTGGTGCGGGTCCTGAAGGAGTACGGGCTCGCGGACGGGGCCGACGGCCGCGTCGAGGTGATGAGCTTCTCGCGCAACGCGCTGACCCGGCTGCACCGGCTGGCGCCCGGGCTGCCCGCCGTGTACCTGATCGAGCGGCAGCTGCGGGCGCCGCGCCCGCCGTTCGCGGGCCACGCCGGTCCGGGGATCGACCTGGTGCGCCGGGATCCGGGGCTGGTGGGGCGGCTGAGGGCCAAGGGGCTGCGGGTGCGGGTGTGGACCGTGGACGAGCCCGAGGACGTGGAGCTGTGCGTACGCCTCGGGGTGGAGACGATCATCACCAACCGGCCCCGGGCCGTACGCGAGCAGCTCGAAGCCCGGGGGGCCGGCGTCGGGGCGGCCGGCGCCCGGTAGCGGCCGCGTGCCGGGGCCGGACCGGTGGGGGCGCCCCCGGAGTGCGTGGGGACGCCCCCTTCGCCCTTGCCACTCTGCCGGAGCGCTCGCGAACGAGCCCGAGCGCGCCCGGACGCGGCCGGACGCGCCCGGGGGTCCGGGCTCAGGCGAAGCGCTGGGCGGCCGAGCCGTTGCAGGGCTGCAGGCGCAGCTGGTCGTGGGCGGCGGCGACGGTCAGGCACATGCCGGGGGCGGCGGCGGGGTGCAGGGCGGCGCCGTCGCGGACGAACTGCTGGTTGGCGCCGCCGTGGCAGTTCCAGAGGATGAGGCCGGCGCCGGCCCCGTAGTTCGCTCCGGGGACGTCGACACAGCGGTCCTGGGTGAGCTCGACGTGGACGGACTTGTTCGCGGCGTCGTACCACCAGCCCTGGTTGCGGCCGCCGTGGCAGTCCCAGCCGACCACCTTGGTGCTGTTGGCGCTGGAGCCGCCGAAGGTGTCGAGGCAGTTGCCGGTGGCCTCGTTCCGCAGGGGCTTGTAGAGGTCGTCCCAGGCGCCGGCCTGGAGGACGGGGGTGCCGGTGCTGGCGGGGTCGGCGCAGGAGGCCTCGCGCAGGCCGGAGGCGTAGAGCTGGGTGAGGCAGGCGGCGAAGGCGCCGTGGCCACGGTAGTTGGGGTGGAAGGACTGGCGGGCGGTGTTCTCGTCCCAGGGGAAGTGGTCCCCGAGGTCGAGGTAGAGGCCGCGGGCCCAGGCGTCCTCCATGCAGACCTCGTGGCCGTGGAAGAGCCGCGAGTCGTCCAGGTAGGTGGCGCCGGCGGCGAGGGCGGCGGTGCGCATGCCCTTCTCGAAGGTGGGGACGGCGTGGTTGCGGCCCCAGGCGGCGTCGGAGTCGTAGCCGGCGCAGCCTCCGGGGAGCTTGCCGGGGAAGTTCGGGTTGTCGTTGAAGTCGGGGCCGATGGGGCTGGGGTAGCCCATCACGACGAGCTTGTAGTCGGAGTCGGCGTAGCCGGCGTCGCGCATGACGGTCTTGAGGTCGCCGATGGTGGCCTCGACCTTGGGCACCAGTCCGTCGACGCGGGACTGCCAGCCGGGGCCGTACTTGGGTTCGCAGGTGCCCTGGCTGAGCACCCAGCGGGTGACGCAGTCGGTCATGACTGGGCCGAACTGGAGGTCGTCGTTGGCGCCGGCGACCAGCAGCACCATCTTGATCTTCGTGTTGCGGGCCTTGATGGCCAGGTTGTCGCTCTGCACCAGTTCGTCGGCGTACTGCTTGCTGCCGCCGATGCGGATGTTGCCGGTGTAGCCGCCGGAGCAGGCGACGTTGAAGGTCAGGTCGGCCGGGATGCCGGTGCGGTGGATCGCGGAGTCCGGCGAGCGGTGGCACTGGTTGGCGGCGGTGTTGGTGGCGGGGTCGTAGCTGCCGACGCCCTCGCCCGAGATCTCGCTGTCGCCGAGGGAGATGAGCCCGGTCTTCCGTTCGGCGAGGGGGCGGATGGCCGGGTCCCCGTAGATCTTGGTGGCCTCCGCGGCGCGGATGGCTTCGAGTTCCGGTGAGAGGGGCGTGATCGCGCCGGATGCGGCGGGGGCCGCTTCGGCCACGGGGGTGACTGCGGTGAGGCCCCCGAGGGCGGCCGCGACCGCCGCGACCGCCGCGAATGTACATCTGAGCCTGGAGTGGGTTCGCGAACGAGCCATGTACTGCCTCCCCGATAGCGGTGTTACCCCCGGTATTTACTGGCCGGTAGGGGAGATGGGAACAGTCCGAACAAGACAATTGCTCAACTTTCTGAGGAGGATGTGAAGATGACCGACGATCAGAAGTCCACGGCGTTCCGCACCGAGCACGACTCCATGGGTGAGGTACGGGTCCCCGCCCACGCCAAATGGCGGGCCCAGACCCAGCGGGCCGTGGAGAACTTCCCGCTCTCCGGGCAGCGCATCGAGCGGGCCCACATCGAGGCCCTGGCCCGGATCAAGGCGGCCGCCGCCCTGGTCAACGCGGAGCTGGGGGTGCTGGACGAGGAGACCGCGGGGGCCATCCGGTCCGCCGCGGCGGAGGTCGCCGAGGGCCGCTGGGACGAGCACTTCCCCGTCGACGTCTTCCAGACCGGCTCGGGCACCTCGTCCAACATGAACACCAACGAGGTGATCGCCACCCTGGCCACCGAGCGGCTCGGGCGCGAGGTCCACCCCAACGACCACGTCAACGCCTCGCAGAGCTCCAACGACGTCTTCCCGTCGTCCATCCACATCGCCGCCACCGCCGCCGTCACCCACGACCTGGTCCCCGCCCTGCGCCACCTGGAGCTGGCCCTGGAGCGCAAGGCCGCCGAGTTCGCCGAGGTGGTCAAGTCCGGGCGCACGCACCTGATGGACGCCACCCCCGTCACCCTGGGCCAGGAGTTCGGCGGGTACGCCGCCCAGATCCGCTACGGCATCGAGCGCCTGCACGCCGCCCTGCCCAGGCTGGCCGAGCTGCCGCTGGGCGGCACGGCCGTGGGCACCGGGATCAACACCCCGCCCGGGTTCTCGGCGGCCGTGATCGCCGAGGTGGCGCGGGCCACCGGGCTGCCGCTGACCGAGGCGCGCGACCACTTCGAGGCCCAAGGGGCGCGGGACGCGCTGGTGGAGACCTCGGGGATGCTCCGGACGATCGCCGTCTCGCTCACCAAGATCTGCAACGATCTGCGCTGGATGGCCTCCGGACCGCGCACCGGATTGGCCGAAATCAATCTGCCGGATCTCCAGCCGGGGTCCTCGATCATGCCCGGAAAGGTGAATCCGGTCGTCCCCGAGGCCCTGCTGATGATCGCCGCACAGGTGACGGGCAACGACACCGCCGTCACCGTGGCGGGCGCGGCCGGCAACTTCGAGCTCAACGTGATGCTCCCGGTGATGGCCCGCAACCTCCTCGAATCGATCCGCCTGCTGGCGAACGGCAGCCGCCTGCTGGCCGACCGCACCGTGGAGGGGATCACCGCCAACGCCGGGCGGGCCAGGGAGTACGCCGAGTCCTCCCCCTCGGTGGTGACCCCGCTCAACCGCTACATCGGCTACGAGGAGGCCGCCAAGGTCGCCAAGCGCTCCCTCGCCGAACGCAAGACCATCCGGGAGGTCGTCCTGGAGTCCGGCTACGTGGACCGGGGCGCGCTGACGCTCCAGCAGCTGGACGAGGCCCTGGACGTCCTGCGGATGACCCGCCCCTGACACCTCCCCGGGCCTCCCCCGGCCCTCGGGGACAGGGGCCGAATCCGGTCGTTTCCGCCCCCCGCCCCCCTCCGTGACCTGCACCGCAGCATCGGGGAGGGCAGCCGCCCTAAGATCTGCGCATGACAGGTACTTCCAGGTCCGGCACCGGCGCGTCGGGACCCGCCGCGCCGGGCGGGCGGCACGGCGCCCACTGGGCGCCCGGGCAGCAGGTCCTCTGGCGCTACCGCGACCACACCCCCGGGCCGGGGGCCCGGGTCCACATCGCCCGCCCGGTGACCGTCGTCCAGGACACCGACGAACTGCTCGCCGTGTGGATGGCCCCCGGCACCGAATGCGTCAAGCCGGTGCTCGCCGACGGCACCCCGGTGCACGAGGAGCCCCTCGCCACCCGCTACACCGCGCCGCGCACCACCGAGCGGGCCCGCTGGTTCGGCACCGGGGTGCTCAAGCTGGCCCGGCCCGCCGACCCGTGGTCGGTGTGGCTGTTCTGGGACCACGGCTGGCTGTTCAAGAACTGGTACGTCAACCTGGAGGCCCCGCGCACCCGCTGGGCGGGCGGCGTGGACTCGGTGGACCACTTCCTCGACATCTCCGTCCACCCGGACCGCAGCTGGGAGTGGCGCGACGAGGACGAGTTCGCGCAGGCCCGGCGGATCGGGCTGATCGACGCCGCGCAGGCCCGGCAGGTCGAGGAGGCGGGGCGCGCGGCGCTGGAGGTCGTCAAGGCCTGGGGGGCGCCGTTCCGCGACGGCTGGGAGAACTGGCGACCGGATCCGGCCTGGGAAGTTCCGGTTCTGCCCGAGGACTGGGACCGCACCCCGGCGCACATGACGTCATGAGACCCTTGATGCGCCCCCGGGGTTCAAACGTAGGATCGTCCTCCGCCGGTCGCACGCGGGGGGCCGTCCCGGTCCCGCACCCGTAAATGACCTGCGGAGACCGGGACTTGACCGGAGGTCGACGCGGGAAGAAAGGTAACGAGCGGGACGCGGAACCCGGGGGTGGTGGTGCCCCCGCCGCTGAGCGGGTATACCGCGACTGACCGAGTTGAGTGCAGCGCACATCGAGCGCAAACGGACGGAATTCCACGCGTGACGGAGTACCCCACCTCCCAGGAGGGCCCGCAGCCCACCGTCGCCCCCGGCGGAGGTACGGACGAGCTCGGCCACGGCAAGGCCCCCATCGCGGCCGCCGAGGCCGTACGCACGCATGCCGACTTCCCGCGCCCGCGCGGCACCGCGGGCGAGACCGGGGGCCGGCCCGCGGAGGGCGCCCGGGGCGCGGGGCACGACGTCGCGGACGCCGGCGCCGACGGCGCGCGGGCCCGTGACGACGGAGCCGCCCGCAACGCGGGCCGGCTCCCGGCCGCGGACGGCGTCTCCACCGCCCCGCCCGGCGAGGACACCGGCGCCGGAACGGCTCCCGCCGGCGACGGCGCGCCCACCGGCGGCCCCGGCGGCCCCGGCCCCGGCACCCCCGGCAGCGGCAGCACCGGCAGCGGCACCGACGGGGCCGGCGTGGCCCGGCGCGAGGGCGACCGGCTGCGGTTCGTCGGCGCGGCCACGCGCCGGATCGCCCGGGGCATCGACCTCGACGAGATCGTGCTCGGCCTGTGCCGGGCGACCGTCCCCACCTTCTCCGACGCCATCCTCGTCTACCTGCGCGACCCGCTGCCCGTCGGTGACGAGCGGCCCATGGGCCCGGTCGTTTTAAGGCTGCGCCGCACCGACCGGCTCCGGCCGATCGACGATCTGGGCCTGGCCGACAGCGGTGAGGCCGCCGGAGCCGCGGGGGGCGCCGGCGAACTCGACTTCAGCCAGCTGCCGCTGGTCGGCCCGCAGGGCGACCTGCCCGCGGCGGAGCTGTGCGAGATCCAGCCCGGCGGGGCCCTCGCCGAGGTGCTCCGCGGCGTCCGGCCCGTGTTCGGGTCGGCCCCCGGCGCCCGCGACGCGCTGCCCGAGCTGCTGGGCGCCGTCCATCCGGTGCCGCGCGGGCAGCGGGCGATCCTCGCCCCGCTGCGGGGCCGCCGGCGCGTGATCGGCGCGGCCGTGTTCCTGCGCACCCCGGAGCGGGACGCGTTCGAGACCAACGACCTGCTGGTCGCCGCGCAGCTGGCCACGCACACCGCGCTCGGCATCGACAAGGCCGTGCTCTACGGGCGCGAGGCCTACATCGCCGACGAGCTCCAGCGCACGATGCTGCCCGACGGCCTGCCCCAGCCCACCGGGGTGCGGCTGGCCTCGCGCTACCTGCCCGCCGCCGAGACGGCCCGGGTCGGCGGCGACTGGTACGACGCCATACCGCTGCCCGGCAGCCGGGTCGCGCTGGTCGTCGGCGACGTCATGGGCCACTCCATGACCTCCGCCGCGATCATGGGCCAGCTGCGCACCACCGCGCAGACCCTGGCCCAGCTCGACCTGCCCCCCGCCGAGGTGCTGCACCACCTGGACGAGCAGGCCCAGCGGCTCGGCTCCGACCGGATGGCCACCTGCCTGTACGCGGTCTACGACCCGGTCTCGCACCGGATCACCATCGCCAACGCCGGCCACCCGCCGCCGGTGCTGCTGCACCTGGGCGGCCGCGCCGAGGTGCTGCGCGTCCCGCCGGGCGCCCCGATCGGGGTCGGCGGCGTGGACTTCGAGGCCGTGGAACTGGACGCCCCGGCCGGGGCCACGCTGCTGCTCTACACCGACGGGCTCGTGGAGTCCCGGCTGCGGGACGTGTGGACGGGCATCGACCAGCTGCGCGAACGGCTCGCCACCACCGCGCAGCTGACCGGGCTGGACCACTCGCCGCCGCTGGAGGCCCTCTGCGACGACGTGCTGGACATGCTCGGCCCGGGCGACCGGGACGACGACATCGCGCTGCTCGCGGCCCGCTTCGAGGGGATCGCGCCCAGCGACGTGGCGTACTGGTTCCTGGACCCGGAGGAGACCGCTCCGGGCCGGGCCCGCCGGTTCGCCCGCCGCGCCCTGGCCCGCTGGGGCCTGGAGGAGCTGAGCGATTCGCTGGAGCTGCTGGTCAGCGAGGTGGTCACCAACGCCGTCCGGTACGCCGAGCGGCCCGTGACCCTGCGCCTGCTGCGGACGGACGTGCTGCGCTGCGAGGTCGGGGACGACTCCCCGCAGCTGCCGCGCCAGCGCCGGGCCCGGGACACCGACGAGGGCGGGCGCGGCCTGTTCCTGGTCAACCGGCTGGCGCGGCGCTGGGGCGCGACCCGGCTGAGCAGCGGCAAGGTGGTCTGGTTCGAGCTGCCCCTGCCACCGGCGCCCGACCGGCGCTGATCGCCGTACAGGACGCGGAACACCGCCGCCCCGCAGCCGGAAGGCTGCGGGGCGGCGGTGTTCTCGTACTGCTGCCTACTGCTGCGGTGCCTCGGGGAACAGGGGTGGCGGCGTCGGCTTCTTCGTCGGCGGCTGCGGGTCGCCCGTCGGCGGCGTCGGGTTCTTGGTCGGCGGGGTCGGGTTCTTCGTCGGCGGCGTCGGGTCCGGCTTGCCGCTGCCGCTGCCCGAGGGGTCCGGGCTGCCCGTCGGGCGGGTGCCGGAGCTGGACGGCGTCGGGTTGACGGAGCCGGAGGGGCCGCTGGAGGGGACCGCGGTGCGGGTCGGGCCGACCGGGGTGCCCATCTTGGCGTCCGACAGGTCGAACTCGCCGGTGCTGACGCCCTTGAGCGCGGCCGTGGTGTACGCCTGCCAGATCTGGGCGGGGAAGCTGGAACCGCCCGCGCGGCCCTTGCCGGCCGTACCGGTCAGGGTGACCTGCTTGTGCGAGTTCGGGTCCTCGCCGAACATCGCGACGACGGTGACGAGCTCCGGGGTGTAGCCGGTGAACCAGGCGGCGACGTTGGACTCGGTGGTGCCGGTCTTGCCGGCGGCCTGGTAGGCGTCGGACCGGACGGCCTTGCCGGAGCCGTCCTGGACCACGCCGGTCAGGACCTTGGTGACGGTGTCGGCGGTCTCACGCTTGATGACCTGGCCGCCGATGGGGCTGGCCGGCTTGTAGTCGGCGTCCACGTGCTCGGCGCTCTTGACGATGGTCGGGGTGATCTTCTTGCCGTGGTTGCCGAAGGTGGCGTAGACCCCGGCCATCTCCACGGTGTTGGCGCTCATCGTGCCCAGCGACATGGCGGGCTTGTCGGCGGGCCAGCCCTCGCGGTCCCTCATGCCGAGGGAGAGCGCGGTCTTCTTCACGACCTCCGGCTTGGCGTCCACGAACATCTGGGCGTAGACGGAGTTCACGGAGGAGTTGGTGGCCTCCTGGACCGTGAGCATCGGGTCGCCGTAGTTGATGTCGTCCTGGTTCTGCGGGGCGAAGGGGGTGTCGCTGCCGACCACGGGGCGCTTGCTCGTGCCGTCGTAGAGGGTGTTCGGGGTGATCAGGCGGCCGTCCTGGGTCTTCGCCCCGGTCTCCAGGGCGGTGGCCAGCACGACCGGCTTGAAGGTGGAGCCCGGCTGGTAGTCGGTGCGCAGGGCGTTGGACGCCGACTTCTCGGTCAGGCCCACACCGCCGTACATGGCGACGATGTTGCCGGTCTTGGCGTCGACGGAGGTGGCGCCGGCCTGGACGCTCTGGTCGACCGGGCGTTCCTTGGTGTCCTTGCGGTCGAGCTTTGACTCCAGCTCGTCCTGGACGGCCTTCTCCAGCGCCGCCTGCTTCTTCTTGTCGATGTTGAGGGTGATCGTCCAGCCGCCGGCCTCGATGTCGGCTTCCTTGATGTTCTGGCGGCTCAGCTCGGCCTTGGCGGCCTGGATCAGGTAGCCCTTCTGGCCGTCCATGCCGGGACGCGGCTTGGGCTTGATCGGCTCGGGGAGGTGCAGGGTGTCGCGCTTGGCCTTGTCCAGCTTGCCCATCTCGACCATGTTGTCGAGGACGGCGTTGAAGCGGATGGTGACCAGGCGCCGGCCGTTGGGGCCGGCGGTCGCGAGGTCGTACTGGCTGGGGGCCTGGATGACGGCGGCCAGGTACGCGCCCTGCTCCAGGGTCAGCTTGTCGGAGTCGACGCCGTAGTAGGCCTGGGCGGCGGCCTGGATGCCGTAGGCGCCGCGGCCGTAGAAGTTGGTGTTGAGGTAGCCGACGAGGATGTCGTCCTTCTCCATGCGCTGGTCGACCTTGAGGGAGATCACCATTTCACGGAGCTTGCGGGTCGCCGACTGGTCCTGGGTCAGGTAGTAGTTCTTGACGTACTGCTGGGTGATCGTCGAACCGCCGGCCGTGCCCTTGCCGCGCAGGGTGTTGAACGCGCCGCGGGCGATGCCCACGAAGTCGACGCCCCGGTCCTTGTAGAAGGTCTTGTTCTCGATCGCGATGAAGGCCGTGCGCACGTCCTCCGGGATCTTGTCGATCGAGACGATCTCGCGGTTCATGTCGCCGGTGCGGGTCATGACCGACCCGTCGGCCCACTTGAACGTGTTGCTCTGCAGGACCGCCGTCTTGTTCGGGTCGGTCGGCTCGTCCACGGAGAAGTAGAGGGCGACGGCTCCGGCTATGAGGAGCAGGATCCCGCCGAGGAAGGTCCCGAGGATCGTCTTCCAGGTGAAGAAACGACGTATGCCGCTGCGCTTCTTCCCGGTCGGCTTGCCCGCGCGCCCGGCGGCGCGCCCGCTCGGCGGCGCCTTCCGCCCACCGCGCTGCTGCTGCGCCCGTCGCGCATCTGCTCGGCCCATCGCTCCCGCTCCGCTCGATTACCCCCCCGACGTCAGCTCAGAAAACTAACACCGCAGGCTGTGACAAAGGTTGGCTAACCCTGATCAATACCGGTCAATTCGGACGTGAGAATCAGCACCCACTCCAATGGAACCGACGCTCACGATGCCGGATGGGTTGCGGTCACCGCAAAAAGTGATATCACTTTGCTAGGCGTTCCCGTCGACCGCGACCGGACGCGACGGACCAAACGGGGGTATTCCATGACAGCCACGGTGACGGACGAACGACCGGCCGGAGTACGGGAGTTCGCGGCGCACAGCGTCGGAGGCGGCCTCGCGCTGCTGTCGGGGCTGGTGGGACTGGCGGCCGGGGCCGGGCTGATCGCCCTCGGTGCGGCGGCGACCGCGGCGGCCTCGAAGGCGGCCCTGATCGTCGCCGGCATCCTGGTGGTGCTGGCGTCGGTGATGGCCATGAGCGGGCTGAACACGGTGGCCCCGGGCGAGGCCCGCGTGGTCCAGCTCTTCGGCCGCTACCGGGGGACCATCCGCACGGACGGACTGCGCTGGGTCAATCCGCTGACCTCGCGCGAGAAGATCTCGACCCGCGTACGCAACCACGAGACGGCCGTCCTGAAGGTCAACGACGCCTACGGCAACCCCATCGAGCTGGCCTCGGTCGTGGTCTGGCGGGTGGCCGACACCGCGCGGGCGGTCTTCGAGGTCGACGACTTCACCGAGTTCGTCGAGACGCAGACCGAGGCCGCCGTCCGGCACATCGCGATCGAGTACCCCTACGACTCCCACGAGGAGGGCGGCCTGTCGCTGCGCGGCAACGCCGAGGAGATCACCGAGAAACTGGCGGTCGAGCTGTCCACCCGGGTCGAGGCGGCGGGCGTGGAGATCATCGAGTCCCGCTTCACGCACCTCGCGTACGCTCCTGAGATCGCCTCCGCCATGCTCCAGCGCCAGCAGGCCGGCGCGGTGGTGGCGGCGCGCAAGCAGATCGTCGAGGGCGCGGTGGGCATGGTGGAGCTCGCGCTGACCCGGCTGGCCGAGGAGGAGATCGTGGACCTGGACCCGGAGCGGAAGGCCTCGATGGTCTCCAACCTGATGGTGGTCCTGTGCGGCGACCGCGCGGCCACCCCGGTCATCAACACGGGCACCCTCTACCAGTGACCTCCAGGGGCGACCAGGAACCGATCGAGGCCAAGCCCGCCCGGGCCGGGCGGGAGCCGCGCAAGCAGGTGCTGCTCCGGCTGGACCCGCAGGTGTACGACGCCCTCGCCCGCTGGGCCGGCGAGGAGCTGCGCAGCGCGAACGCGCAGATCGAGTTCCTGCTGCGCCGGGCCCTGTCGGAGGCGGGCAGGCTCCCGGGCGGCGCCGCCCCGATCCCGCCCCGCGGCCGCCCCCGCACCGGCCGGGACGGCTGACCGTCACCGTCCGACACCCCGGCCCGGCGCCCGGGCGCGATCACCGCGCCCGGGCGCTTTCGCGTCACCACCGCCCCCAGCTGCGAGGATCCACCGGCCCCCGATCTATACATCGTGTGTATACACCCCGTGTATAGTCGCCGCCATGTCCATCGGCCACACCCTGCTCGGCCTCCTGGAGGCCGGCCCGCGCCACGGCTACGACCTCAAGCGCGCCTTCGACGAGAACTTCGGCCACGACCGGCCGCTCGCCTACGGGCAGGTCTACTCGACCATGTCCCGCCTCCTGAAGAACGGCCTCGTCGAGGTCGACGGGATCGAGAGCGGCGGCGGCCCCGACCGCAAGCGGTACGCCATCACCGACGCCGGGATCACCGACGTCGCGCACTGGCTCTCCGAACCGGAGAAGCCGGAGCCCTACCTCCACTCCACCCTCTACACGAAGGTGGTCCTCGCCCTGCTCACCGGACGCAGTGCGAGCGGCCTGCTGGACACCCAGCGCGCCGAACACCTGCGCCTGATGCGCATCCTGACCCAGCGCAAACGCAAGGGGGACCTCGCCGACCAGCTGGTCTGCGACCACGCGCTGTTCCACCTGGAGGCCGACCTGCGCTGGCTCGAACTCACCTCCGCCCGCCTGGACCAGCTGGCCCGGGAGGTGCGCCGATGACCCCCGCCGGCTCCCTCCTCGTCGCCACCGGCCTGCGCAAGGCGTACGGCACCACCAAGGCCCTCGACGGCGCCGGGTTCTCCATCCACCCCGGCGAGGTCGTCGCCGTCATGGGCCCCTCCGGCTCCGGCAAGTCCACGCTCCTGCACTGCCTCGCCGGGATCGTCCCGCCCGACTCCGGCACCGTCACCTACGACGGCCGTGACCTCACCGCCCTCGGCGACGCCGAGCGCAGCGCCCTGCGCCGCAGCCAGTTCGGCTTCGTCTTCCAGTTCGGCCGGCTCGTCCCCGAGCTGACCTGCGTGGAGAACGTCGCCCTGCCGCTGCGCCTGGCCGGGGTCAGGCGCAAGGAGGCCGAGGCCACCGCCCTGGGCTGGATGGAGCGGCTCCAGGTGGAGGACATCGGCGCCAAGCGGCCCGGCGAGGTCAGCGGCGGCCAGGGCCAGCGGGTGGCCGTGGCCCGCGCCCTGGTCACCCGGCCCCGGGTGGTCTTCGCCGACGAGCCCACCGGCGCCCTGGACTCCCTCAACGGCGAACTGGTGATGCAGCTGCTGACCGAGGCCGCCCGGGCCGCGAACGCCGCCGTCGTCCTGGTCACGCACGAGACCCGGGTGGCGGCCTACTCCGACCGGGAGATCGTCGTGCGCGACGGGCGCTCGCGGGACATGGAGCGCGCCATATGAACACGCTCCGGGCCTGGGCCCGGGACCTCTGCCTCGGCGCCCGCTTCGCCTTCGGCGGCGGACGCCGGGGCTGGACCCGCACCCTGCTCACCGGTGTCGGCGTCGGGCTCGGCGTCGCGCTGCTGCTGCTCAGCACCTCGGTACCGGGCGCGCTGACCGCCCGCCACGCACGCGAGGACGCCCGCTCCCTCTTCGGCGCCACCGAGGCCCGCGCACCCGGCCGGGACACCCTGCTGGTCGCCCGCCTCAACCAGACCTACCGCCAGCAGGACATCGATGGGCGGGTGCTGCACGCGGAGGGCCCCGACGCACCCGTGCCGCCCGGACTGGAACGCGTCCCGCAGGCCGGCGAGATGGTGGTCTCCCCCGCCCTCGGACGGCTGCTGGCCTCCCCCGAGGGGGCCGGCCTGCGCGAGCGCCTCGGCGCCAGGATCACCGGGACCATCGCCGACAAGGGCCTGACCGGCCCGGCGGAACTCCTCTTCTACCTGGGCGACGACACCCTGCCCGCGCCCGGACAGGCCGAGCACCGGGTCCAGCGGATCACCGCCTTCGCCGGCGACCCCGAGCCGCGCGGCCTCGACCCGGTGCTGATGCTGCTGGTGCTCCTGACCTTCGTCGCCCTGCTGACGCCCGTCCTGGTCTTCATCGCCGCGTCCGTCCGCTTCGGCGGCGAGCGGCGCGATCAGCGGCTCGCCGCGCTGCGCCTGGTGGGCGCCGACGGCCGCACGGTGCGCCGGATCGCGGCCGGGGAGGCCCTGTGCGGAGCGCTGGCCGGGCTGGTGCTCGGCGCCGGCTTCTTCCTGGCCGGCCGCGGCCTGGCCGGCTCCCTCTCCTTCGACGGGCGCAGCGTCTTCCCGCACGACCTGGACCCCTCCCTCTGGCTGCTCGTGCTGGTGGCGCTGGCGGTCCCGGCGGCGGCCGTGGGCGTCACCCTCCTCGCCCTGCGCCGGGTCATCATCGAGCCGCTGGGCGTCGCGCGGACGGCCGCGCCGCGCCGCCGCGTCTGGTGGCGGCTGCTGCTGCCGCTGGCCGGGCTGGGCCTGCTGGCTCCGCTGGGAACGCGGAGCGGGCGGCAGGAAGGGTTCAACCGGTGGCAGGCCGGCGGTGGCGTGGTGCTGCTGCTGGTCGCCGTCACCGTCCTGCTGCCGTGGCTGCTGGAGCGGACCGTCGGAAGGCTCTCGGGCGGTCCGGTCTCCTGGCAGCTGGCCGTCCGCCGGCTCCAGGCCGACAGCGGCGGCGCCGCCCGTATGGTCAACGGGATCGCGGTGGCGGTCGCCGGGGCCATCGCCCTCCAGATGGTCTTCACCGGCGTCGAGGAGAACTACGAGGCCCCCACCGGCCAGGACCCGGCCCGTGCGGCCGTGGCGGTCCTGATGCGGATGGGCACCGAGGCCCGCCTCGACGAGCTCGCCGGGAAGCTCGCCGCGACCCCGGGCGTCGTCCGCGCCGTCCCGCTGACCGACGTCCGTGTGGCGCGGAGCGTCCCGGCCGACGACCAGACCGCACAGCTCACCATCGGCGGTTGCGAGGCGCTGCGCGAGGTCGCCGAGATCGGCAGCTGCACCGAGGGCGACGCCTTCGTCCTGTCCGGCGGCGGCCTCTCCCCCACCGGCGGGCCGCTCACCCCCACTCCCGGCGAACGGATCTACGCCGGCAACATCACCTCGTACGGAGCCCGCGAGCTGCCCGGCGAGAAGCCCGTCGAATGGACCGTCCCCGCCGGCGCCCGCACGGTGCGGCCGGTGACGGACCCGGAGGGCCGGCTCCGCCAGGGGCTGCTGGCCACTCCGTCGGCCGCGCCGAAGGACCTGGGCAGCTGGCCCGCCCGCGAGGTCTACGTCCAGACCGACGAGAACCGGGCCGACGCCCTCGACCGGGTCCGCACGACGGCGTTCAAGGCGGACCCCTTCTCCCCGGCGGTGACCCTGGCCGAGGTCTCCGAGAACGCCTCGTACACGGCGATCCGCACCGGGCTCCTCTTCGGCGCCGCGGGGCTGCTGGTGCTCATCGGCACCAGCCTGCTGGTGTCGCAGCTGGAGCAGCTGCGTGAACGGCGGCGCCTGCTGGCCGCGCTGGTGGCCTTCGGCACCCCGCGCGGGACGCTCGGCCTGTCCGTGCTCTGGCAGACCGCCCTGCCGGTGGCGGTCGGGCTGTCCCTGGCGACCGGAGCGGGACTGGCCCTCGGCTCCACCCTGCTGTGGGTCACCGGCGGCTCCGTGCGGATCGACTGGGCCTCGGTCCTGGCCCTGGCCGGCGCCGGAGCGGCCGTGGTCGCACTGGTCACCCTGCTGAGCCTGCCGCCCCTGCTGCGGCTGATGCGCCCGGACGGCCTGCGGACGGAGTAACCCGGCGTCCCGCTCCCGGTGCGGCCCCTCAGTCGGTGGGCCACACCGGGAGCGGGCGCACCGCCTCGCGCAGGGCGCCCGCGATGGCCCGGAACTCCTCCTGCCGGGCGGTCCCGGTCCGCATGGCCAGGGCGATCCGCCGGGAGGGGGCCGGCTCGGCGAAGTAGCCCGTGGCCAGGGCCTCGTTGCGGGCCGTCTCCAGCCGCAGCGCGGTGCGCGGCAGCAGGGTCACCCCGAGCCCCCCGGCGACCAGCTGGACCAGGGTGGAGAGCCCGGCGGCGGTCGTCGTCACGTCGGCCCCCGCGGTGCGCCCGGCCTCGCGGCAGATGTCCAGGGCCTGGTCGCGCAGGCAGTGCCCCTCGTCGAGCAACAGCAGTTGCAGGCCCCGCAGTTCCTCCCGCGGGATGTCCCTGCGCCCGGCCAGCGGGTGGTCACGGGGGGCCAGCAGGACGAAGTCCTCGTCGAAGAGCGGCAGTTCGCACACCCCGGGAACGCCCAGCGGCACCGCGAGCAGCAGCAGGTCGAGGCGACCGGCGGCCAGCCCCTCCAGCAGGGAGGCCGTCTGCTCCTCGTGGACCTGGAGGTCCATGCGCGGGAAGCGCCGGTGGAAGAGTCCGAGCACCGTCGGCAGCAGGTACGGGGCGACGGTCGGGATCACCCCGAGGCGCAGCACGCCGGTGAACGGGGCCCGTACCGCCTCGGCCTCCTCCAGCAACCCGCCCACCGCGTCGAGCACGCCCCGCGCCCGGAGCGCGATCCGCTCGCCCGCCGGGGAGAGCAGCACCTTGCGGGTGGTGCGCTCCAGCAACTGCACGCCGAGGGCCTCCTCCAGGGCGGAGACGGCCCCCGAGAGCGCCGGCTGGCTCATGCCGATCGCGGCCGCGGCGTCCCGGAAGTGCAGGTGTTCCGCGACCGCCGCGAAGGCGCGCAGCTGCGCCAGCGTCGGCTGTTTCTGTCCTCTACTACTCACAGCCACTGATAGGTACCTCCGATCACCCGGCACAAGACTAGCTATTTCCGTAATCAATGCAGCTGTGTCAGCATGTGAGATCAGTCCAACCCTCTCGGAAAGCCCCCAAAAGGGTCACTTTCCATTCCGCAAGGAGAGTTCGTGCTCACTGTCGGTGACAAGTTCCCCAGCTACGACCTGACCGCCTGCGTCTCGCTCGAAGCCGGCAAGGAGTTCGCGCAGATCGACCAGAAGAGCTACGAGGGCAAGTGGCGCGTCGTCTTCTTCTGGCCCGCCGACTTCACCTTCGTGTGCCCCACCGAGATCGCCGCGTTCGGCAAGCTGAACGACGAGTTCCTCGACCGCGACGCCCAGATCCTCGGTGTCTCCGGCGACTCCGAGTACGTCCACCACGCCTGGCGCAAGGACCACGCCGACCTGCGTGACCTGCCCTTCCCGATGCTGGCCGACTCCAAGCACGAGCTGATGCAGGCCTGCGGCATCCAGGGCGAGGACGGCTTCGCCCAGCGCGCCGTCTTCATCGTGGACCCCAACAACGAGATCCAGTTCTCGATGGTGACCGCCGGTTCCGTCGGCCGTAACCCCAAGGAGGTCCTGCGGGTCCTCGACGCCCTGCAGACCGACGAGCTGTGCCCCTGCAACTGGAACAAGGGCGAGGACACCCTGAACGCCGGCGCCCTGCTGGCCGGTGAGTGACGGATGTCCCTCGACACCCTCAAGTCCGCCATACCGGACTTCGCCAAGGACCTGAAGCTGAACCTCGGTTCGGTCATCGGCAACCAGGACACCCTCACGCAGCAGCAGCTGTGGGGCACCGTCCTGTCCTGCGCGATCGCCGCCCGCTCCCCGCGCGTCCTGCGTGAGCTGGAGCCCGAGGCCAAGGCCGCCCTGTCCCCGGAGGCGTACAACGCCGCCAAGTCCGCCGCCGCGGTCATGGCGATGAACAACGTCTTCTACCGGACCCGGCACCTGCTCTCCGACCCGGAGTACGGCACGCTGCGCGCGGGCCTGCGGATGAACGTCATCGGCAACCCCGGCGTGGAGAAGGTGGACTTCGAGCTCTGGTCGCTCGCGGTCTCCGCCATCAACGGCTGCGGTCAGTGCCTGGACTCGCACGAGCAGGTCCTGCGCAAGGCGGGCGTGGACCGCGAGACGGTCCAGGAGGCCTTCAAGATCGCCTCGGTGATCCAGGCCGTCGCCGTCACCCTCGACGCCGAAGCGGCCCTGGCCGCCGAGTAGTCACCCGTACGAGTGGACCTCGTACGCCCCCTCCGTGCCCCCGCGGCCCTTCCGGCCGCGGGGGCACGGCGCGTTCGGCGGCTACTTCCGCAGCCGGGTCAGCAGGGCGCGCATGTCCTCGGCCATCGCCGCCTTGACCGCGTCCGCGTCGAGGTCGCTCTTGCCGCCGTCGCCGCGGCCCCACCAGTGGACGGTGAGCGTGAAGACCGCCCCGCCGTCGAGCACCTGGAGCCGGGGCGCCTGGAGCGAACCGGAGAACACCGCCCGCTCGCCCAGCCCGGGCACCCGCTCGGCCGCCAGGGGCAGCACATAGGGGTCCAGCACCGGGACGGCCGCGAACTCCGGCGCCGGGTCGGTCTTCTTGTGCAGCTCGACCAGGACCTGGGCGTAGGAGAGGAAGGCCTGGTCCTCCCTGTTCCCGTTGGCGAAGCAGTTCGACCAGTCCAGCGCGGGCCCCTCGCCGTTGCCCGGCACGCCCCGGTCCAGGCCGCCGAGGACCGTTCCGACCGCCTTCAGCGGGGTCTCCGTGCACAGCTGCTCGCTGTGCCGGTAGCGGATCGGGGGCCCGCTCTCGCCGTAGCGTTCCTGCACGACCAGGACCCCGGCGAACACCGCGGAGGCCAGGACCGCCCCGCCCAGCGCCCACCGCCAGGGCGCCGCCCGCAAGGAGCCGCTCCGCCCGGCCGGTCCGGCGGTGTCGGAGGGCGCGGCGGGCACGTCCGTGGCCCACTCCCCTTCGAGCTCGGGCTCACCGATCATCCACGGGCCTCCCGCTCCGCCGACTGGACGGAGGTGGCCCCGTGCGGGCCGGGGCCGGTCGGGGAGGCGGGAGCGAGGCGGCGCTCGCGGGAGTACGCGCGCAGGTAGACGACCACGGTGTTGGTGACGGCGACCAGCGGGACGGCGACGACCGCGCCCCCGATGCCGGCGATCATCCCGCCCGCCGCGACCGACAGCACGACCGCGAGCGGGTGGACCCGTACGGCCCGGCCCAGGATGAAGGGCTGGAGGACGTGCCCCTCGATCTGCTGGACGGCCAGGACCACGAGCAGCACCATCAGGGCGGTGAACGGCCCCTGGGTCACCAGGGCGACGACCACCGCGAGGGCGCCGGAGACCACCGCGCCGACGAGCGGGATGAAGGCGAAGAGGAAGATGAACACGGCGAGCGGCACCGCCATCGGCACCTTGAGGAAGTAGATCCCCAGGCCGATGAAGACGGCGTCGATGAGGGCGACGAGGACCGTGCCGCGCACGTACGCGGTGAGGGTGCGCCAGGCGCGCGGGCCGGCTCCGGCGACGCCGGGGCGGGCGGCGGACGGGACCAGCCCGAGCACCCAGTTCCAGATCTTCTGTCCGTCGTAGAGCAGGAACAGCGTCGAGAACATCGCGAGCAGCATGCCCGTCAGCACCTCGACGAGCACCGTCACGCCCTGGAGGCCGGCGGAGGTGATCTCCTCGGTGTTGGTGCCGATGGTCTCGCTGAGGTTCTTCGCGATGTCGTTGATCTGCTTCTCGGTCACGTGGAACGGACTGTCCAGTGCCCAGCTCTTGAGCTCGTTGATGCCCTCGCGCAGCCGGCTGGAGAGGTCGTCGAGGTTCTCCATGACCTGCCAGACCACGAACCAGCCGACCAGTCCGATGACGACGAAGCCGAGGACCGCGGTGACGGCGGTGGCGAGGCCCCGCGGCAGCCCGATCCGGCGCAGCCGGACCACGAACGGCTGGAGGAGCGCGGTGACGAGCAGGGCGGCGGCGAAGGCGAGGACGACCAGGCGGACCTCGCTGATCACCTTCATCAGCACCCAGACCATCCCGGCGAGCAGCAGCAGCCGCCAGCTGGCCTCGGCGGCGACGCGCACCCCCCAGGGGATGACGGCCGCCGGGTCGGGCCGCACGGGCGGCGGGGGCTCCTCGTACGCGGCGGGGGCCTGCGCCCGGGGACGGGCCGCGGCAGGCAGCGGCAGCGGCTCCGCGTCGGCCTCGGCCTCCGCCTCGACCTCCGCCCGCCGCTCGTCCAGGCGCGCCTCCATCCGGCTGAGCCCTCTGCCGAGCCGGCCGAGCCAGCCCGTCCTCTTCGCCATGTCGTTCCCTTCCCCCGCCCTGCGGCCACACCTCGCACGACCGTACACGCGAGGAACCCCACACCGTAGGACGGTGTGGGGTTCCCCGGGGTTGTGCGCGGGCGCGGTCCGCCGGGCCTCTAGTACCAGCCGTTGGCCTGGTGGAAGCTCCAGGCGCTGCAGGGGCTGCCGTAGCGCTCGTTCATGTAGCCCAGGCCCCACTTGATCTGGGTGGCCGGGTTGGTGCGCCAGTCCGAGCCGGCCGAGGCCATCTTCGAACCGGGGAGCGCCTGGACCAGGCCGTAGGCGCCCGAAGAGGAGTTCACGGCCTGGTAGTTCCAGGTCGATTCCTCGTTGATGATGTTGGAGAAGCACTGGAACTGGCCCGAGGGGACCAGCTGCCGGGCGATGTCCTTGACCTGGGCGATCGTGTAGGAGCCCTGGACCGGGAAGTCGCCGGCGTCGCGCGTGGCCGAGCGGCTGGCGATGCCCTCGGCGGCGTCGCGCTCGTCCTTGAGCTTCTTGGCGTCCGCGTCCTTCTTTTCCTGCTCCGCCTTCTCGGCGTCGGCCTTCTTGGACTTGGCGTCCTCGGCGGCCTGGATGCGGGCGGCTTCCTCCGCCGAGCGCTTGGCGTCGGCGTCGGCGGCGTGGGCGATGGCGTCGGCCTGCTGGGTCAGGGACCCGCTCTGGACCTGCGCCTGATCGCCGACCGGGATGTCGGTGAGGAGAGTCGCTCCGGACGCGGTCGTCTCAAGGTCGTTCGAGGCGGCGGCATCCCCAGTGGCGACGCCGACGACTGCGCCGACGGTGGTGACGGCGGTGGCCGAAGCCACGGCGAACCCCCGGACCGAGATCCGACTCACACGGTGTCCTTCCAGCAGCGTCCGCAGTGACCGCGCGACCGCAAGAGTGCCCCTTCGACACTGGACTCCGTGGTGTTCGGTCACTGGAGTACTGCGCGTATCCCCAACTGGAGATACAGGAGTGCCGTATGCGGGGCCTGACGGAAAACAGACTCTGCCGGACCTCGACGCCGCAAGGCAATTCTGCGTTGCGTGTTAAACGTCACACCAGGCACGGCGCAGCCGATTTCGCCAAAGGCCTGTGCGGAAGGACGCCGTCCGGCTAGGCTCCTGCGCCTTCGCCGGACGGCGTCAACTCACCGTCCCACTATGGGGGATTTGACCCGTACGGTCCTTCCTCGCACCCCGTGGGCGATCAGAGCGATTCGAGCATCTCCGTGACGAGCGCGGCGATCGGGGAGCGCTCGGAGCGGGTCAGCGTGACGTGGGCGAAGAGCGGATGCCCCTTCAGCTTCTCAACGACGGCGACCACTCCGTCGTACCGGCCGACGCGGAGATTGTCCCGCTGGGCGACGTCGTGGGTCAGAACCACCCGCGAATTGGCCCCGATACGGGACAGAACGGTCAACAGGACGTTGCGCTCCAGGGACTGCGCCTCGTCCACGATGACGAACGCGTCGTGGAGGGAACGGCCGCGGATGTGCGTGAGGGGCAGGACCTCCAGCATCCCGCGGTTCAGCACCTCCTCGATGACCTCGCGGCCGGCGACCGCCGAGAGGGTGTCGAAGACCGCCTGCGCCCACGGGCTCATCTTCTCGTTGGCGTCGCCCGGCAGGTAGCCGAGGTCCTGGCCGCCCACCGCGTACAGCGGCCGGAAGACCATCACCTTCTGGTGCTGCCGGCGCTCCAGGACCGCCTCCAGGCCCGCGCACAGCGCCAGCGCCGACTTTCCGGTGCCGGCCCTGCCGCCCATCGAGATGATCCCGACCTCCGGGTCGAGCAGCAGGTCCAGGGCGATGCGCTGTTCGGCGCTGCGGCCGTGCAGCCCGAAGGCGTCGCGGTCGCCCCGTACGAGCTTGACGTTGCCGTCGGCGGTGACCCGGCCCAGGGCCTTGCCGCGCTCGGACTGGAGGATCAGACCCGTGTGCACGGGCAGTTCGGCCGCCTCGGGCACGTAGAGCCGCTCCTCGGAGTAGAGGAGGTCCACCTGCTCCCCGGAGAGGGCGAGCTCGCTCATGCCGGTCCAGCCGGCGTCGGTGATGGCGAGTTCCGCCCGGTACTCCTCGGCCAGCAGGCCCACGGACGAGGCCTTGATGCGCAGCGGCAGGTCCTTGGAGACCACCGTGACGTCGTAGCCCTCGGCCTGGAGGTTGCGGGCGACCGCCAGGATGCGCGAGTCGTTGTCCCCCTGCCGGAATCCCGCCGGCAGGACGCCGGGATCGGAGTGGTTGAGCTCGACGCGCAGGGTCCCGCCCAGATCGCCCAGCGGGATGGGGGCGTCGAGGCGGCCGTGGCGGACCCGGAAGTCGTCGAGCAGGCGCAGGGCCTGACGGGCGAAGTAGCCGAGCTCGGGATGGTGCCTCTTCGCCTCCAGCTCGGTGATCACCACGATCGGGAGCACGACCTCGTGCTCGTCGAAGCGGGTGATCGCGTTGGGGTCTGCCAGCAGGACGCTGGTGTCGAGGACGTAGGTCCGCCTGTCGGACAGGCGGCGCTTTGTGCTGGTCACCACGGAAGGACGTACCCCCTCGGAAGAGGTCGGGCCATGAAGACCGGACCGGTCAACGGCGCCTGTGCCAGGGCCGCTTTCCGGCCCTCCATTCCGTCCGTGCGAACCGCACGCGCGTCCTGGTGCAAAGGGCCTCCCGGGCGGACGGCCCTGTGCCGTCCGCTGAGATGCGACACCCGTGGATCGGGCATCGACCTGCAAGGCTTATGCCCTTGAACGAGGGCGCCCATGCCATGGCATATGACGGACGCTCGGTGAAGCCCAGGTGAAGGCTTCCCGAAGGGGAGGGGTGGGACCGGAGTGGCTCCGAGGGGGTTTCGGCCGCCGGGCGTCAGGTCCCGTAGCGGCGGTGCCGGGCCGCGTAGTCGCGCAGCGCGCGCAGGAAGTCGACCTTGCGGAAGGCCGGCCAGAACACTTCGCAGAAGTAGTACTCGGAGTGCGCGCTCTGCCACAGCATGAACCCGGACAGCCGCTGCTCGCCGCTGGTGCGGATCACCAGGTCGGGGTCGGGCTGGCCGCGCGTGTAGAGGTGCTCCGCGATGTGGTCGATGTCCAGCACCTCGGCGAGCTCCTCGAAGGAGGTGCCCTTCTCGGCGTGCTCCAGGAGCAGCGAGCGGACCGCGTCCGCGATCTCCTGGCGGCCGCCGTAGCCCACGGCGACGTTGACCGTTATCCCGGTGATGTCGTGCGTGGCCTCCTCGGCCTCCTTCAGCACGGTCTGCGTGCGGGACGGCAGGATGTCCAGGTTGCCGACGTGGTGGACGCGCCAGCGGCCGTCCTCGGCGAGGCCCCTGACGGTGTTCTCGATGATGTTGAGCAGCGGGCGGAGCTCGGACTCGGGCCGGTCCAGGTTGTCCGTGGAGAGCATCCACAGCGTGACGACCTCGACGTCCGTCTCGGTGCACCAGCCCAGCAGCTCGGAGATCTTGTCGGCGCCGGCCTGGTGGCCCTGCTCCGTGGTTCCTCCGGACGCCTTGGCCCAGCGCCTGTTCCCGTCCAGGATGACGCCGATGTGCTTGGGCGACGCGTCATGGTCGAGGCGACCTTCCACCCGGCGCGCGTACAGCTTGTACACCAGGTCGCGCAGCTTCACGATCTTCCAGCCCCTCCGTGCCATGCCCCCGTGCGAATTGCGGTCTCCCCCGAGTCCCCGCCACATTACTGCGCGGCGGGATCGGGTACCCAACTCGGTAGGTCACAAGTCCGTGATAGCAAGGACAACGTGACTGATACCAATCCCTATCGGGCAGAGCCCTCCCGTTACGACTCCATGCCCTACCGGCGCACGGGCCACAGCGGACTCAAGCTCCCCGCCATCTCCCTCGGCCTCTGGCACAACTTCGGCGACGACAAGTCCCTGGAGTCCCAGCGGTCGATCCTGCGCCGCGCGTTCGACCTGGGCGTGACCCACTTCGACCTGGCCAACAACTACGGCCCGCCGCCCGGCTCCGCCGAGCTGAACTTCGGCAAGATCTTCGCCCAGGACTTCGCGCGCCACCGCGAGGAGCTGGTCCTCTCCACGAAGGCCGGCTACCTGATGCACCCCGGCCCGTACGGCGAGTGGGGCAGCCGCAAGTACCTGCTCGGGTCGCTGGACGCCTCCCTGAAGCGGATGGGCGTCGACTACGTCGACATCTTCTACTCGCACCGGTTCGACCCGCACACCCCGCTGGAGGAGACCATGGGCGCCCTCGCGTCCGCGGTCCAGCAGGGCAAGGCGCTCTACGTCGGCGTCTCCTCGTACACGGCGGAGCAGACCGCGGAGGCCGTGCGGATCCTGCGGGACATGGGCGTGCGCCCGCTCATCCACCAGCCCTCGTACTCCATGATCAACCGCTGGACGGAGGAGGACGGGCTGCTGGACACCCTGGAGGCGGCCGGCATGGGCTGCATCGCCTTCGCGCCGCTCGCCCAGGGCCTGCTGACCGGCAAGTACCTCCAGGGCATCCCGGAGGACTCCCGGGCCGCCGCCGGCAAGTCGCTGAACCCGTCGCTGCTGTCGGAAGACGTGGTGCGGCGGCTGAGCGGCCTCAACGACATCGCGGCCCGCCGCGGGCAGTCGCTGGCCCAGCTCGCGCTGAACTGGGTGCTGCGGGACGAGCGCATGACCTCGGCCCTGATCGGCGCGTCGAGCGTGAAGCAGCTGGAGGAGAACGTGGCCGCGCTGGCCGGGGCTCCGCTGTCGGAGCAGGAGCTGAAGGAGATCGACTCCTTCGCCGTCTCCACCCCCGGCACCAACATCTGGGCCCAGCGCGGCTGACCTGCGCCTTTGCCCGTGCGGTGGAGAAAAAGAAAAACGGGCCGGTCCGTGGGGGGGATACGGACCGGCCCGAGGGGGGGGTTCCACCATAACCCTTCGTAAAGCGTCCTGCGTGCATCGGCGCGAAATGATTACGCTCCGAATCCGCCCAGGAGCACTCCGGTGAAGGCTCCGGCGGCCATGAAGGGCCCGAACGCGAAGCCGGCCTTCCGGGTCGCGCGGCTGGTCAGCAGCAGGCCGAGGCCGTACACGGCCCCGTAGAGCAGCCCGAGGAAGGCCCCGGCGGCCCATACCCCCCACCCGTACCACCCAAGAGCGACCCCGAGGGGGAGCGCGAGCTTGACGTCGCCGAGACCCATGCCGGCGGGGTTGATCAGGAACAGCAGGAGGTACGCCGCGCCGAGCGCCGCCCCGCCGAGCAGGGCCCCCCGCCAGGTGCCGGCGGCGCGGGGCAGGAGGGCGGCCACGCCGAGCAGGGCGGCGGTGGCCGCGGCCAGGGGCAGGGTCAGCACGTCGGGCAGCCGGTGCACGGCGAGGTCGACGATGCCGAGCAGCACCACGAGGGGCGCCACGGCGACGAACACCGCCGCCTCGGGCCGGGCCCCGCCGGCGGCCGCCAGCGCCCCGCAGACGGCCGCGGAGACGGCGGCCGGGACCCACCGCGGGCCGCCCCCGCCCCCGGCCCCGAACCAGCCCGCGAGGGGCCGCCCGTCGGGGTGGTGCGCGCGCCAGGGCTCGCCGGGCTCGACGGAAAGCCGGTACGCGGCCCGCGGCAGCCCGGCCCCGACGGCCACGCCGTACGCGGCGGCGAGAACGATCACGACTACGCCCATCCGCCGACGGTAGCGGGGCCACTCCCGGCCCCGCGGGCGTTCGGGGCGGATCCTGTCAGCCGCGCCGGCGGAGCCTAGGGTGGCCGCATGGCCTATCAGGACGGCACCGCGACCCTCCTCACCCCCCGCGCCGCCCTCCCCCTGGAGATCGCCGCCTCCTACCGCGCCCGCACCCGCGGCCTCCTCGGCCGGGACGGGATCGAGGGGGCGATCCTCCTCACCCCCGCCGCCTCCGTGCACACCTTCCGCATGCGGTTCCCCATCGACGTGGCCTACCTCGACCGCCGCCTGCGCGTCATCGCCCTCACCACCATGCCCCCGGGCCGCCTCGGCCTCCCCCGCCCCCGCGCCCGGCACGTCCTGGAGGCCGAGGCGGGGGCGATGGCGGCCTGGGGCCTGCGAGTGGGCACCACCGTCGCACTGGAGCGTCCCGACCACCCCTAGGCCGTCGGCGCCGCCGGGCGGTAGGTTGGGGCGGTTGACGTGGGGTGTCAGGGGAGCGGCGGGCATGACGGAGAACGCGCGGGTCAAGGCGCTGGAGCAGATCATGCCGGCGACGCACGGCGCCGACGAGGACGTCGACTGGCAGGCGGCCGAGGCCGTCTGGGGGACCCGTTTCCCCTCCGACTTCGTCGCGTTCATGGGCCGTTTCGGCGCGGGGTCCATCAACGGCGAGGCCGAGATCCTGCTGCCCCTCCCGAAGCCCGGACTCCAGTGGGACCCGGCCGGGATGGCGGAGGAGACCGCCAACGCCCGGGCCGTCTGGGAGGCCGGGGGCGGCCGGGCCGCGTTCGACGTGGACCCGGAGTCGATCATCGCCTGGGGGGCCACCGCCGGCGCCGACATCCTCTGCTGGCTGACCACCGACCCCGATCCCGACCGCTGGCCGGTGCTCGTCGCCGGCCGGCACACCGCCGACGCCTTCGCGGTGTACCCGTACGGCATGGCCGAGTTCCTGCTGCGGATGTGCTCCGACGAGTTCGACGTCACCCCCGTCAGCATCACCTTCTGGGACGGCGGCCACCTCAGCTTCGTGCACTGGCGCAAGGCCCAGCGCCGCTGGCAGGAGGGCCGCAACCCCGAGACGGGCGAGCCCGACCCGTACGCCGGCGAGTTCGCCGACTAGGCCGGCGCCCGCCCCCCCACCCCCCAGCCCGTTTTCCGGAAGGAAACGGGCTTTTCGGTGTGTCTACGCGCGTTCCCTTTCGGCCCGGCATATCCGAAAACACAAACGAGGAAATGCGAATTTGGAGCATTGAACACAAAGCCCGACCCCATGGAAACAACTCCGCCGCCCTCGGGAGAGAATTCCGGCCAGGACGGGCCACGGCGGGACACCCCAGCCCGGAGCAACTCATAAGTAATAACGGGACTCGAAAGAAAATCAGGGGTATCCATCCGTGCAACGAAGAATGTTCGGCCCCGCCGCCGCGGCGACCGTGTTCGGCCTGCTCCTACCGCTGTCCGGCTGCGGGTCTTCCGGCAGCGGCGCGGGCGGCGGCACCACGCTGCGTCTGGTGGCCGCCGAATACGGCGACACCGCGGCCACCAGCTCGAAGACTTTCTGGGACAAGGTCACGAAGGATTTCACCGCCGCCAATCCCGGCATCAAGGTGCAGGTGCAGCTCCTGCCCTGGGCCGACATCGACCGCGAGGTCTCCCGTATGGTCAAGGCCGGCAATGCGCCGGACATGGCCCTCATGGGTTCCTACTCGGACTTCGCGGCACAGGGAAAGCTGTATTCCGCGGAAGAGCTCCTGTCGATCAGCGCCGAGGCGAACTTCCTCCAGCCGCTCTCCGAGGCCGGCTCGGTCGGCAACACCCTCTACGGCCTGCCCTTCGTGGCGTCGAGCCGACTGCTCTTCTACAACGACGCCCTGTTCCGCCAGGCCGGGATCACCGCGCCGAAGACCTGGTCCGACCTCACGGCCGACGCCAAGGCGCTCAAGGACAAGGGCGTGAAGTACCCCATCGCCCTGCCGCTGGGCCCCGAGGAGGCCCACGCGGAGGCGATGATCTGGGAGCTGAGCAACGGCGGCGGGTACGCCGACAGCAGCGGCAACTACAGCCTCGCCTCCGACCAGAACATCGCGACCTTCCGCTGGCTGAAGGACAAGCTGGTCACCCCCGGCCTCACCGGCCCGACCCCGCCGTCCCAGCTCAACCGCGCCGACGCCTTCGCCGCGTTCCTGCGCGGGGAGGTCGGCATGGTCAACGGCTACCCCTCGCTGCTGCACGAGGCCCGCGCCAAGGGCATGACCGTCAATGCCGTGCCCATGCCCATCTCGGACAGCCTCGGCGCGGGCGAGACCCCGCCGACCGTGGGCGTGGCCGACTGGATGATGGCGTTCAAGCAGAACGGAAAGGGCACGGAGATCGGCAAGTTCCTGGACTACGTCTACCAGGACAAGAACCTGTCGGACTTCGCCGGCCGCTACCACCTGCTGCCCTCGACGGTCTCGGCCTCCCGCACCCCCTCGGGCGGCGGCCTCGACCGCAACGACGAGCAGTTCCTGACCGCCCTGCGCGGGGCGCAGCTCTACCCCGTCAACGACCCGTCCTGGGTGACCGTCAGCGACACCATCAAGCGCAACATCGGGCACGCCGTCGACGCCAACGGCGACGCCAAGGCCGTGCTGGAGGGCATCGCCGCGAAGGCGGCCGAGGCGGGCCGGAAGAACGGCTGAAACACGGCTGAGAAGGGACCTTCGCCTCCCGTGGCGCCCCTTCCCGTACGGCAGAATGGCCGGCGGCACTTGATCCAAGAGCCGTGGCCCCGTCGCCCGACGAGCGCCCACAAGGTGCGCAGGGCGGCAGGCCTTCCTCCCGTTCCCCCCGCCCGCGGCGGCTAGTTGCCGGTGTGTTCCGCCGCGAACGCCGTCCGGTACTGCTCGCAGCCGGAGTTCCAGCGCAGGGTGCCGCCGACCGTGGCGTAGCCGGGGCGTTCCAGCGTCCATTCCACCGTGTAGTCCCCGGTGTCGCACGCGATCCGCTTGTTCCCCGCGACCTTCTGGCTCCCGGTCGCCGCCTGGCCCTTCAGCTCCTTGTGCACCTCCCCGACCGCGCTGCCCCGCGCGTCGCGCAGGACGGCGTGCAGCGTGAGGGCGTGCTTGCCGTTCTTCGTGGTGAGGCCCTTGTTCACCAGGACGTCGGAGACCGTCCAGGCGAACTCGTACGAGGGCATCCAGGCCAGCGTGTCGGGGTCCCCGGTCTTGCGTTCCCATTCGGGGGCGGCCGCCGATCCCGGCCGGGTGACGGTCTTGTACTGCACGCCGGGGTGGAAGCGGACCTGTCCTTCCACCTTGTGCTTCTGGTCCTTGCTCCACGCCTTCCCACTCCCGACCGGGTCCTGGGGGAGGTTCCCCTTGCCGTCGGCGGCGGTGGCGGCCGCCTGGCCGAGGGCGGGGGTGAGGGCCGCGAGGGCGGCGGCGGTGGTGAGAGCGGCGGTGCGGGTGCGCTTCATGCCCGGTCCAACGGCACCTGCGGCGGGGCCGGAACGTGGCCGCGCGCGCGTTCACCCGTACGTGAGCGGGGCGTGCGGGCGCAGGTGACAGATTCCGGCCACGCCGGGCATATGAGCCGACCGGCTCTGGTTGTCTGTGCGCGAACGACGCGATGATCGACAGATGGTTACGGGGGATGTCATGAGCGTGACGGTGAACGGTACGGTGGAGGCGGGCTGGGAGCCGGTGCGGGAGGCGTTCGAGGCCTTCGTCGCGGCGGAGCCGCACTCCCCGGAGGCCCAGCTGGCGGTACGTCACCACGGCCGGCCCGTGGTGGACCTGTGGGGCGGCGAGGAGACCGACGGGGACACCCTGAGCGGGGTCTTCTCGATCACCAAGGGCGCCGCCCACCTGGTGCTGGCCCTGCTGGTGCAGGAGGGCGTACTGGACCTGGACGCCCCGGTGGTGGAGTACTGGCCCGAGTTCTCGGGCGACGGCAAGGAGCGGCTGACGCTGCGACAGCTGGTCGCGCACGGCTCCGGGCTGATCGCGGTGGACGCGTTCTCGTACGAGCTGATGGCGGACGACGCCCTCGTGGCGGCCGCGCTGGCCGGGCAGAAGCCGCGCTGGGAGCCGGGGACGGCGTACGGCTACCACGCGTTCGTGATCGGCGCGCTGACCGGCGAGGTGGTGCGCCGGGTGACGGGCCGTTCGATCCAGGAGGTCTACGAGGGGCGGGTGCGGGCGCCGTACGGGCTGGACCTGTACATGGGGCTGCCGGCCGCGCTGGAGGGCCGCTGGAAGCCGGTGCTGGAGATGCTGCCGACGCCGGCGCAGCTGGAACTGCTGGCCTCGGGCGGGCCGATGCCGGAGCTGATGCGGGTGGCCTTCAACATGCACCACGAGCCGCCGATGGACATGGTCGCGTACGCCAACCACCCGAAGGTGAAGGCCCTGGGCCCGGCCTCGGCCGGCGGTGTGGGCACCGCGCGCGGGGTGGCGGCGATGTACGCGGCCGCGATCAGCGGGCTGGAGGGGCTCCCGGCGCTGCTCGCCCCGGGGACGGCGGCCGAGGTGGCGCGGCTGCACACGCCGGGCCAGGACGCGGTCGTCCTGGAGGCGGACCACTTCGGGCTGGGCTTCGAGAAGCAGCACGCTGTGGGCCCGGAGGCGTTCGGGCACTGCGGCGCGGCGGGGGCCAACGGCTTCGCCGACCCGGTGACGGGCATCGCGTACGGGTACACGCGCCGCCGCTTCGGCTTCCCGGGCGGGCTGGCCCCGGAGAACGGGCCGCTGACGGCGGCGGTGCTCCGGGTGGCGCGGGGGCTGTAGGGCCCCGGGGGGCGGCGGTCAGGCCTGGCCGGTCTCGAAGCGGCTGACGCGTCCGTCCTCGACGGTGAACCGCCAGGCGGTGCGCATCGCGCCCCAGGTGTCGTTGCGGTAGTCGGCGACCAGGGAGCGGCCCCCGTCGGCCTCGGACTCGACGTCCATGTGGGCGTTGGAGGAGAAGATCTCCCGCTCGGCCCAGTCGTTCAGGTCGCGGTCGCTGCCGTCGTCGGACATGGTCGCGCCGGGGGTCAGGGCCGCACCGAAGGCCTGCCGGTCGCCCGCGTTGACGGCGGTGACGAAGGCGCGGACGGCGGGGTCGCCGAGCTGGTGTTCGGGGATCACGGTGGTCTCCTGGCGGGTGCGTGCGTACGGGCTGCGCGCGTACGGGGCGGCGTGCGCGACCAGGGAACACCGCGGGCGGCTCCGGGTGGCAGACCGTCACCCGTTCGCCGCGCGACGGCGTGTCAGGGGGCGGTGCGGACCGGGAATCCGGTCGGCCGCCCCTCGTCCTTCAACCAGGCCAGGACCTGGTCGAGGGCGGCGACGGTCTGGCGGCGGTCGCCGCCCCCGTCGTGGAAGAGGATCGTGGGGCCGTTGCCGATCTCGCGCTTGACGTTGGCGACGATGGCGGCGGTCCCGGGCCTGCCGAAGTCCTTGGTGTCGACGTTCCAGCCGAGCGGGCGCATCCCGGCGGCCGCGGCGATGCGGCGGCTGTCGGGGGTGAAGGCCCCGCCCGGGGCGCGGTAGTACTCGACCTTCGCGCCGCCGCCCGCGGCCTCCTCGATCAGCTTCTTCGCGTCGAGGATCTGCGCCTGCTGGTAGGCGACGGGCTTGGCGGCCATCGTCGTGTCGTGGTCCATGGTGTGGTCGCAGAGCCGGTGTCCGGCCGCGACAACCTCCTTGACCAGGTCGGGGTGAGCCCTGGCCTGCGGTCCGATCATGCAGAAGACGGCCTTCACGTCGTACTTGGCCAGGACGTCGAGGACCTGGGGGGTCCAGCGGGGGTCGGGGCCGTCGTCGATGGTGATGTCGACGGCGTTCCCGCCGGCCTCCGAGGCGTGGGCGATGGTGTCGGGCACGGCGGAGGAGGGCGTCCCGGCGGGAGCGCCCGGCTTGCCGTCCTCCGCCGCGCCGCCCTGGCGTGACGCGTTCTCGTGGCGGGGAACGTGGTGGTCTTCCCCGGCGGGGAGCAGGGCGGCGGCCCCCCACACGGTGGCGGCGACGGCTGCGGCCGAGGCCGCGACGGCTATCCGGGCTCGGAGGCTGTGCTTCTGCGTGCGCGTCATGTGGATCAGGACGCCTTCGAACCTGAGAAAGTTCCCCTCAATTGCCCCATAAATTCCAGGTAATGAGGACTTTGGTCCTTTATGGCCACAGTAGTCACGGGGGTCTCGCCGGCCCCCGGAGGAACGCGAAGAGGCGGGTGGGGCCCGGGAAGTCCCGGGCCCCACCCGCCTCTTGGGCGGTGCGCGTCAGTGGGCGAACGAGTCCGCCGGGGAGGACGCGGCCTGGGCGTTCCCGCCGCCGGCCGGGGCCGGGCCGGCGCCCCGCAGCGGGACCTCCTTGACGAACCAGGCGAGCGCGAAGCCGATGACGGCGATGGCCGCGCCGAGCAGGAACGCCGAGTGCGTGCCGGCGGCGACCGCGTGCTGGTAGGCGTCGCGGACGGCCTCCGGCAGCTTGGCCAGGCTGGCCGCGTCGAGCTGGGCGGAGCCGGAGGCCTTGGCGGCCTGCGGGCCGAGGCGCTCGGACATGGTGTCCGTGACGCGGGAGGTGAACAGCGAACCCATCAGGGCGACGCCGAAGGAGCCGCCGAGGGTGCGGAAGAGGGTGGCCGACGAGGAGGCGACACCCATGTCCTTCATCTCCACGCTGTTCTGGGCGACCAGCATGGTGATCTGCATCAGGAAGCCGAGGCCGGCGCCGAGGACGGCCATGTAGAGGCCGGAGACCAGGCGCGTGGTGCCGGTGTCCATGGTCGCGAGGAGGAACAGTCCGGCGACCATGAGGGCGCCGCCGACGATCGGGAAGACCTTGTACTTGCCGGTGCTGGTGGTGATGCGGCCCGCGATGAGCGAGACGACCATCATCGACAGCAGCATCGGCAGGAGCAGCAGGCCGGAGTTGGTGGCGGAGGCGCCCTGGACCGCCTGCTGGAAGAGCGGGAGGTAGAGCACGCCGCCGAACATGGCGAAGCCGACGAGGAAGCCGATGACGGACATCAGGGTGAAGTTGCGGCTGCGGAAGATGTGCAGCGGCATGACCGGCTCGGCGGCCTTGGTCTCGGCGTAGAGGAAGGCGGCGACGGACAGGACGCCCGCCACGATCAGGCCGATGATCTGCCCGGAGCCCCAGGCGTACTCGGTGCCGCCCCAGGTCGTCACGAGGACGGTCGAGGTGATGGCCACGGTCAGCAGGGCGGCACCCAGGTAGTCGATCTTCCCCTGCGCCTTCTTCTTGGGCAGGTGCAGCACGGCGCTGACCATCGCGAGGGCGACGGCGCCGAGCGGGAGGTTGATGTAGAAGGACCAGCGCCAGCCCATGTGGTCGGTGATGGTGCCGCCGACGAGCGGGCCGCCGATCATGGCGAGGGCCATCACGCCGGCCATCATGCCCTGGTACTTGCCTCGCTCGCGGGGCGGGATGAGGTCACCGATGATCGCCATGACGCCGACCATCAGACCGCCGGCGCCCAGGCCCTGGATCGCCCGGAAGCCGATCAGCTGGCCCATGTCCTGGGCCATGCCGCTGAGCGCGGAGCCGATGAGGAAGATGACGATCGAGGTGAGGAAGGAGCCCTTGCGCCCGTACATGTCGCCGACCTTGCCCCAGATGGGCGTCGAGGCGGCGGTGGCCAGGGTGTAGGCGGTGACCACCCAGGAGAGGTGTTCGAGGCCGCCGAGCTCGCCGACGATGGTCGGCATCGCGGTCCCGATGATCATGTTGTCGAGCATGGCGAGCAACATGGCGATCATCAGCGCCATCAGGACGACGCGGACGCTGCGCGGCTTCACCTCCTCCGCGCTGCCGGCCTGCTTCACTGCGTCGCTCATGTCCACTCCCCGTGACACCGATCTCTTCTTCCCTGCGCGGACACTTACTTGCCGCCCGGCTAGTTCACTACACTGGGGAAGGTAGACCCGTCACTAGCCGGGCGTCAAGTAAGTTCGTGGGGAGACACATGTCCAGCAGCTCCAGCGGCACGGGACCGCAGGTCAAGCGCGGGAACACGCGCCAGCGCATCCAGGAGGTCGCGCTGGAGCTCTTCGCCGAGCAGGGGTACGAGAAGACCTCGCTGCGCGAGATCGCGGAGCGGCTCGACGTCACGAAGGCGGCGCTGTACTACCACTTCAAGACCAAGGAAGACATCATCATCAGCGTCTTCGAGGACCGCACCCGGCCCATCGACGAGCTGATCGAATGGGCGAAGGAACAGCCCCGGACGCTGGAGACCAAGCGCGAGATGCTGCGCCGCTACAGCGAGGCGATGGTCGCGGGTACGCAGCTGTACCGGTTCATGCACGAGAACCAGGCGACGATGCGCGAGCTGAGCATCGGGGAGACCGTCAAGCAGCGCATCTTCACCCTGGTCGAGCTGCTGCGCACGGAGGACGGGCCGCTGGCGGACCAGGTGCGCTGCGTGAGCGCCCTGTTCACCCTGCACGCGGGGATGATGTTCCTCCAGCACGTGGACGAGGCCGACCCGGAGGCGACCCGGCTGGCGGCCCTGGAGGTCGCGACCGACCTCATCACCCGCGCCCACGGCGGCGCCTAGCCGCCCGCGCCCGCCGGGCGGCCCCCGACTCCCCCGGGTGGGCGATACGGGGGCCGGGGCCGGGCGGGTACCGGCGCGTCGGGAGGGCGGCGGGCCCGCGGGCCGGTAGTCGAAGGGGGTACACGCCCGGCGGCGGGGCTCCCAGGCCGCGGGGCCGTGAGGCTGCGAGGCTCCCCGGAGGACCCGATGACGGCACTGGACCCCTCACCCCCACCGGAGGTCGCGGCGCGGACCGTGCGGCGGGTCCGGCAGGGCTCGGCGGTACTGCGCTGGCTGTCGACCACCGACCACAAGGTGATCGGCAACCTCTACCTGGTGACGGCCTTCTGCTTCTTCCTCTTCGCCGGGGTGCTCGCACTGGTGATGCGGGCCGAGCTGGCCCGGCCGGGGCTCCAGATCGTCTCGAACCAGCAGTACAACGAGCTGTTCACCATCCACGCCACGATCATGATGCTGCTGTTCGCGACGCCGACCTTCACCGGCTTCGCCAACGCCGTGATGCCGCTCCAGATCGGCGCGCCGGACGTGGCCTTCCCCCGGATGAACGCCTTCACCTACTGGGTCTACCTCTTCGGCGGCCTGATGGTGGTCTCCGGGTTCCTGACCGCCGACGGGGCGGCGGCCTTCGGCTGGTTCGCGTACGCCCCGCTCAACGGGGCCGTCCACTCCCCCGGGACGGGCCCCGACCTGTGGGCGATGGGGCTGGCGGTGGCGGGTCTGAGCACCATCCTCGGCGCGGTCAACTTCATCACCACGATCGTCTGCCTGCGCGCTCCGGGCATGACCCTGTTCCGGATGCCGATCTTCACCTGGAACGTGCTGTTCACGTCCATCCTGGCGCTGCTGGCGTTCCCCGTGCTCACGGCCGCGCTGCTGGCCCTGGAGGCGGACCGCAAGTTCGGCGCGCACGTCTTCGACGCGGCGAACGGGGGCGCGCTGCTGTGGCAGCACCTGTTCTGGTTCTTCGGGCATCCGGAGGTCTACATCGTCGCCCTGCCGTTCTTCGGCGTGGTCAGCGAGATCGTGCCCGTCTTCAGCCGCAAGCCCATGTTCGGTTACGTGTCCCTGATCGGGGCGACCATCGCCATCACCGGCCTGTCCGCGACGGTGTGGGCCCACCACATGTTCGCGACCGGCGCGGTCCTGCTGCCGTTCTTCTCCCTGCTGTCCTTCCTGATCGCCGTGCCGACGGGGGTGAAGTTCTTCAACTGGATCGGCACGATGTGGCACGGCTCGCTCTCCTTCGAGACGCCGATGCTGTGGTCGATCGGCTTCCTCGTCACCTTCCTGCTGGGGGGACTGACCGGGGTGCTGGTCGCCTCGCCGCCGCTGGACTTCCACCTGACCGACAGCTACTTCGTCGTCGCCCACCTCCACTACGTCCTCTTCGGCACGATCGTCTTCGCCACCTTCGGCGGGCTCTACTTCTGGTGGCCCAAGCTGACCGGCCGGATGCTGGACGAGCGGCTGGGCAAGCTGCACTTCTGGACCCTCTTCCCCGGCTTCCAGCTGACCTTCCTGGTCCAGCACTGGCTGGGCGAGATCGGCATGCCGCGCCGGTACGCCGACTACCTGGCGTCCGACGGGTTCACCCTCCTCAACACCCTCTCCTCGACCGGCGCCTTCCTCCTGGGGATCTCGACGCTGCCCTTCCTCTACAACGTGTGGAAGACGCAGGGCGGGGGCGAGCGGGTGGGCGTCGACGACCCCTGGGGCTGGGGCCGCTCCCTGGAGTGGGCGACGAGCTGCCCGCCGCCGCACCACAACTTCCACGCCGTGCCGCGGATCCGCTCGGAGTCCCCGGCCTTCGACCTGCACCACCCGGAGGTGCCCCGTGAAGGCTGAGGCCTGGCTGTTCACCGGAACGGCCCTGTTCTTCGGGGTCACCACCGTCGTCTACCGCTGGTTCTCCACCGACCCGGCGGGCAGCTCCGCGCTGTGCGTGTCCTTCGTGATGTCCGGGCTGGTGGCCGCCTTCCTGTGGCGCCAGCACCTGCGGGGCGGGGAGCGGCCGGAGGACCGCGGGGACGCCGAGGTGCTGGAGGCGTCCGGCCGCCGGATCTTCTTCCCCGACCGCAGCTTCCACCCCGTCCTGACCGCCCTCGGCGCCGCGCTCATGGGGCTGGGCGTGGTCCAGGGGCTGTGGCTGTTCCTGATCGGCTTCGGGGTCCTGGCCGCAGGCCTCTTCGGCTTCGCCTTCCAGAACCTCGACCACCCGGAGCAGGACTAGACGAGTAAGTCCGAAGTCCTGGTCAGTGGTCGTAGGCGATCAGTGATCGTGTGATCGGTGTTCCGGTGGCCCGGTTGTGCCAGATCGCGGC